>NZ_AP018365.1:2767500-3070000 GCF_016756395.1 Streptomyces sp. SN-593
CGCGGCTGATCGGGCAGGGCCTCGGAGTCGGTGTCGCGGTCGTCGCCATGGCCGGTGGTGAGGTGGGCCTGCGGGTCGGCGGCGACCACGACCGGTACGCGCGCGTAGCGGACCGGCGGCACATGGGCGGTCAGCCCGGTCTGGAGCAGGACGCCGCAGGCGGTGACCACCACGGCCGCGAAGAGCAGCGCGACGAACGTGCCGGCGAAGGAGGCGGGCCGGAAGCGGACGGAGGCACGGGCCAGGCCGTTCGTCACGCCACCCTCCCCCGCGCGCCGCGGCCGTCCCCCGCCGCGAGGCCGCCGGGAACCCCCGGCGCACCCGGAGCCCCGGCACCGGAAGCACCGGGCGGACCGGACGCACCGGACCCACCGGACGCACCCATGGGCGCCGCGGCACCCGCGCCCGCCTCGGCACCCGGAACCCCGCCTCCCCCGCCCCGCGCGGTCAACGCGACCATCCGGTCCGCCACCGTCTTCGGGTCGGGAGCGACCAGCTCCCCCGCCAGGTTGCCGTCCGCCAGGAACAGCACCCGGTCGGCGTACGACGCGGCGACCGGGTCATGGGTCACCATCACCACGGTCGCGGCCGGACCGGTCCCGTCCGGGCCGCCGTCGACCGCCTGCCGCAGCAGCGCCAGCACCTCGCGGGCCGTGCCCGTGTCGAGCGCGCCGGTCGGCTCGTCCGCGAAGACCACCTCCGGGCCGGTGACCAGCGCGCGGGCGACCGCCACACGCTGCTGCTGTCCGCCGGAGAGCTGGCCGGGGCGCCGCCTGCCGTAGCCGTCCAGGCCGACCCGGCCGAGCATCGCGGCGGCCCAGCGCCGGTCGGGGCGCCGCCCGGCCAGTCGCTGGGGCAGCAGCACGTTCTGCTGGACCGTCAGCGACGGCAGCAGGTTGAACGACTGGAAGACGAAGCCGATCCGGCTGCGGCGCAACCGGGTCAGCTTGTCCTCGCTCAGCCCGGTGATGTCCTCGCCGCCGAGCAGCACCGCGCCGTCCGAGGGGCGGTCCAGGCCCGCCGCGCACTGGAGGAAGGTGCTCTTGCCGGAGCCGGAGGGCCCCATCACCGCGGTGAACGTGCCCCGCGGCAGCGCCAGGTCGATGCCGCGCAGCGCGTGCACCGCCGCGGCACCCCGGCCGTAGGTGCGGCGCACGCCGCGCAGTTCCACCGCGGGGGGCGCCGTGCCGGCGACGGCCCCCACGCGGTGCCCGGCGGCGTGCCCGTCCCCGTAGCCGCCCACGCGCCCGTCCCCGTAGCCGCCCACGCGCCCGTCTCCGTAGCCGCCCACGGGTCCTCCCGCGTATCCGTCCGTGCTTCGCGTTCCGTCCACACCCCGACGCTACGAAGCCACGGCGGCCCGGACCATGGCGCTCTCCGGCGTCCTGCCGGTGGGGTTTTCCCGACCCCCGAAAGTGCCCGGGGCAGGCCCGCGGACGCCTCCGAGGATGCCCCGAAAGCGTCCGGAGGAGAGCCCCGGCCGCGCTCCCGGGCGGCCGGCCGCGAGGTGGGACCGCCGGGGCGGGGTAGGAGGGAGGCACCCCGGGGTAGGGGTCTGAGCACGCACTGTGAGGACGGAGGCCCGATGGACCGGGTACGGCTGGCCGGGTTGTACGGGGTGGACGTGACGTACCGCCCGACCGCGGACACGGAGGTGCCCGTCCCGGAGGACACGATCGTGGCGGTGCTGGCCGCGCTCGGGGTGGACGCGAGCACGCACTACGCGGTCAAGGACGCCGTGGCGGCGTACGAGCAGCGGGAGGGCAACCGCCTGCTCGACCCCTGCACGGTGCTGCGGGCCGGGCACGACACCCTGGACGCCGTCCTGGCCCGGCTGCCGCGGGGCAGCGGGCTGACCGTGGCCTCCCGCACCGGCGAACCGCTGGCCGCCGCGCCCACCGCGCCGGGCCGCTACGCGCTGCGCGCCACGACGCCCGACGGCCGCGTCTCCACCGGTGACCTGGTGGTGGCGCCCGAGCGGCTGCCCGGCCCGCCGGAGCGCACCTTCGGCTTCATGGCGCAGCTTTACTCCACGCTGTCCTCGCGCTCCTGGGGCATGGGCGACCTCGCCGACCTCGCCGACCTCGCGGCGTGGTCCGGCCGCACCCTGGGCGCGGGGTTCGTGCAGATCAACCCGCTGCACGCCGCGGTGCCCGGCCACCCCACCGACCCCTCGCCCTACCGCCCGTCGTCGCGGCGCTTCCCCGACCCGGTCTACCTGCGGGTGGAGGAGGTCCCGGAGTATGCCTACCTGCCGACCGGGGCCCGCGAGCAGGTGGCGGGGCTGCTGGCGGAGGCGGCCGTGCTGCGCGACGGCGTGCTGGCGAAGGACGCGCTGATCGACCGGGACGCGGTGTGGGCGCTGAAGGCGCGGGCCCTGGAGGTGCTGCGGGCGGTGCCGCTGAGCCCGGGCCGCCGGGCGGCCTACGCGGACTTCCTCGCCGAGCAGGGCCAGGCGCTGGACGACCACGCCACCTGGTCGGCGCTGGCCGAGCTGCACGGCCCGGACTGGCACGCCTGGCCGCCGGGGCTGCGCGACCCGCGTTCGCCGCAGGTCGCGCGGGCGCGCAGCGAGCTGCTGGAGCGGGTGGACTTCCACGCGTGGCTGACCTGGCTGACCGACGGCCAGCTCGGCGCGGCGCAGCGGTCCGCGCGGGACGCCGGGATGCCGGTCGGGGTGGTGCACGACCTGGCGGTGGGCGTGCACCCGGCCGGTTCGGACGCCTGGTCGATGCAGGACGTGCTGGCCGCGGGCATCTCGGTCGGGGCGCCGCCGGACGCCTTCAACTCCCGCGGCCAGGACTGGGGGCTGCCGCCGTGGCGACCGGACGCGCTGGCGGCGACCGGCTACGCGCCCTACCGCGACCTGGTCGCCCGGATGCTGCGGCACGCCGGCGGCCTGCGGATGGACCACGTGATGGGCCTGTTCCGGCTGTGGTGGGTGCCGCAGGGCCGCCCGCCGACGGAGGGCACGTACGTCCGGTACGACGCGCGGGCGATGCTCGGGCTGCTGGCCCTGGAGGCGTACGAGGCCGGCGCGGTGGTGATCGGCGAGGACCTGGGGACCGTGGAGCCGGGGGTGCGGGAGGAGCTGGCCGACCGGGGGGTGCTGGGCACGTCGGTGCTGTGGTTCGAGCGGGACTACTCCGGGGCGGATCCGGAGCGCCGTCCGCTGGCGCCCTCGGCGTGGCGGGAGGCGTGCCTGGCGACGGCGACCACGCACGACCTGCCGAGCACCGCGGCCCGGCTGACCGGGGAGCACGTCGGGCTGCGGCACCGGCTGGGGCTGCTGGGCCGGCCGCTGGAGGAGGAGCAGGCGGAGGACGCCGCGGAGGTGGCGGAGTGGATCGCGCTGCTGGGGCGGCTGGGGCTGCTGCCGGAGGGCCCGGTGGACGAGGAGGAGGTGGTGAAGGCGGTGCACCGGTTCCTGGCCCGGACCCCGGCGCGGATGGTCGGGGTGTGGCTGCCGGACACCGTCGGCGACCGCCGCCCGCAGAACCTGCCCGGCACCTCCACGGAGTACCCGAACTGGCGGCTGCCGGTCGCCGGGGCGGACGGGCGGCCGGTCACGCTGGAGGAGCTGGCCGCGTCGCCGCGGCTGCACGCCCTCGCCGAGGAGCTGCGCGGGGCGCTCGCGACGCGCCCGACGCGCCTGTAGGGCACCCCGCGCGCACGAGGCGCGGGTGCGGTCACTACATTGACTCCGTGGACAAGAAGCTCACCAAGAAGGTCGTGCGCGCCGGGGTCGTCACCACCGGTACGACGCTGCTGCTGCTGATGTCGTCCCCCGCGTTCGCCCTGACGCGCGACGACGGCGACGATCCGGGCTCCGGCCTGAGCGTGATCCAGACGCTCGGCCTGTTCGTGGCCCTCCCGCTGGTGCTGTTCGGGGTCATCGCCGGCCTGGTCATCGTCACGGACAAGTCCCGCAAGCAGCAGCCCTGACGCCTGACGGCGCCGCCGGCCCACCCTGACGCGCCGCCCCCGGTACGGGAGGCGGCGCGCGGGCGTTGGGCGGGGACGGACCGTTCCCGGCGCGCGGACCCTTTCAGCGGACCCTCTCAGGGGCGCGGGCCCGCTCAGGTGCGCGGGCCCTTTCCGGCACGCGGGCCCGCTCAGGTGTGCGGGCGGTTGCCCTTCTCCTGCTTCGGGAAGCTCTGGTCGGCGCCCGGCAGGGTCGGCTTGGGCAGGGTGGCGACCTCCTGCTCGGCCTCGGCGAGCTGCTCCGCGGTGTTGTCGGGCAGCCGCGGCGGCCTCGGGGCGGTGCTCGCGAAGCGGAACGCCGAGGTGAGGTCGCCGAAGGTGCGGCGGCGCCACTGCGAGATGTTCGGCTCCTCGACGCCGGTGAACCGCTCCAGGAACCGCAGCGACGAGGTGTGGTCGAACGCCTCGCTCGCCACCCATCCCCCGACGGTCCACGGCGAGACGATGATCGCCGGCACCCGGAAGCCCGCGCCGATCGGCAGCCCGTCGATGTACTCGTCCGGGGTGCCGGCCTTGGCGGTCGGCGGCACCACGTGGTCGAAGAGCCCGTCGTTCTCGTCGTAGTTGAGGATGAACGCGGTCTTCGCCCACACCTCGGGGTTGGACGCGATGGCCTCGATCTTGGACGCCACGAAGTCCGCGCCGGCGGCCGGCAGGTAGTCCGGATGCTCGGACTGGTAGCTGGTGGGAAGGATCCACGAGACGGCCGGCAGCCGGTCGTTGCGGGCGTCGTCCTCGAAGGTGCCCTCGGGCTGGAAGACCATCGCCCGGTCGTACAGCGGGTCGCCCGGCTTCGCGTCCTGGAACTGCTGGAACTGCGAGAGCATGTTGGTGCCGTAGTTGTCGGTCTCCTGGTAGACCTTCCAGTCCACGCCGGCCGCCTGGAGGCGCTCGGCGTAGGTGGTCCAGCGGTAGGGCGTGGGCGCCACGTTGCTGATCACCGGGCCGCCCTTGGTGCCGCCCGGGTCCACGGTGCCGGTCATCCAGTACAGCCGGTTGGGCCAGGTCGGGCCCATCATCGAGCAGTAGTAGTTGTCGCAGATGGTGAAGGTCTCCGCGAGCGCGAACTGGAACGGGATGTCCTCGCGCGTGTAGTAGCCCATCACGTAGGGGCCGTTGGCGCCGTCGGCCGCGCGGTGGGCGGGCAGCCACTGGTCCATCGCGCCGCCGTTCCACGCCTGGTGCTGCACCGCGTAGGCGTGGCTGGTGGAGGGGATCGCCTGGGCGCTGGTGCTCTTGGTGTCCAGGTGGAAGGGGAGGGTGTAGCCGTCGGGGTTCTCGGCGTCGGGCTGGTAGAAGACCGAGCGGCCGGTGGAGAGCTTCTTCGCGTGCGGGTCGTTGAAGCCGCGCACACCGGACAGGGTGCCGAAGTAGTGGTCGAACGACCGGTTCTCCTGCATCAGCATGACCACGTGCTCGATGTCGCGCAGCGAACCGCCGCGCGGCGGGCCGGCGGCGACCGCCTTCTGCACGCTCGGCGGGAGCAGGGACAGCGCGGCCGCGCCGCCCACCGCTCCGGCCGCCGATCCGAGGAGTCTGCGACGCGTCAACTCGGCCATGAACGTTCCTCCTTGAGCTGTCGGCGGGGCACCCTTGCCGGAGGCCCCACGGCAGCCTGAAGGGTGGGAGGCGTGGGTCGATGGGGGCCGCCGGTGAACACGTGGCCAACGTGCAGGTAGCAGTTGGCCACATCTTTACCTGCGTTACCGTCCCGCCACTCCCGTCACACCGGTTCGTTCACCTGAGCGCCGCGCCGGGCCCCGCGCAACGCGGCCGCCGGGTACGGCCGACGGAGTCCCGCCGGCCGCCTACGCGGACACGGCGGTGCCCCGGCCCGAGGGGACCGGGGCACCGCCGGAGGAACGCGTGCGGGGGGTGGTTACGACGCGGCGGCCTCGTCCGCGGCCTGCGCCTTCAGGGCCCGCTCGACGCCGGAGCGGGACTCCACCACCAGCCGGCGCAGCGCCGGCACCGGCTCGGCCGAGGCCAGCCACGCGTCGGTCGCGTCGAGGGTCTGCTGCGAGATCTGGAGCCACGGGTACAGGCCGACCACGATCTGCTGCGCCATCTCGTAGCTGCGCGAGTCCCACACCTTCTTGACCGACGCGAAGTACCGCTCGGCGTAGGGGGCGAGCAGGTCGCGCTGGTCGCTCTGCACGAAGCCCGTGATGACGGCGTCCTGCACCGCGTTGGGCAGCTTGTCCTCGTCGACGACCGACGCCCAGACGGCCTGCTTGTTCTCCTCGTCGGGGCGGGCGGCGCGGGCCGCGGCGGCATGCTGCTCGCCGGCGGAGGTGGGGTCGCGGACCAGCTCGGCGTCGATGGCGTCGTCACCGGCCCTGCCGGTCGCGGCCAGCCGGGTCAGCAGCACCCAGCGCAGCTCGGTGTCCACCGCGAGGCCGTCGTAGGAGCGGGTGCCGTCGAGCAGCCCCTGGAGGATGTCGAGTTGCTCGGGCGTGCGGGCGGTGCCGGCGAAGGCGCGGGCCCAGGCGAGCTGGTGGTCGCTGCCGGGCGCGGCGGCCTCCAGGTGCTCCAGCGCCGCCCGCGTCCAGCGCTCCACGCCGGTCTCCCGCCACTGCGGCGCGACGTACGCGTCCAGGGCCAGCTTGACCTGGCGGTGCAGCGACTGCACCACGCCGATGTCGCTCTCCTTGCCGATGCCGTGCAGCACCAGCTCCAGGTAGTCGCGCGCGGCCAGCTCGCCGTCGCGCGTCATGTCCCAGGCTGCCGCCCAGACCAGCGCGCGCGGCAGCGACTCGGTGAAGTCGCCGAGGTGGTCGCGGACCACAGCCAGCGAGCGCTCGTCCAGCCGGATCTTGGCGTACGACAGGTCGTCGTCGTTGAGCAGGAAGACGTCCGGGCGGGGCGTGCCGACCAGTTCGGGCACCTCGGTGCGGGCGCCGTCGACGTCCAGCTCGATCCGGCGGGTGCGGGACAGCACGCCGTCCACGAGGTCGTAGGCGCCGATCGCGATGCGGTGCGGGCGCAGCACCGGCTCGCCCTTGGCGCCGGCCGGCAGCGCGGGCGCCTCCTGGCGCACCGCGAAGGAGGTCACGGTGCCGTCGGCGTCGACCTCGATCTCCGGGCGCAGCACGTTGATGCCGGCGGTCTCCAGCCACGCCTTCGACCAGGACTTCAGGTCGCGCCCGGAGGTCTCCTCCAGCGCGCCCAGCAGGTCGGACAGGCGGGTGTTGCCCCACGCGTGCCGCTTGAAGTACTGCTGCACGCCGGCGAAGAACTCGTCCATGCCGACGTAGGCGACGAGTTGCTTGAGGACGGAGGCGCCCTTGGCGTAGGTGATCCCGTCGAAGTTGACCAGGACGTCTTCCAGGTCGTTGATCTCCGCCATGATCGGGTGCGTGGAGGGCAGTTGGTCCTGCCGGTACGCCCAGGTCTTCATGCTGTTGGCGAAGGTGGTCCAGGAGTGCGGCCACTTCGAGCCGGGGGCGTGCGCCTGGCAGGCGATGGAGGTGTAGGTGGCGAACGACTCGTTGAGCCAGAGGTCGTTCCACCACTCCATGGTGACCAGGTCGCCGAACCACATGTGGGCCAGCTCGTGCAGGATGGTCTCGGCGCGCAGCTCGTAGGACGAGTCGGTGACCTTGGAGCGGAAGACGTACTGGTCGCGGATGGTGACCGCGCCGGCGTTCTCCATGGCGCCCGCGTTGAACTCCGGCACGAAGAGCTGGTCGTACTTGGGGAACGGGTACGGGTGCGCGAACTTGTCGTGGAACCAGTCGAAGCCCTGCCGGGTGACGGCGAAGATCTCCTCGGCGTCCAGGTGCTCCACGAGGGAGGGCCGGCAGTACACGCCGAGCGGCACGCTCTGGCCGTCGCCCTCCCAACTGCTGTGCACCGACGCGTACGGGCCGACAATGAGCGCCGTGACGTAGGAGGAGATGCGCGGGGTGGGCGCGAAGACCCACACGCCGTCCTCGGGCACCTCGGGCGTCGGCGAGTTCGACACGACGGTCCAGCCGGCCGGCGCCTTGACGGTGAAGGCGAAGGCGGCCTTCAGGTCGGGCTGCTCGAAGCTGGCGAAGACCCGCCGCGCGTCCGGCACCTCGAACTGCGTGTACAGGTACGCCTGCTTGTCCACCGGGTCGACGAAGCGGTGCAGGCCCTCGCCGCTGTTGGTGTACGCGCAGGTCGCGACGACGCGCAGTTCGTTCGCCCCGGCGGGCAGGTCGTCGAGGGCGATCCTGGAGTCGGCGAAGACGCGCTCGGGGTCGAGCGCGGTCCCGTTGAGCACCACCTCGTGCACGGTCGGGGCGACGAGGTCGATGAAGCTCGAACCGGGCTCGCGCACCTCGAAGCGCACGGTGGTGACCGAGCGGAAGGTCCCGCCGTCCTGGGCACCGCGCAGGTCCAGCTCGATGTCGTACGCATCCACGCCGAGCAGGCGCGCACGCTCCTGCGCCTCCGCACGCGTGAGGTTCGTACCAGCCACGACGGCCCTCTCCTTCGCTTCCGAACGTGTCGACGGACGTGTCGACCGGATCGATCCGGATATCGATCACCCGGGTCCCGCTCACCGGATCTCCCCCGATGGCACGCCCATCCTCGCACGTATCGCCGCGGCCCCGCGGAGCCGCCGTGGCCTGCGGCGCCGCGGGTCGCGGGGGTGCGTCAGTCGGCGGAGGGGAAGGTCGTGGGAACCGGGGACGCCGACGCGTCGGCGTCCTTGTACTGGTCCCAGTCCGAGTTGAAGGAGTAGCCGTCGGAGACGGTGTCCTTGGCGGCGCCGACATCGACGCAGCCGCTCTCGACCTGGAGGGCCGTCGTGGGCCCGGCCCCGACGCTGGGCAGCTCCAGTTCGACGGTGATCCCGCTCTTCTCGGCCGATCTGCCGTCCTCGCTCGGGGTGAGGTGCCACCCGGCAGCCGCCAACTGGTCCGCCACCGTCTGCTCCAGCGACGCGTAGGTCATCTTCTTGTCGGACGTGGCCCTTATCAGGGCGCGCACGACGTACTGCACCGAAGAGGAACCGCTTTTGCCGCACGACGTGAAGTAGCCGGCGCCGCCGGAGGTGGACGCGGGGGCGTCGAGGGAGTTGTAGAGCTTCCAGTAGACGGCGGCCGTCTCCTTGCGGGTCTGGTTGGCGCGTTCCTTGCCCTTTTCGGCGTTCACCCCACCGCTGGAGCAGGCAGCGGCCGACACCACGACCACGGCACACACCGCCGGCAACCACTTGTACCTCATCAGTCTCCCGCCAGGTCCTGACCGTCGTGGCGACCGAGGTCGCGTTGGATGAAAGGTCCTCCCTGGGCGATGACCTTGCCCACCGCCGGGTCCTTGAGCCAGGCATTGTAGGCGGTTCTTTCCTTCGCCTGCTGTGCCGCCGAGCCCGAAATTCGCAGGTTTCCGTCCGCGTCGATGAATTCGGGGCAGCCGTATTCCTGCGCGTACTCCTTCGGGTCGCCCGTCCAGGTGATGCCGTCGGACGTGGTGACCGGCGGGAACTTTCCGTGCTCCCGGTAGTAGTCCTTGGCCGAGGACTCCCAGTCGTGGCCCCAGCTGATCTGTCCGGGGTCCTTCGGCGCCGGGGCCGAATCGCTGGGCCAGTGGTCGATCCCCAGGTCGATGATGTTCTTCACCCCGTCCACGGCCTCGGACTTGAGGGTCCCCTGCGGGTCGAGGGAGAAGTCGATCGCCATCGAGACGCCCAGCTTGGCGTTGTCCTTGAAGCTGTTCTGCCACTTCCCCTTCCCGTCCTTGTAGTCCTGCGCCTCCTGCTGGTAGACGTTGTGCGCCTCCTGCGAGAAGAACCCCTCCAGTACGCCCGCGCCGTGGACGGCCACCGCGTCGTCCGGATTGTCCCGGGCCAGCTCGTCGGCCTGCTGCGCGGCGAACGCGTAGAGCTTTCCGCCCGCCTCCGGGTTGAGCATTCCCTCGCCGGTGAACGCCTGCCATTCCTCCGACGAGGCGGTCACGTGCCCGGGCCCGAGGTCGATGTGGACCGGGTCGGTCAGGGACGACTGGAGGTCGGAGAAGTAGTACGCGATGTCCTGGTCGAAGACGCCCTGGATCTCCTCGTGCGTGTGGTTGTCCGGGTTCTTCGCGTAGTACTGGATCAGCTTGGTGGTGTTGTCGGCGGCCATGTCCGCGTCGGCGCCCGGGCCGGGGATGGTGCCCGCCTTGACCACCTCGGCGAACGCCCCGGCCTGGTCGTCGGGCAGTCCGCCGTGGTGGTCGGAGTCGCCCTTCATCCACTCCGGGATGTAGGCCATGTCGTCGTGCAGGAACCGCGTGGCCGCCGCCGGGTCCGCGGCCAGCGCCGGCCAGATCGCCTTGCCGTACATGTAGTTGCCCGGCGCGAGGCTCTGCTTGCCGAGGTCGACGAGGACGTCCGAGGGGAAGGTGGCGTACGGCACGAGGCCCGCCAGTAGCTGGATGTTCTCGACCTTCTCCTCCTTGAAGCCCGTCGACTCCTTGAGGTCGAAGCCGTTGCGCATGGCGGTGGCCACCACGGTCGCCAGCGTGGTGATGCCCACCTTGCTGTCCTCATGGTCCGGGTCGGCGGCGAACGACTCCTGCTCCAGCTCCTGGAGCCTGGTCGGGCCCAGCGCGTCGGCCGCCGCCTTGCAGTAGTCCGGGTCGAACTCGTTGGCCTGGAGCCGCTTGTAGTACTCCTGGGCCGAGATCTTGCCGTCCTTCCACTGCTGGGCGTCGTCCTGCGCGCCCTTCTGCGCGGCGGCCGTGGTCGGGTAGTTGCCGAGGGAGGACGCCCCGGCGCCGACCATGCCGGTGCTGCCGAACTGCTGCTGCTCCTTGGCCCCGTCCACCGCCAGGCTGTGCCGGCGTTGCAGCATCGGCACCTGGTCCTGGGCCCAGGTGAAGTGCGTGTTGATCTTGGTCAGGCGGCTGGTGTCCAGGCCGATCCGGTTGGCCTGGCCCATCCAGCCGTTGACCAGGGAACGCGCGCTGCCGTCGTCGCCGGCCCGGCTCTTGATCGAACCGATCATGTCCCAGAGCTTCTGCGGGTCGATCCCGCTGAAGTCCCCGCCCCCGTCGTCCGGTCGTACCACGTGTCCCCCTCGGCTGCTCCGCCTTGGTCGGTTCGACCCCCCCGTTGCTGGGCGGCATCTTGCCAACCGGGCAGAGCGGCGTCCACGGGACGGGGACCGGCCGCCGGCTTTGTTGCACAGTTGTCGAACGACCCGGCCCCGAACACACGAAAGCCCGGTCTCAGGCTGATATGCCGTCGATCCGGGCCAGGGCGTCGTCCGCGCCGAAGGGTTGCAGGTATGGCAGCCACCTCGGGTCCCGATGTCCGGTCCCGATGATCCGCCAGGCCAGCCCCGACGGTGGGGCCGGTTGATGGCGCAGCCGCCATCCGAGCTCGGCGACGTGGCGGTCCGCCTTCACGTGGTTGCAGCGTCTGCACGCCGCAACCACGTTGTCCCAGGCGTGCTGGCCGCCGCGGCTGCGCGGGATGACGTGGTCGACGCTGGTGGCGGCGGCCCCGCAGTACGCGCACTTGCCGCCGTCCCGGGCGAACAGCGCCCGCCGGGTGAGCGGCACCGTGCCCCGGAAGGGGACGCGGACGAACTTGGTGAGTTTCACGACACTCGGCGCGGGCAGCGCCTGGGTCTCGCTGTGCAGGTAGGCGCCGGATTCCTCCAGGCACACGGCCTTGTTGTTGAGCACGAGGATGAGCGCGCGGCGTAGCGGTACGACGCCGAGTGGCTCGTACGACGCGTTCAGTACCAGGACATGCGGCACGGATGCCTCCTTAGGCGCCGGCGGCGCGTGGCTCGCGCCGGGACGATCTGGCCTCAGTCTCTCCGGAATGCGGTGCACCGCGCCACCATGCCCGGGTAACGGACCGAAGGTGTTTTGGACCACACTCGGGCCTCCTCCCGCCCCCGGTCCCTGCTGGGACAACGCCGCCGCACCCTCCATACATCCCCCGTTCGGCGGCCTTCCGCTCCTCCGACGTGCAACGAGACGGCATCGTTCACAGCTTTTCCGCGCCGTTACATTGGAGGCTTCGCACCCCGACGGAGGTCTCGTTCGTGTCCAGCCCGACCCCGCAGCCCCAGAACACCGCGCCGTTCGCCGAGGTCCCCCGTTCGGCGGCACAGGCCAGTAGCTGGGTGGACGACAACTGGGCGAACTGGCTCACCTCGGGCCTGCGCATCCTGCTGATCATCGCGATCGCGGTGGTACTCCGTTCGGTGGTGCGCAAGACGATCAGCCGGCTGATCGAACGGATGAACCGGGGCGCCGAGGTCGCCGCGAACACCGCGCTGGGCGGGCTGCTGGTCAACGCCGAGCGGCGCCGGCAGCGCAGCGAGGCGATCGGGTCGGTGCTGCGCAGCGTGGCCTCGTTCCTGATCCTGGGGACCGCGGCGCTGACCGTGCTGTCCGTGCTGAAGATCAACCTGGCGCCGCTGCTGGCCAGCGCGGGTGTGGCCGGGGTCGCGATCGGCTTCGGCGCCCGCAACCTGGTGACGGACTTCCTCTCCGGTGTGTTCATGATCCTGGAGGACCAGTACGGGGTCGGCGACGTGATCGACGCGGGCGTGGCGACCGGCACCGTGGTGGAGGTCGGCCTGCGGGTCACGAAGCTGCGCGGCGACGGCGGCGAGATCTGGTACGTCCGCAACGGCGAGGTGAAGCGGATCGGCAACCTCAGCCAGGGCTGGGCCACCGCGGTGGTGGACGTGCAGGTGGGCGCGGGCGAGAACCTGGACCGGGCGCGCGGGGTGATCGCGGCGGCCGCGGACGACATGGCCAAGGAGACGCCCTGGGACGAGCGGCTGTGGGAGCCGGTGAAGGTGCTCGGCCTGGAGTCGGTCGCCGCGGACTCCGTGGTGCTCCAGGCCCAGGCCCGCACCATGCCGGGCCAGGCCGGGAGCGTCTCGCGCGAGCTGCGCTGGCGGATCAAGCAGGCGTTCGTCCGCGAGGGCATCGAGATCACGGGCGGGCCGGGCACCGTGGTGCCGGCCCAGGCCGTGACCGTGGAGGACGACGCGCCGGCCGCGGCGGCCGAGCGGACCGGCGGTGACAACGAGTGAGCGCCACCGACGGCAGGACGGCCACGGGCAGGACGGCTACGGGCGAGGGCACGGGTACGACGACGGGCGCGGGCGCGGGCCCGGCCGCGGGCACCGGCACCGATACGGTCCCCGGTCCGCGTACGGCCGGGGCCGGCTGGTCGCTGCGGCCCGCGACGGCGGCCGACGTCGAGACGGTGGCCGAGCTGAAGGCCGTGGTCATGCGCGCGGACCTGGAAAGGCTCGGGCGCTACGACGACCACCGGGTGCGGCAGCGGCTGCGGGACGGCTTCTCCCGCGACCACACCTCGGTCATCATGGCGGGCGCCGACGTCGCCGGGTCGGTCACCTTCCGGTCGGCGGGCGACGGCTCGCGCGTCCTGGAGCACTTCTACCTCGCCCCCGGCCACCAGGGACGCGGACTGGGCACCTCGGTGCTGCGGGCGCTGCTGGCCCGGGCGGACCGGGAGGGCGCCGCCACCCGGCTGACCGTCCTCCAGGGCAGTACCGCCCGCCGCCTGTACGAGCGGCACGGCTTCACCGTCGAGTCCGAGGACCCGATCGACGTCTTCATGGTCCGCCCGCCGTCACCGCCCCCGGGCACGCGCCCCCCGGAACCCGGGGACGGCGCTCAGTGCCGCGGGGCCGCCCCCGCCGACGGAACGAGCGCGGAGGTCACGGTCATCGGGCCGTCGGTGAACGCCGTCAGGTAGAGGTGCTGGTGCGCCGGGAAGGCGCGGTAGCCGCCGGGGGGCCGCAGGCGGTAGGTGGTGGCGGCGTGCGGGCCCAGGGTGCGCGGGCCCGCCTCGACGGTCCACCACGCGGACGAGCCCTGGCCGCTGCGCGAGGCGAAGTGCGGGGTCAGCGCGACGGACCCCCGGTTGGCCACCCGGACCGTCACGGCCGTCAGCCCGTGGTGCGCGCGGGCGAGCCGCGGGACGACCGTCATCGACAGCGGCGGCGGGCTCGCGGCGGCCACGCCGACGCAGGCCACCGCGGGAACCAGCAGCCCGCCCAGCACCGCCGCCTTCGCGCGGCGGCCGCGCAGGGCCGCCGGCAGCCGCGGCTGCCAGGCGCCGGCCAGCGCCGAGGCGGGCACCGTGGCCAGCGCGGCCAGCCACAGCGGGGTGAGCATCAGGAAGTACCCGTCCTGGGAGCGGGTGGCGAAGTAGAACGACGCCCAGGGCAGCACCGCGACCGCGGGCCCGAGCCGCCGCACGAACAGGCAGGTCGCGGCGAGCAGCCCGAGCAGGAGCAGCACGCTGCCGTAGGAGTAGAAGCTCAGCCGGCTGCTGCCGTCGGTGAAGTAGTACGAGATGTCCACGACGCCCTGCCCGTGCAGGATCGCGTTCTGCGTCAGGGGCAGCAGGATGCCGTGCAGCCAGTCCACCGGGTCCTGGGCGGCGACGTAGGCGTTCAGCAGGCTCCAGGACAGCAGGGCGGTGCCGGCGTAGCGGGCGGTGACGGCGAGGGCGCCGCGCCCGCCCAGCTCGCCGCGCCGCACCGCGTACAGGGCGACCAGCAGGAACGGGGTGAGGAACCAGGCGAGCTGCTGGGAGGCGCAGGCGCCGCCGAGGCAGAGCGCGCGCACCACCCCGGAGCGTCCCAGCCGCCCGCCGGCGCCGGTCTCCGGCCAGCGGACCACGACCGGGACCAGCAGGGCGAAGACGAGCATGGCGGGGTAGCCCGCGCGGGCGTACTGCGGCAGCAGGTCGAAGCCGAGGCAGACCGCGGTAGCCGCTGACCGCCAGGGCGCGGGCAGCATCAGCCACAGCAGCACCGCGCCGGCCATCAGGGCGCCGGTGGTGACCAGGGTGGCCGCGGCGGTGCTGTGCACCACCAGGTGCACGGGCGCGGCGAGCAGCGCGGTCAGCGGCGGGTAGCCGTAGGTGTAGTCGGCGCC
The DNA here is from genome assembly GCF_016756395.1 of Streptomyces sp. SN-593. Classification (NCBI taxonomy): domain Bacteria; kingdom Bacillati; phylum Actinomycetota; class Actinomycetes; order Kitasatosporales; family Streptomycetaceae; genus Actinacidiphila; species Actinacidiphila reveromycinica. The sequence goes on from NZ_AP018365.1 coordinate 2,782,390, forward strand.
GCCTCCCATGGTCTTGGTGAGCGCGATGCCGGAGTGCCCGAACAGCCACGGCCACGGCTGGCCGTAGATCGGCCGACCCTGGTCGAGGGCGTGGGCCGCCTGGGCGGTCAGCACGCCCTCGTCGGCACCGGCGTGGTGCAGCGCGTAGCGGCAGGCCACCAGGAGGAGGGCGATCAGCAGGACGCCGGCGTCCACCCGGACCAGCGCGCGGCGGGTCCGCACGGCGCAGGCCGCCACGCCGGCGACCAGGATTCCGGCGTAGCAGGCCGAGACGACGGCGGCGAGCGGCGGGTGCGTGCCCATCGCCTCGGTCCAGGTGCCGCGGGTGCCGATGAAGAGGCTGACGGTCCCGATCAGGGTCATCCCGCGGTGCCACTGGGCGGGGGCGGCGGCCCCGCTTGGCGCCGCGTCCCCCGTGGTCCTCGCCGCCCCGGTCCCCGCCGGCGCCGGCCCCTCCCCGGTGGGGGCCGGCGCCGGGTCCGCCGGTTCCGGTGGCCGCTGCGCCACCGCCCCGCCGCCCGCGTACGCGCCTGCGTCCATACCGACCGTCCCCCTCCCCCGCCCCGCCGCCCGCCGGGGTTCCGGCGGGACGGCGCGGACGCGCGCCTACTGGTGTGGAGGGCCGCCGGGCTCCCGGCGTTGCACCGGTCCGGCGCGGAATTCCCCCGACAAGGACGACCACGCGAGGTGCGTCCGGGTTGTCCTCCCGGCCGGTTACGGATGGGTGAACTCTCGTCGGCGCGGGGATATGCGGGCGCGGTCAGCCGAGGTGGCCCGGGGTGTAGGAGCCCGCGGGCTGGCGGACGATGACGTTCACGCGGTTGAAGGCGTTGATGACGGCGATGGTGGTGATCAGCGCGACGAGCTGGTCCTCGTCGTAGTGCTTCGCGGCGTCGGCCCACGCCTCGTCCGTGACGCCGCCCGCCGCGTCGGCGATCCGGGTGGCCTGCTCCGTCAACTCCAGGGCGGCGCGCTCGGCCTCGGTGAAGACGGTGGCCTCGCGCCAGGCCGCGACCAGGTTGAGCCGGACCGCGCTCTCGCCCGCGTGGGCGGCCTCCTTGGTGTGCATGTCCGTGCAGGCCCCGCAGCCGTTGATCTGGCTGGCGCGGAGCCTCACCAGTTCCAGGGTGGCGACCGGTATCGAGGAGGTCTCCGCGATCCGGCCGGCCGTGACGAGGGGGGTGATCGCCTTGGTGGCGAGAGCGTTGCCCGCGAGATGCAGTCGAGCGTCCATGGTGGGTGTCCCTGCCTTCGCTGTCGTGTGGTGCGCGTGCACCCTTCCGACGGAGCGGCGCCCCGAAACGTGACACGCGTACCCGTCGGCGCAGGTCAGCGCCCCCGCGCGGGCTCGACCTCCCGCTGCCCCTCCGCGTCCTGCGCGCCCTCCGCGTCCCGCCCGCACGCCCGCCCGTCCTCCCGCTCGTACGCCGCCGCGGTCGTCTCGATCAGCCGCAGCGACGCCTCCGGGGGCAGCGCGGCGCCCGCCAGCAGGTCGTGGGTGAGCTGCATCAGGCTCGTCGTGGCCGGCTCGCTGAGCGGTGCGCCCGTCTGGTGCGCGGTGAAGTGCCCGAGCGGCAGCTCCTCCGCGAACGTCATCAGCCGCAACGCCCCGTCGGTCGCGGTCGGATGCGGGGTCGCCGTCAGCGGCAGCACGTTCAGGGCGATCCGCTGCCGCCGCACCAGGTCGGCGAGGTGGCGCAACTGCCCGGCCATCACCGCCGGTCCGCCCAGCGGCCTGCGCAGCGCGGTCTCCCCCACCACCGCGCTGTAGCGCGGCCCGAGCGGGTCCAGCAGCACCGGCGTCCGCGACAGCCTCGCCTCCCAGCGGTGCCGGACCGTACGGTCGGCCAGCACCGGCGCGTACGCCTCCGCGACCGCCCGCGCGTACGCGTCCGTCTGCAACAGGCCCGGCACCAGCGCCGCGTCCCACTCCCGGATGGCCGTCGCCAGCCACTCCCACTCCGCCAGCGGGGAGAGCCGCCCGGGCGGCGGGGCGGACCGGGCCGCCTCGATGTTCCGCTCGAAGAAGTCGCCGGTGTCCAGGAGTTGGTCGACCGCGCTCGTCAACTCGTCCGGCAGCCGCCGCTCCCCCTGTTCGATCCTCGCCAGGAACGACATCTCGATGTGCAGCTTCGCGGCCAGCTCCACGAGGCTCAGCCCGGCCCGTTCCCGGTAATACCGCAACTCCGCGCCGTACAGCGACCGCGCCGAGAGCGTACGGTCCAACTTCCGTGACGCGAAGCGTCCTGGATTCACGGACATGGGGTTTCTCCTCCGTTTTCCCTTGCGCCGTCCGGGCTCCACCCACCCGAGCGGTCGGAATTCCCGCGCCGAGAACTACGCGTAATTACGCGAACGAAGCGGAAGGTGGGTGCCCTTGGGGCGGCGTGGCCAATCGTGGCTGGCGAGGGCGGTGCGGAACCGCGTCCTCACCGCCCCCACTACATTGGCGCGCACGAGCCCTCCGCCGCAATCGAATCTGCGGTGAAGCTTCCGGAGAGCCGTTATTGGTATATGCAGAAACCCGAACAAACGCCTTCCGGGCTCGTGCTAGGACTGCAACAATCCACACAGCGCACCCGGCGCACGCAACATAAACGGAGGACAGGGTGGCAGCGAAACTCGGAGCAACAGGACGGCGCCTGGAACTCGGCCTACGGCTGCGCAGTATCCGGGAGAGCATCATCGTGAACGGCCGACCGATGACGCGGACCATGGCCGCCCAGGGCACGAAGGTCTCCGAGGCCGCGCTGCAACGCATCGAGACGGGCGCGATCAACTTCCGCAACGCGGGCGACCTCCGCAGGCTTCTCGCCAAGTACGGAGTGGACGACGAGGAAGTCATCGAAAGTCTGGTCGAGTTGAACCGCGACGCGACCAACCAGGACTGGGTGACGCGGTACCGGGGCAACCTGCTCCCGGCGATGAAGGGCTTCGTCGGCATCGAGGCGGAGGCCCAGGAGATCCGGATCTACCAACCGGCGGTCGTGCACGGCCTGCTCCAGACGGAGGCGTACGCGCAGGCGATCTTCGATCTGGAGCGGCCGGTCGAAGAGACCACGAGCGAGTTCATCGCGAACAACGTGGCCTTGCGGATGGAACGCAAGGAGCGGGTCATCGCGCGCAGGCCCGAACCGGTGCGCTTGTGGGTCATCCTGGCCGAGTCGGCGCTGCGGTACGTTGTCGGTTGTCCCGCTACCATGCGCAGCCAGTACGAAGAAATCACCAGGCTGTCAAAGTTGGATCACGTGACCATCCAAGTCCTGCCCATGCACAGCCGGGGGTACCGCTCAAGGAGCGACCTGGTCGTCATCGAGTTGCACGGCGGTCTGCCCCCGATGGTCCAGGTGGACAACGCTTGGGGAGGGGTCTCGACCTCGGACAAGCCCAAAGAAGTAGCGCGGTTCAACCGCAAGTTCAACCAGATGATCTCTTCCGCACTACCCTCGGAGGAGACGCCCGACTTCATGCAGCGGCTAGCACGAGAGGTGTAAAGCCATCAACACGCACATCACCGCCCCCGAGTTGGCGCCCGACAGCGCCTGGCACAAGTCGTCCTACAGCGGCGGCTCCGGCGACAGTTGTGTCGAGGCCGCCGACGTGACGGCAACCCATGGCGGCATCGGCGTCCGCGACTCCAAGGACCCCCAGGGGCCCGCCCTCCTCTTCACCCCCACGGAGTGGACCTCCTTCGTCGCCCTCCTCCGCACCGGCACCGCCGACTTCGGCACCGTCTGACACCGGGACGGGCGCACCACGCACCGGGCGGGCCTCCCCACCGCCAAGGGGAGGCCCGCACGTTGTCGCGTTCTGCCCTCGTGCCGGCACGCGCGGGCCTGGCACGGTCGAAGCACCCGCTCCCGTACCCACGAGGAGAACCATGACCGCGCGGACCTACACCGCTCCCGAGCTCGCGCCGGACCACGCCTGGCGGAAGTCGTCCCACAGCGGCGGCTCCGGCGACAACTGCGTCGAGATCGTCACCCTCTCCGCATCCCAACTGGCCCCTGACCACGACTGGTTCAAGTCCTCCCACAGCGGCGGCACCGGCAACAACTGCGTCGAGATCGCCCACGTCCCGACGGACGCCCCCTGGGCGAAATCGTCGTACAGCGGAGACACGGGCAACAGCTGCGTCGAAGTCGCCGCCTCGCCCCACCTCGTCGGCGTCCGCGACTCCAAGGACCCCCAGGGGGCCGCCCTCCTCTTCACCCCCACGGAGTGGACCTCCTTCGTCGCCCTCCTCCGCACCGGCACCGCCGACTTCGGCACCGTCTGACACCGGGACGGCGCGCCACGCCCCGGGCCGACAGGGCGTACCGGGCTCAGGCGTCGTCGGCGTCGGTGCTCGCGGCGGCGGCCTCCTGGGGCTCCACCTGGGCGAGGCGGGCGCGGAGGGCGGCGGTGGAGGCCGCGTAGGAGTCGCTGCCCAACACCAGGCGGAGCGGGGCGGGTCGCTCGTCGGCGCTCGCGATGATGCGGTCCGCCATCTTCCCCGGGTCGCCGATCACGGGGACGGTGGCGGCGACCCCGTCCCGGAACTGGCGGACGAACGCGGCCGGCGTACCGTCGTAGGCCGCCAGCGGCTCGCTGAGCCGGAGGTTGCCGCGGGCGAACTCGGTGCGGGCGCCGCCGGGTTCGACCAGCGTCACCTCGATCCCGAACGGGGCGACCTCCTGCGCCAGGGCCTCCATGAACCCTTCGACGCCCCACTTGGTCGCATGGTAGAGCGAGGCGCCGGCGTGGGCCGCGAGCCCGGCGACCGAGGAGATCTGGATGATCCGGCCGCCGCCCTGGGCCCGCAGGTGCGGCAGGGCGGCGCGGGCGGTCTGGATCGCGCCGAGCAGGTTCGTGCCGACCTGGTGGTGGACCTGCTCGTCGCTGAGCTCCTCGGCCGCGCCGAAGAGGCCGTAGCCGGCGTTGACCACCACGACGTCGATCCGGCCGAGTGCGGCGAAGGCGGCGTCCACGACCTCGCGGACCCGCGGCAGGTCGGTGACGTCGAGGTGGTCGACGCGGAAGCGGTCGCCGTGGCGGGAGCGCAGGTCGTCCACCGAGCCGTCGCGGCGGACCGTGCCGGCGACGCGGTCACCCGCCGCGAGCAGCCGCTCGGCCAGTGCGCGGCCGAACCCGCTGTTGACCCCGGTGATGAACCATGTGCGTGCAGTCGTCATGCTCCGATCCTCGGGAGCGGGGCGGATGCCCGGCACCCCCTGCTGTTCCTGGTAGTGGCAGGGATACCCGGGCGGGGGCGGTCCCGGCATAGCGTGGGGGCATGGGTGACGTGGGCGGCGGTGCGGGTTCCGGGGGCTCGGGGGGCGCCGTCGGCAACGACCTCGGCGACTTCCTGCGGGCACGGCGCGAGCTGGTCACGCCCGGGGAGGTCGGGCTGCCGCCGGGGAACGGGCTGCGCCGGGTGCCGGGGCTGCGCCGCGAGGAGGTGGCGATGCTGGCGGGGATCAGCGTGGAGTACTACGTACGGCTCGAACAGGGCCGGGACCGCACCCCGTCGGCGCAGGTGGTGGACGCGATCGCGGGGGTGCTGCGGCTCGACGCCGAGAGCACCGCGTACCTGACGGCGCTGGCCGAACCCCGTCCGCGCCGGCGCCGCGGGCCCCGACCGGACCAGCAGCAGGTCGTGCCGCGCGGGCTCGCGCTGCTGCTGGCCACGGCGAACGTGCCCGTGATCGTCTTCAACCGCTACAGCGACGTGCTCGACGCGAACCGGCTCGCGCGGGAGCTGTCGCCCACGATGGTGCCCGGGGTGAACCGGCTGCGGATGCTCTTCCTCGACCCGGACGCGCCGAGGCACTACGCCGACTGGGAGGCGTACACGGCGATCGCGGTCGCCCACCTGCGCGCGCAGGTGGGCGCGCACGCGCGCGCCGAGATGGCGGACGAGCGGCTGCACGCGCTGATCGGCGAGTTGTCGGTCAGGAGCGAGCGGTTCCGCCGGCTGTGGGCGCGGCACGACGTGCGCACGGCGAGCAGCGGCAACTTCTTCATCCGCCACCCGCGCTTCGGCGAACTGGAGCTGCTGGTCGAGAAGTTCGCGGTGGTGGGAGCGGACGGCCTGGAGGCGCTGTTCCTCCACGCGGAGCCGGGGAGCCGGTCGGAGCGGGCGCTGGCGGAACTGGCGGAGTCGGTGGGACCGGAGGGGCCGGAGCTGTCGGAGGAGTCGGCTCGCCGGCCGCTTCCACCCGCACCGGGAACTCCCGACCGCCCCGCACTGTGACCCACGTCTCATCCTTCGCGTGCAGCACACGCGGCCCGTTCCCCGTCGAGGAGGGGTGACAGGAAGGGAGGGGACGTGATGCTGGCAACCGAGCGACACGCCCGTACCGGACGCAGCGGGACCGCGCCGACGAAGCCGGAGAGCGAGAGGGACTTCGACGGCTTCGTCACCGCCCGGTCGGCCGTACTGTTCCGCGGGGCCCTGATCCTGACCGGGAACCGCGAAGCCGCGGAGGACCTGGTGCAGGAGACGCTGGAGCGAGCCTGCCGCAAGTGGCGCACCATCGCCGCGAAGGACGCTCCGGAAGCCTATGTGCGGCGGATCATGGTGAACCTCGCCAACGACAGGTGGCGGCGGTTCCGCCGCACGGTCCCGCACCAGGACGGCGTCGAACACGCCGCCCCCGGGGACCAGTACGGGCAGGTGGACACGAGGGACCAGTTGCTCCGGGCCCTCCAGACACTGCCGATGCGGATGCGGACGGTCGTGGTGCTGCGGTATTTCCACGACCTCTCGGACGACGAGATCGCGGCGGACCTGAGGATCTCGCCGAGCACCGTGCGGTCCCAGCTCGCCCGCGGCATCGACAAGCTCCGTGGCCAGTTCCCCGCGTTGTCCCACCCTTCACCGCAGCAGCCCATGGAAGGAATCCGATGAGTGCACCTGGTTCGCGGCCTTCCGGCTGCACACCCTTCGAACAGGAACTGGTGAACGCCATGAACGACTACGTGAACTCCGCCGAGACCCCGCACTTCGCCACCGACGCCATCGTGCGCCGCGCCCGCCGGAAGAAGGCCACGGCCATCGCGGGCATCGCCACCGCCCTCGTCCTGGCGAGCGCGGGCACGGCCCTGGCCGCGGGCGTCGTCGGCGGCGGTGAGCACACCGCCCGCCCGGCCGCCGCGGCGAGCGCCACCGACGGCACCACCGTGCTCTACGGCTCCAGCGACGGCACGAACGTCACCGTCCCGCTGGCCGGCCTGGACTCGTTGGGGGTCAGGGCGGCGATCGTCCCGCTCCGGCTCACGCCCGACTTCACCCGCACCCCGGTCGCGAACTGCCGGCAGGGCACGGTCGTCGCGGTCTCGCCCCACGCCCCGACGGTCGTCCACGCGGGGGACACGGTCCACGTGACCGTCTGCGCCGGCTGACGCCCACGGAACCGGCCTGACGCGGCCGGGCCGGCAGGAACAGGAGTGGTGGCCCCGCCGCAATCGGGGCCACCACCTCCCGCATCCCACCACACATGAGCCCGGCCCGCCGCCCTTGCCGCTCTTGCCGCTCTTGCTGCTCTTGCTGCTCTTGCTGCTCTTGCTTCAGCCTCCCTTGTCGATGCCGCGTTGACGGCCGCCCCCGCGTCGCCGTGGACTGCGGCGCGTGACGACAGCTAACGTAGGGCGCCGAACGTTGCAGAACGTGGCTCGCCGTGACGGACGGCCAGCGCGGGGGGATCTGCACGACCTCTCCTCGGTGCGGCCTCGCCTGTCACTCCTGTCACATCTGCACATACCGACAACGGGAGACTGGCACCACGATGGCACCCCGCACGAGACTCGTCGCCGCCACAGGAACGCTGGCCGCAACCGCCCTCCTCGCCGCCTGCGGCGGCGGCGACCACGACGACAAGATCGCGTCCAGCCCCACACCCAGCGCCACGACGGCTTCGCCGGCCACGCCCGCTTCCAGCACGCCAGAGGCGGATCCGAGCGCGCCCACCTTCGACTTCCCGAGCGACGTCACGATCAAGATCGACCCGGACACGACAGGTGACGCGACGAAGGACGCGGTCCTCCGCGATCAGGCGTACGGGCTCGACGCGACGTATCTGGCGATCTCGAAGCTCGACGAGAAGCTACCCGTTTTCACGAACTACGTGATCGAGGGCGCGTCCGAAATGTGGAGCGAGAGCATCGCCTCGGGCAGAAAGAACCACCGTACGGTCACTGGAACCGTGCACTTCTACGACCGGAAAGTGACGATCAGCAGTTCGACCACTGCTGGTGTCACCTTCTGCGAAGACCAGTCCGCGTCTTACGACAAGGACTCGAAAACCGGCAAGGTCTACACGACGACACCGAGCGTCAACGACTTCCTCTCCCACAGTGTCTTCATGCGTAAGGACAAGGCTGGCACCTGGCGTATCGCCACATACAACTCCCAGAGGGGAGCCGCGCGTTGCAAGCCTTAGCTTCGAAAGGACTCCGGGCCCTCACCCTCGCCGTCGCAGCAGCGGGCTGGGTGGGACTGAGTGTCACCCCGAGTGAAGCCGGAAACGGGTGGCCTCCGGCCTCAGACACGCCCCCTGCCGATACGTCCAAGCCGCCCTCGTCCAACGTGATCGGCACACAGGTCCACTACGAGCAGAGTTACACCGGCTCCGGCGTACGCATGACCGCGCCGGCGACGGCCAACTGGTCGCCCCCGCTGTGCTGGTACGAGCCCGAGTTCACACCGGCAGAGTTCTCGGACTACATCAACAACCACTACGTGCAGGGGTCCGCCTGGGAAACGATGGGGCAGGACTACGGCGGAGACGACTTCCACAAGGGAGACAAAGGGGCCTGGTGGCAGTTGATCGCACCCACCGCGGCGGGTTCCGACGCCTGCGCCGCCCTTGACCCGTGGAAATGGATCACCCCCGAGCAGCCCTCCACGCCGGACGTCCCCACGATCGACCCCAAGACGCTTGCCGGCCTCGCCTTCGACAAGACGATCCTGCCGGAGCCGGACATCAGGCTGCGCCCCCTCGCACAGAACCAACTGGTCAACCTCGACACGGAGATCGCCTTCGACAAGGCCCTCCCGAAGGTCTGGGTCACCGCGAGTCTGGACAACGCCGCGTTCGGTATCCACGTCGCCGCGACCACCGCGGCCGTGCCCCAGCGGCTCGTCATCGACGCGGGGACACCGTACGCAGACCCGGCGAGTTGCACGTACAACCTGAAGGCGTCCGGAGGCAGCTACAGCGTCAATACCAAGGATGCCGACTGCAACGTCACGTACACCAAGGCGTCGAACGCCGGTTACTCCCTGAAGGCGACCGTCGTCTGGAAGGTCATCTGGACCCCTTCCGCGGACCCCGCCGGAGCGCCGAGCACCCCCGCGCTGCCCGACGGCCAGTCCAGCAGGCAGTTCACCGTCACCGTCCGCGAGGACCAAACCGTCAACCGCTGACCTGTACGCGCTGCTGGGGCCGAACGGCGCCGGCAAGACCACGGGCGTGAAGATCCTGTCCACCCTCGTCCGCGCCGACGCCGGCGAGGTACGGGTGGGCGGCCACGCGTGGCACGCGAACCGCAGGCCGTCCGGGCCGCGATCGGGGTCACCGGACAGTTTTCCGTCGGCGCGGTGACCTCCCGCCCGCGGAGTGCGACACGCGGCAGGAGGACCAGGTCGGGGATCACCCGTGCAGGGTAGCCAAGCACCCGGCGCACGGCCCCCTCCCGGACGCGGGAGCCCCCGGGCGCGAGGGCGTCCCGGGGGCGGGGGGTGAGGGTGAGCGAGTGAGGGTGAGGGTGAGGGGGCGAACGGTCAGGCGGAGGCGAGGAGTTGCAGGGTGTCGATGACGCGGTTGGAGAAGCCCCACTCGTTGTCGTACCAGGCGACGACCTTGACGTGGCGGCCGTCGACGCGGGTGAGGGCGGAGTCGAAGATCGCCGAGGCGGGGTTGCCGGTGATGTCGGAGGAGACCAGGGCGTCCTCGGAGTACTCCAGCACGCCGGCGAGCGGTCCCTCCGCCGCGGTGCGGTAGGCCGCGAGGACGTCCTCGCGGGTGACGTCGCGGGCCACCGTCGTGTTCAGCTCGACGATGGAGCCGACCGGGACCGGCACGCGGATCGAGTCGCCCGACAGCTTGCCGTCGAGGTCGGGCAGCACCAGCCCGATCGCCTTGGCCGCGCCGGTGGTGGTGGGCACGATGTTGACGCCGGCCGCGCGGGCCCGGCGCGGGTCGCGGTGCGGCCCGTCCTGGAGGTTCTGCTCCTGCGTGTAGGCGTGCACCGTGGTCATGAAACCGTGCTCGATGCCGGCGAGTTCGTGCAGCACGGCGGCGAGCGGGGCGAGCGCGTTGGTCGTGCAGGAGGCGTTCGAGACGACCGTGTGCAGCTCCGGGTCGTACGCCCCGGTGTTCACGCCGAAGGCGAGGGTCACGTCGGCGCCGTCGGACGGCGCGCTGACCAGGACCTTGCGGGCGCCCGCGTCGAGGTGGGCGCGCGCGGCCTTCGCGGAGGTGAAGCGGCCGGTCGACTCCAGCACGATGTCCACACCGAGCTCCGCCCACGGCAGTTGCGCGGGCTCGCGCTCGGCGAGCACCTTGATCCGGCGGCCGTCCACCACGAGGACGTCGCCGTCGACGCTCACCGGGCGGCCGAGCCGGCCGGCGGTCGAGTCGAAGGCGATCAGGCGGGCGAGCGCGGCCGGCTCGGTGAGGTCGTTGACGGCCACGACCTCCAGCTCGGTGTCGCGTTCGAGCAGCGCGCGCAGCACGTTGCGGCCGATGCGGCCGAATCCGTTGATGGCGATGCGGGTCATGAGTGGTGTCCCCGGTTCCTGGAGTGTCGTCGCGTTCGCCCTCCAGGTTCGCGCGCGGGGACGCCGCCCGACCTGGGCACGAGCGCCACGGTTCGCAAGGATCGCGCCACGCGCACCCGTACACAGACGCCGGGCCCGGGGACCGTACGCCCGGCCGCGTACGCCCGGCCCGCGGCGCGGTCTCTGGCCGACCCGGGGCCGTACGCCCGGCTACTCGCCGCGCGTGAAGGTCCTGCGGTACTCGCTCGGCGTCGTCCCCAGCGTCCGCTGGAAGTGCATCCGCAGGTTCGCCCCCGTGCCCAGCCCCACGTCCGCCGCGATCTGCTCGACGCTCCGCTCGGAGCGCTCCAACAGCTCCCGGGCCACGTCCACCCGCGCCCGCATCACCCACTGCATCGGGGTGTACCCGGTGTCCTCGGTGAAGCGGCGCGAGAACGTGCGGGGCGAGACCGCCGCGTGCCGGGCCAGCACCTCCAGGGTGAGCGGGTCGCCGAGCCGGTGCAGCGCCCACTCGCGGGTGGCGGCGAACCGCTCCCCCAGCGGCTCGGGCACGCTGCGCGGCACGTACTGCGCCTGGCCGCCGCTGCGGTACGGCGCCGCCACCAGCCGGCGCGCCGCGTGGTTGGAGGCGGCCACCCCCAGGTCGCGGCGCAGCACGTGCAGGCACAGGTCGATCCCCGAGGCGGCGCCGGCCGAGGTCAGCACGCTCCCCTCGTCCACGAACAGGACGTTCTCGTCGACCCGCACCCGCGGGTGCTTCGCCGCGAGTGCCCGGGTGTAGTGCCAGTGGGTGGTGGCCCGGCGGCCGTCCAGCAGTCCGGTGGCGGCCAGCGCGAAGGCGCCGGTGGAGATCGCGGCCAGCCGCGCGCCGCGCCGGTGCGCCTCGACCAGCGCCTCCACCACGGCGGGCGGCGGGTCCTCGCGGTCCGGGAAGCGGTAACCGGGGAGGAAGACGATCTCGGCCCAGCCGAGCGCGTCCAGGCCGTCGGCCACGTGGTACGACAGGCCGTCGCCGCCGGTGACCAGACCGGGCGCCGCGCCGCACACCCGCACCTCGTACGGCATGCTCGCGCGGGTCGAGAAGACCTGCGCGGGAATCCCGACGTCGAGCGGCTTGGCCCCTTCGAGCACGAGGACGGCGACGCGATGCAGGCGGGAGGCGGGCACGGTCACCAGCGTAGACGCGGCGGCGGGCTCGGCCGCGGACCCGGCCCCGCGCGGACGGACGACGGCCCGCGGCCGCCAGGGTGCGGCGGCGCCCTCCCGCGCCCTCCCCCCTCCCGCGCCCTCCCGCGGCGTCGCGCCGCCGGCGGCGGCCCGCGCGCCGCGGCGCGCGCCGGTCCCGCGCCTCCGCCCGCCGGGGTGGCCGCGTCCCACCCGGGGCACGATCCCGTCCGAAGGGGGTGGCGACATGGCAGGGTTCGCCCCGGGAACGACCGTCGTCCGCAGGGACGTCTTCCGCGGCCGGGTGTGGAGCGCGCAGGCGCTCCGCGTCGTGCACGACTCACCGGAGGCGCTCGTCGTGGCCTGCCGCCCGGGCGCGGAGTCACTGGCGCCGCGGGCGTGGATCGAGTGCCAGGTGACCGGCGACGCCCCCGACCGGATGCGGGCGCTGGACGACCTGGCCTCCGGCGGCTGGGAGTTGGGGCGCTGGACCTGGCGGGACACGGTGCAGTTGCTGTGGAACCCGCCGGCGACGTACTTCAGCGTCAACGCCTTCTACGAGCCGGACGGCGACCACCGCCTGGACCACTGGTACGTCAACTTCCAGCGCCCGCTGCGCCGTACCCCCCTGGGGTTCGACACCTTCGACCTGCTGGTGGACCTGGTGGTCGCGCCCGACCTGTCCCGGTGGACGTGGAAGGACGAGGACGAGTACGCGCAGGGGCGGCGGTTGGGCGTGGTGGACGACGCGGACCACGCGGCGGTGGAGGCCGCACGCGGCCAGGTGCTGGCGATGATCGAGGGCGGCGAGGGGCCGTTCGCGGCCGGCGCGGGGTGGCGGCAGTGGACGTCGTCACCCGCGTGGCCGGCGGCGGTGCTGCCCGAGGCGGCCGCGCACGCGGAGGTGTCGGAGGTGTCGGAGGTCTTGTGAGGGTGGGGGCGGGCGGGACACGTGGCGAGGGCCGGGCGGGGTGTGCGGGTGAGGGCGGCGGCGCGGCGGGCGGGTGAGGGCGGAGCTGGGTGAGGGGGCGGGGGCCGGCGGGCGCCGCGGGAACGTGCCCGTGCCCGTTTCGGTGCCCGCGGGGCCCGGTTCCCGGTCCGCCGGACGTCACGCGCGGCGCGTGCCATCGTTTCGTCGTATGACGGAGCCGCCGACCGGTTCCGCACCTCTCCGGAAGGATCGCGGCATGCGCATGGCCGGCCCCCTGTACGCCCTGTACACGCGACGGCTGCGCCGCCGGGTCGCCTCGTCCGGGCCGCTGCCCCGGCACATCGGGCTGATCATGGACGGCAACCGGCGCTGGGCCCGGCAGCGGGGCATCGCCAACCCGAGCGTGGGCCACCGGGCCGGCGGCGAGCACGTGGAGGACGTGCTGTCCTGGTGCGACCGGCTGGGCATCCGGCACGTGACGGTCTTCGTCTGCTCCACGGAGAACCTGGTGCGCCGCGACAGCGCCGAGGTGGACTTCCTGATGGGCCTGATCGAGGAACTGGTGGGCCGGCGCCTCGCCCGGCCCGACGCCCGCCGGCGGCTCCACGTCGCGGGGTCGCTGGACGCCCTGCCCGACCGGACCGCCCGCGTGCTGAAGGAGGCCGTGGAGACGACCCGGGACTGCCCCACCGGAGCGCACGTCACGCTCGCCATCGGTTACGGGGGCCGCCAGGAGGTTGTCGACGCGCTGCGCGAACTCCTGCACGAGCAGGCGCAGTCCGGCCACACCCTGGACGAACTCGCCGACCGGATCGACATCGACGACGTGGCCCGGCACCTCTACACGGCCGGCCAGCCCGACCCCGACCTGATCATCCGCACCAGCGGCGAGCAGCGCATGTCCAACTTCCTGCTGTGGCAGGGCGCCCACGCCGAGCTGTACTTCTGCGAGGCGTACTGGCCCGCCTTCCGCGAACTCGACTTCCTCCGCGCGATCCGCAGCTACGGCGCCCGCCGAAGCCGCCCGACGGCCACTGCCGCTCCCGGCCGGTAGCCGCCCCCGGCGGGCGGGTCCCCTCCGTGGCACCTCCTGCGCCCGGCCGGCGCGGAAACACCCGGGACGCGCGGCCCGGCGGGGCGGTACGGTCGTCGGGCCCGTCGCCGGCACGGCCGCGAGGGCGCGAGGATCTGGGGGGATCTGGGGTGAGCCGGTCGATCGTCCGACGCGCGTCCACGGCCGCGGCGGCGGCCCTTCTCGTACCGCTGGCGCTGGCGTCCTGCCAGGGCTCCGCGCCGTCGCCCCACCAGCGGCCCACGACGGCCGCGCCCACCCCCACGCCGGACCCGCACACCGCCGACCCGGACCCCCGCCACCTCGCGCTGGGCGACTGCTTCACGGCGGACCGCACCTCCCTGCTCTCCGACGGGAGGTCGCCGCTGCTCGGGCTCGTGCACATCGTGCCGTGCACGAGCCCGCACGACGCGGAGGTCTACGGCCGGTTCACCTACTCCGGCGATTCCTACCTTCCGGCGGCGAAACTGCGCGACATCGGCGCGTACGACTGCACGAACCTCACCACGGTCTACGACATGGACAGTTGGACCGTCTCCCCGACGCGGGACCTGGCCCGCTCCCTCCTGCCGACACGGGCGGAGTGGGCCGCCGGCGACCAGGACATCATCTGCTACTGGGTGGCGCGCGACGGCAGGAGCGATGTCTCGCTGCGCCGCGACGAGACCACCCTCGACCCCGACCAGTACGCCTACCTCGACGCCGCCGACCGGCCGGAGTCCGCCCTCGCGGTGGACCCGGCGTCGCAGGGCGAGAGCGACCTGCCCTCCTACCAACTGTGGGCGGGCGGCGTCGCCGACTCGCTGACCACCGAGACGCAGTTGCTGCGCCGGCGCACCTGGCCGGCCCGCGCCCGGGGCCCGGTCGACGCCCTGCTGAAGCGCGTGGACACGCTGGCCGCGCGGTGGCACGACGCCTCGCAGGACAGCACCCCGGCCTCGGTCCGGCGCGACACCCGCGCCCTCGTGGGCGAGGACTCCCTGCCGCAGGAGCGCGCCGTCCGCCAGGCGCTCGGCCTCGCCACCGCCCGCGCGCGCTGACCCTTCGCCTGCCCGGGCGCCCGGGGCGCCGCCCCGTTCGGTAACGAGTTGGCCGAGCCTGGTCCGGGCCCTCTTGACGCTCCACCGACAGCGGGCCTACCTTGGCCTTCGTCAATAGGAAAGTTTACTAACAGTGTGGTGAGGGAGGATGGCGCGCATGGCTGGCACTCCAGGAACGCCGCGCGTACTGCGCGCCATGAACGACCGCGCCGCGCTCGACCTCCTGCTGGAGCACGGCACGCTCTCCCGCACCCGCATCGGCAAGCTCACCGGGCTGTCCAAGCCGACCGCGTCGCAGTTGCTCGCCCGGCTGGAGGCGGCCGGCCTGGTGCTCGCCACCGGCACCACCGCGGGCCGCCCGGGCCCCAACGCCCAGCTCTACTCGGTGAACCCGGCCGCCGCCCACGTCGCCGGGCTCGACGTGAAGACCGAGCGGATCCGGGCCGCGGTCGCCGACATCACCGGCCGTACCGTGGGCGACTTCCGGTTGCCCACCCCCAGCCACCGCGCGGGCAGCGCGGTGGAGCACGTGGTGCGGGCGCTGGAGGGAGCGGTGAAGGCCGCCGGGCTCAGCCGCGCCGACCTGCACCGCGTGGTGATCGGCACGCCCGGCGCGTTCGACCCGAGCACCGGCCGGCTGCGCTACGCCAGCCACCTGCCCGGCTGGCACTCCCCCAGCCTGCTCGACGAGCTGGCCGCGGCGCTGCCGATCCCGCTGGAGTACGACAACGACGTCAACCTCGCCGCGATCGCCGAGCAGCGCCTCGGCGCCGCCCGCGGACACGGCGACTTCGCGCTGCTGTGGAACGAGGAGGGCATCGGCGCGGCCTTCGTGATCGGCGGCCGGCTGCACCGGGGCTGGACCGGCGGCGCCGGCGAGGTCGGCTTCCTGCCGGTGCCCGGCACCCCCCTGGTCCGCAACGTCGTCAAGGCGAACAACGGCGGCTTCCAGGAGCTGGCCGGGTGCAACGCGGTGCTGCGGACCGCCCGCGAGCTGGGCCTCGACGTCCCCGAGGGCAGCCTTGAGGACGCCGCGGCCGCGCTGCTGCGCCGGGCGGCGGACTTCCACGAGGAGGCGGCGAGCGCGGACGGCGGCGGCGAACCCGCCGGACCCTACGCGGAGTTGCTGGCCCGCTGCGCCACCGGCCACGCCGTCGGCCTCGCCTCGATCGTCGCGGTGCTCGACCCCGAGCTGATCGTGCTGGCGGGCGACGTGACCGTCTCCGGCGGCGAGCCGCTGCGCGCGATGATCCAGGCCGAACTGGCCGAACTCGCCGTGCCCCGGCCCCGGTTGGTGCTCGGCACCGTACAGACGCACCCCGTCCTCAGCGGCGCGCTGGAGAGCGCGCTCGCCACCACCCGCGACGAGGTGTTCGACACCTCCCGCTGACCCCCGTCCCGCGCGCACGGCCGTAGCCGCCCGGAGCCGCGAACCAGCCCACCGGACCACCCGCCCCACCGCACCCCTACGCACGAGCGCAGCACCGCCCCACCAGCACCGCCCCACCAGCACCGCCCCACCGGCACCGGCACCCGCACCCTCACCACCCCCAGCGGAACGGCAGGCCCCACGCCGTCCCGTCGGCACCGCACACCCTCAACCGCCCCGCTCCACCCGGTCCCCCGGAGGTAAAGCGCAGTGTCCCGTCTGACGAAGGCCGCCGCCGTCGCGGCCGCCGCCACCCTGTCCCTGCTCGCGAGCGCGTGTACCGGCCAGAGCACCTCCGGCGCGAACGACGACGCGAGCAAGGACGTCACCATCAACTTCTGGCACGGCTGGTCCGCGCCCAACGAGCTGAAGGCGATCAACGACAACGTCGCCCGCTTCGAGAAGCTGCACCCCAACATCCACGTCAAGGTGCAGGGCAACATCACCGACGACAAGATCAACCAGGCGCTGCGGGCCGGCGGCGGCAAGGCGCCCGACGTGGTCTCCTCCTTCACCACCGACAACGTCGGCCAGTTCTGCTCCTCCGGCGCCCTCGCCGACCTGGCCCCGTTCCTGGCGGCGTCGCACATCGACCCGGCGACCACGTTCCCGAAGACGATGCAGGAGTACACGCGGTACGACGGCGTCCAGTGCACCCTGCCGCTGCTCGGCGACGCCTACGGGCTCTACTACAACAAGAAGGAGTTCGCCGCCGCCGGCATCGCCGCGCCACCCCGGACCATGTCCGAACTCAAGGCCGACGCGGTCAAGTTGACCAAGTCCACCGGCGACTCCTACTCCCAGCTCGGCTTCATGCCGGACTTCCACGGATACGAGTCCACCCCGACCCACTTCGCCGCCCAGTGGGGTGTGAAGTGGTTCGACGCGGACGGCGGCTCGCAGACCGCGAAGGACCCGGGCTTCACCGAGATGTTCCAGTGGCAGCAGTCGATGGTGAAGGCGCTCGGCGGCTTCTCGAAGCTGGAGAGGTACCGCAACACCTTCGGCGACGAGTTCGGCGCGAAGAACCCGCTCCAGACCGGCCAGGTCGCCATGGGCATCGACGGCGAGTGGCGGCTGGGCATGGCCGCGGACGCCGGCGTCACCGACCTCGGCGTGGCCCCCTTCCCCGTCCCCGACGACCAGGCGGGCACCTACGGCAAGGGCTACGTCACCGGCACCATCGTGGGCATCGCCAACACCAGCACCAAGAAGAACGCGGCCTGGGAGCTGGTGAAGTTCATGACCACCGACACCGACGCGGTCGTCTCCTTCGCCAACGCGATCCACAACGTGCCCTCCACGCTGGCCGCGCTGAAGTCCCCGGAACTCGACCAGGACCCGGGCTTCAGGACCTTCATCGACATCGCGCAGAACCCCGACAGCACCACCACCCCGCCCAGCGTCAACGGCGGCGCCTACCAGGTCACCATGCAGGACTTCGGGTACGCCTACGAGTCCGGCAGGGCCAAGGACCTCGCATCCGGGTTGAAGGGCGTCGACGCGCAGGTCGACAAGGACATCGCGCAGGCCAGGTGATGAGCGCCGTGCACCCCGTGCTGCGCGCCAGGCGCAGGAAAGAGGCCCTGCGGAACCTCGCGTTCCTCTCACCGTGGATCATCGGGTTCGCCGTCTTCTTCGTCTACCCGCTGCTGTCCACCGTCTACTTCTCGTTCATGCACTACAACGGCTTCAACCCGCCGACGTGGACCGGCGGGAGGAACTGGTCGTACGTCTTCACGCAGTACCCGCTGTTCTGGCCGGCGCTGCGGAACACGCTGTGGCTGGTCGTCGTGACGGTCACCCTGCGGGTGGTCTTCGGGCTGGGCATCGGCCTGCTGATCACGAAGATCAGGACCGGCGCGGGCCTGTTCCGCACCGCCTTCTACCTGCCCTACCTCGCACCGCCGGTCGCCGCCACCATGGCGTTCGTCTTCCTGCTCAACCCCGGCACCGGTCCCGTCAACCACCTCCTGGGCGGGATCGGGCTGCCCACCCCGGGCTGGTTCACCGACCCGCACTGGTCCAAGCCCGCACTCACCACGCTCGCGCTGTGGGGCATCGGCGACCTGATGGTCATCTTCATGGCCGCGCTGCTCGACGTCCCCAAGGAGCAGTACGAGGCAGCCGAGTTGGACGGCGCCGGCCGCTGGGCCCGGTTCCGGTACGTCACGCTGCCGAACATCTCGCCGATCGTGATGTTCGCGGTGGTCACCGGGGTCATCCAGACCATGCAGTACTACACGCAGCCTCTGGTCGCCGGGAAGGTCGCCTCGGGCGTCATCGGCAACTCCGGCCAGCAGTTCGAGCCCGGCTACCCCGACAAGTCCACCCTGACGCTGCCGCAGCTCGTCTACAACCTGGGCTTCCAGCGCTTCGACTACGGCTCCGCGTGCGTGGTCGCCCTGGTGCTGTTCGTGCTGGCGATGGTGTTCACCGCCCTGCTGATGCGGCGCCGCAGCGGCTTCCTCACGGCGGAGGACTGATCCGGATGACGCACATGACCGACACCGCCCCCGCCCCCGGCGCGGCCTCCCGCCGCACCGCCCACACCCCCGACCCCCGCGCCGCGCGGGCCGCCCGGCGCCGCCGCACCCTGCACTGGATCGCGGTGCACGCGCTGGGCATCGCCGCCGCCGCGTTCTTCGTGCTGCCGTTCGTCTTCGTGGTGCTCACCGCACTGATGACCGACAACCAGGCGCTGACCCGCTCGCTGTGGCCGCACCCCTTCGCGTGGTCCAACTTCCGTACCGTCTGGGACACCCCGGGCTTCCTCACCTGGTGGCGCAACACCCTGGTCTACTCCGTCGCCGGCACCGTGCTGACCGTCGTGTCCTCGCTGCCGGTCGCCTACGCGCTGGCCAGGTTCCGCTTCCGCGGCCGCAACCTCGTCATGGTGCTGGTGATCTCCACCATGATGCTGCCGCCCCAGGTGGTCATCATCCCGATGTACCTGTTCTGGACCAAGCAGCTCCACATGGACGGCACCCTGTGGCCGCTGATCATCCCGATGGCCTTCGGCGACGCCTTCACCATCTTCCTGCTGCGCCAGTTCCTGCTGACCATCCCCAAGGAGTACACCGAGGCGGCCAAGGTGGACGGCTGCGGCGAACTGCGCACCCTGCTCACCGTGATCGTGCCGATGATCCGCCCCGCCATCGCCGCGGTCGCCCTCTTCCAGTTCTTCGCCTGCTGGAACGACTACTTCGGCCCGCAGATCTACGCCAGCTCCAACCCCGCGGCGTGGACCCTCAGCTACGGCCTGGAGTCCTTCAAGGGCGCCCACCACACCAACTGGAATCTGACCATGGCCGCCACCGTTCTCGTGATGGCCCCGGTGATCGTGGTCTTCTTCTTCGCACAGAAAGCCTTCATCGAAGGTGTGACCCTGACAGGAGTCAAGGGATGAAACTGGCGGTCGTGGGCGGCGGGTCCACATACACGCCCGAACTCGTCGACGGGTTCGCCCGGTTGCGCGACACGCTGCCCGTGGAGGAGCTGGTCCTGATCGACCCGGCCGCGGAGCGGCTGGAGCTGGTCGGCGGGCTCGCCCGGCGGATCTTCGCCAAGCAGGGGCACCCCGGCCGGATCGTCACCACCGACGACGTGGCCGCCGGCGTGGCGGGCGCGGACGCGGTGCTGCTGCAACTGCGCGTCGGCGGGCAGGCCGCGCGCAACCAGGACGAGACATGGCCGCTGGAGTGCGGCTGCGTCGGGCAGGAGACCACCGGCGCGGGCGGGCTCGCCAAGGCGATGCGCACGGTGCCGGTGGTGCTCGACATCGCCGAGCAGGTGCGCAGGACCGCGCCGGACGCGTGGATCATCGACTTCACCAACCCGGTCGGGATCGTGACCCGGGCACTGCTGCGCGCCGGGCACAGGGCGGTCGGGCTGTGCAACGTGGCCATCGGCTTCCAGCGGAAGTTCGCCCGGCTGCTGGACGTGGCGCCCGAGCAGGTGCACCTGGACCACGTGGGGCTCAACCACCTCACCTGGGAGCGCGGGGTGCGGCTGGGCGGCCCGGACGGCGAGGACGTGCTGCCCCGGCTGCTGGCCGAGCACGGCGACGCGATCGCCGAGGACCTGCACCTGCCGCGCCGGGTGATCGACCGGCTCGGCGTCGTCCCGTCGTACTACCTGCGCTACTACTACGCGCACGACGCGGTGGTGCGGGAGCTGGGCACCAAGCCGTCGCGGGCCGCCGAAGTCGCCGAGATGGAGAAGCAGTTGCTCCGGATGTACGGCGACCCCGCGCTCGACGAGAAGCCGGAGCTGCTGTCCAGGCGGGGCGGCGCGTTCTACTCCGAGGCCGCCGTCGCGCTCGCCGCCTCCCTGCTGCGCCCGCAGTCCCCGTCGTGGCGGGGCGACGTGCAGGTGGTCAACACCCTCAACAACGGCACCCTGCCCTTCCTGCCCGACGACGCCGTCGTCGAGGTGCCCGCCCGGGTGGACGGCACCGGCGCCACGCCGCTGCCGGTACCGCCGCTGGAACCGCTCTTCGCCGGGCTGGTCGCGGCCGTCACCGCCTACGAGGACCTGGCGCTCACCGCGGCGCTGCACGGCGGCCGGGACCGGGTCTTCGCCGCGCTGCTGGCCCACCCGCTGATCGGCCAGTACGAGTACGCCGAGAAGCTGACGGACCGTCTGGTCGCGCACAACCGGGAGCACTTCGCGTGGGCGTGACTTCCGAGCCGCTCGTCCCCGGCGGCGTCCTCGCCGTCGACGCGGGCAACAGCAAGACCGACGTGGCCCTGGTCGCCGCCGACGGACGGGTGCTGGGCGGCGCCCGGGCCGGCGGCTTCCAGCCGCCGGTCGTCGGGATCGGCCCGGCCGTGGCGGTCGTGGCCGACGCGGTCGAGCGGGCGGCCGCGGCCGCCGGGCTGCCCGCGGCGGGCGACCGCGGCGGCCGGCCGCTGGTCGAGCACACCTCGGCGTGCCTGGCCAACGCCGACCTGCCGGTCGAGGAGCGGCAGTTGCAGGAGGCGCTGCACGCCCGCGGCTGGGCGCGCGACACGCAGGTCGCCAACGACACGTTCGCGATCCTGCGGGCCGGCGTGGACCGGCCGCGCGGGGTCGCCGTGGTGTGCGGCGCCGGGATCAACTGCGTCGGGCTGCTGCCGGACGGGCGCACCGCGCGCTTCCCGGCGATCGGCAAGATCTCCGGGGACTGGGGCGGCGGCTCCGGGCTGGCCGAGGAGGCGCTGTACCTCGCGGCGCGCGCCGAGGACGGCCGGGGCGGACCGACCGCGCTGGCCACGACGCTGCCCGCGCACTTCGGGCTGCGCACGATGTACGAGCTGATCGAGGCGCTGCACCTGGAGCGCATCCCGCACGAGCGGCGGTACGAACTGACACCGGTGCTCTTCGCGACCGCCGACGCGGGCGACGCGCTCGCCGGCTCCGTGGTCGACCGGCAGGCCGAGGAGGTGGTCGCGCTGGCCACGGTGGCCCTGCGGCGCCTCGACCTGCTCGACGACGAGGTGGACGTGGTGCTCGGCGGCGGCGTCATGGCGGCCGGCAACCCCCGGCTGCTGGACGGCGTCACCGCGGGGCTCGCCTCGGCCGCGCCCAAGGCCCGGGCGCACGTCGTCACCGCGCCCCCGGTGCTCGGGGCGGCCCTGCTCGGGCTCGACCACACCGGCGCGCCGCCGTCCGCCCACGCGACCCTGCGCACGTACTACCCGTAGGAGGCGGCCGCCCCCGCCCGCGCACCCCCCGGACGACCGGGAGGAGGGGTGCCCGGCGCGGGGGCGGGAAACCCGCAGGGGGCACAGGGTGCCCCGGAACCGTCGAACCGCCGGACGCGTGTGCAGAGGTAGACGGCGGCAGCCATACTGCTGCTGCACGCCGAACGCTTCGTGGGGAGGGTGCGTGACGCAGACGCCAACCGGCAGCAGCACGGGTACCGCACCGGTGCGGGCGGTACCGGACCAGGCGGCAGAGCGGCAGGGCGGGACCGCCCGGCCCCTGCCGCCCGCCGCGCACGCCCCGCGCCTGACGGCCTGGCGGGAGTCACTCGTCCGGGTACGGGCGGCGGCCACCACGGAACCGGGCCGGCTGCGCCTGATCGGCGCGGCCGTCGCCGCCCTCGTCCTCGCCTTCGGCGCCGTCACCGCCTGGCAGGTGGCCGAACGGCAGTCCGCGGCGGGCAACGTGATCGACCACAGTGCCCCGTTGAGCGCGAACGCGGCCGAGATCTACCGCTCCCTCGCCGACGCGGACGCCACCGTCGCCGGCGGCTTCCTGGTCGGCGGCGAGGAGCCGAAGAAGGTGTCGGACCGCTACCGGAACGACATCACCACCGCAGCCGAGCTGATCGCCGACGCCGCCGCGAACAGCGCCGGCTCGCCGCAGGCGCGCACCCAGATCGCCACGCTGAACAGCCAACTCCCGCAGTACACCGAGCTGGTGGCGACCGCGCAGGCCGACAACCGGCAGGGGCTGCCGCTGGGCGGCGCCTACCTGCGGTACGCCGACGCGCAGATGCGCAAGCAGGGCGGCCTGCTGGACGCCGCCGACAAGCTCTACCAGGCCGAGAACGGCCGGCTCGGCGCGGACTACTCCGACGCGAAGGCCATGCCGTACGTGTCCTGGGCGCTGGGCGTGATCGCGCTCGCCGCGCTGGTCTGGGCGCAGCGCCGCCACTACCGCCGCACCAACCGGGTGTTCAACCAGGGCCTGCTGACGGCGACGGCGGCGACCGCGGTGGTGCTGGTGTGGCTGGTCGCGGCGCACACCGTGGCCCGGAACGACCTCGCGGACTCCTCCACCCACGGCGCGAAGTCGATCCAGGTGCTCAACAACGCCCGCACCGAGGTGCTCCAGGCCCGCGGCGACGAGAACCTGACCCTGGTCGCACGCGGCTCCGGCGACGAGTACGAGAAGAACTTCACCCAGGAGATGGAAGCGCTGGCCGGCAAGGGCAGCGGCGCCACGGCGGCCGACGGCAGCGAGCTGGCCCAGGCGCTGGCTCTCGCGGACAAGGAGGCCGGCCGCGCGCCGGTGCGCTCCGCGATCGCGGACCTCGCCGAGTGGCGGCAGCGGCACACCAGCGAGCGCGCCGCCGACGACGGCGGCGACTACACCACCGCGGTCGCCGAGGTGATCGGCGGGAAGAACAGCAGCGGCGCGCAGGTGACGGAGACCACCGGGAAGACCTTCGACGCGGTCGACACCAGCCTGGGCCAGGCCGTCGCGCAGGAGCAGAAGGAGTTCCACCAGGCCGCGACCGACGGCCGCGGCGCGCTGGCGCTGCTGCCGTTCGGCGCGGGTGTGCTGGCGGTGCTCGCCGCCGCTGCCGCGCTCGTCGGCATCGGCCGGCGGCTGTCGGAGTACCGGTGAACGCGGTGCGGACGTACAGACGTACACAGGGGCGGAGCAGGTCCGGCCGGGCCGGGAGCGAGGAGGTCGCGGTGAGCCGTACAGCACGCGGATGGGGCGGGGTCGCCACGATGGCGGCGGCCTGCGCGCTGACCGTCACGGCGGCGCTGAGCCCGTTGGGCGTGGGGCCGCTGGCCGGCGTCCCGGCTGCGGTGCGGGCCTCGACCTCGGTGCCCTCCGCCGGCACGCCGATCGCGCACGGGCAGTACGCCGCCGCGACCGACGCGGGCACCTGCGCGGCGCCGGAGGCCAGCCTGTCGCCGTCGTCGGGCAGCACCGACGGCGCGGCCGTGGAGCGGATCAGGAAGCGCGGCCGGCTGATCGTCGGGGTGGACCAGAACAGCTACCTGTGGGGCTTCCGCGACCCGGAGACCGGCGCCATCGCGGGCTTCGACATCGAGATCGTGAAGGCCGTCGCGCAGGACATCCTCGGCAGTTCGGCGAAGGTGCAGTACCTCACGGTGCCCACGAACAAGCGGGTGCCGGACATACAGGAGCACAAGGTGGACATGGTGGTGCGCACCATGTCGATCACCTGCGACCGGCTCCAGAAGGTGGCGTTCTCCATCCCCTACTTCGAGGCCGGCCAGCAGCTTCTGGTGCCCAAGGACTCGGCGATCACCGGGTACGACGACAGCCTCAAGGGCAGGACGGTGTGCACCGCGTCGAGTTCGACCGGGCAGGCCAAGCTGGAGCAGGACGCGCACGGCGCCCGCGTGAAGGCCGTCGACAACCAGCTCGACTGCCTGGTGCTGCTGCAACTGGGCCAGGTCGACGCGGTGTTCACCGACAACGCGCTCGCCGCCGGCCAGGCCGCGCAGGACCCGACGGTGCACGTGGTCGGATCACCGGTCACCAAGGAGCCGTACGGTGTGGCCATGAACCTGGACGACAAGGACCTCGTGCGCCGGGTCAACCAGGTGCTGACGGCCTACGAGGCCGGCGGCGCGAACAGCGCGTGGATGCACTCCTACGAGAAGTGGCTCGCCAAGGACCTGCCGGGTGTCACCGGACCGCCGGAGCCGACGTACCAGTAGGGAGGGCGGTTCTCCGGGAGGTGCGGTCCGCCGGGGGCGGGGCCTCCCGCCGGCGGGGACGCTCCGCCGGACGGCGGGACGGCAAGGCAGCGAGGCAGCGGGACGGCGGGGCGGCACGGTCAGCTTGGGCACGGCCTACGGGAAGAGGGTGTGATGGCGGTCGCGGGAGCCTCCGGACCGGTGATGGGCCGGGAGGACGTCGATCTTGCGCTGGAGCGGCTCGGCGCCGAGCACGAAGCCGTCGAGACCTCCCTGCTCGCCCTCCAGGACCACTCCGGGCGCAGACTGCTCGAAGGCGCCGAGCTGACCGGCGTCACCAAGGAGCGGTGGGAGCGCACCGACACGGCGATCACCGCGATGTGGGCGCACTTCGACGCGTACACCGGCGCGTTGCACGCCGCCCGCGAGCTGCGGGCCCGCCGCCGCTGGCCGACCCAGACCGAACTGGCGCGGCTCACCGAGCTGTTGCGCGGCGAGGGCGTCACGGTGCTGGGCGCCACGGTGCCCGACCACGAGCGCTCGCTCACCGGCCCGGCCCGCGCCAGCGAGCAGTTGAGCCTGGGCGAGCTGGTCCGCCGGATGACCGCCTGGTACGACCAGGCCATGGAGACCGTGGCCGCCGCCGACGCGGTGTGGTCCGCGCTGCCGGCCCGGATCGACCTGCTGGCCGCCGAGACGCAGCGGGTCCGCTCGCTGGCGCGCTCGGTGGGCGTGCGCCCGGGCGAGCACCCCTGCGGCGACGAACTGGAGTCTCTGGTCGAGGAGTTGACGGAGCTGCGGGCCCGCAGCGTCTCGGACCCGCTGGCCTTCTGGAACCCGCTCCCGGCCCCCGGCCGGCCCGACACCGGGCGCTACGACGACGCCGGGCGCCGGCTGGAGGAGATCCGGCGCGAGGTGGAGGCGGTCCTGCATGTGCGGGACGACGCCGAGCACCGGCTCGGGCGGCTGCGCGACGTGATGTCGCGGGCCGACCGCACCCTCACCGAGGCGCGCGCCGCGCGGGTCGAGGTGCTGTCGAAGATCCTTGCCTCCGACGTGCCCGCGGTCAGCGGGCCGGCCTCCGCGCTGCACGAACAGCTCGCCGCGGCCGAGGAGTTCGCCAGGACCGCGCAGTGGCACCGGCTCTCCCCGCTGCTGGACGGCCTGGAGGGGCACGCCGACGACGAACTGCTGCGCGCCAGGGAGTCGTTGACGGCGGTGACCGCGCCGCTGGCGGTCCGGGCGGAGCTGCGCGGCCGACTCGACGCGTACCGGGCCAAGGTGGCCAGGCTCGGTCTGGCGGAGGACCCGGTGCTGATCGAACGGTACGACCAGGCACGGCGGTTGCTGTGGAGCGCGCCGTGCGACCTGGGCGCGGCCGAGCGGGCGGTACGGCGCTACCAGCAGGCCGTCTCCGACCTGGGCAGTACCCCGAGCGGTTCCGCTGACCGGGGGTCGGCATGAGCGGGCACGCGGCGTCGGCGCCGCACCCGTCGACACCGCGCCCGTCGGCGCCGCACCCGTCGACACCGCGCCCGTCGGCGCCGCACCCGTCGACACCGCGCCCGCGCCCGCGGGCGGGTCGGCGCGCGATCGGCGGTCCGCGCGCGAGAATCGGCACGGGGCCGCGCCCGGGAGCGGGCATCGGCACCGGCGGCCGTGCGGAACAGGCGACGGCGTCAGGTACAGGGAAGGCGTGAGGGGGAGACCGTGAGCGAGTGCCAGCGACCCGGCTGCGACGGGACCTTGGAGGACATGGGCGGCGGCGACCTGTACTGCGACACGTGCGGGCTGGCGCCGTCGCCGGCCCCCGCGCCGGCGGCTGCCCCGTCCGGTGCCGCGGGCTCCGGTACGGGCGCGGGCGCGGCAGGTGCGGGCGGCCCTGGTACGGGGGGTGCGGCGCCGGTTCCCGGCGCCCGCTCCGGCGCGGACTCCGGCCAGTCCTCCACCGGCGCGTCCTCCGCTTCCTCCTCCCGCTCCTCGCGCTCCTCCCAGGCGTCGCGCCGCTCGGTCTCCGGGCGGCTGTCGCAGTCACTGGCCGGCGGCTCCACCGGCGGCTCGGTGTCGGTGCGCAGCACCCGCGGTTCGAGCAGCGGCCCGACCCGCGGCAAGCTGGGCGCCGGGCTGGTGCCCGTACCGACGGTGCCGCGGCCCGATCCGGCCGCCGCGGTGCTGGAGAACCCGGAGGTGCCCGAGCGCAAGCGGTTCTGCAGCAAGGGCGACTGCGGGGCGCCGGTGGGCCGCAGCCGCGAGGGGCGCCCCGGCCGTACCGAGGGCTACTGCACCAAGTGCGGGCACCCGTACTCCTTCACGCCCAAGCTGCGCCCGGGGGACGTGGTGCGCGGGCAGTACGACGTGGCGGGCTGCCTCGCGCACGGCGGGCTCGGCTGGATCTACCTGGCCAGGGACCGCGCGGTGGCCGACCGCTGGGTCGTGCTGAAGGGCCTGCTCGACACCGGCGACGAGGACGCGCTGGCCGCCGCGGTCTCCGAGCGGCGCTTCCTCGCCGAGATCGAGCACCCCAACATCGTCCGGATCTACAACTTCGTCGAGCACCTCGACCAGCGCACCGGCACCCTCGACGGCTACATCGTGATGGCGTACGTCGGCGGCAAGTCGCTCAAGGAGATCGCCAACGAGCGCCGCACGCCCGAGGGCCGGCGCGAGCCGCTGCCGGTCGCCCAGGCGATCGCGTTCGCCATCGAGGCCCTGGACGCGCTCGGCCACCTGCACAGCCGCAACCTGCTGTACTGCGACTTCAAGGTGGACAACGCGATCCAGACCGAGGACCGGCTCGAACTCATCGACATGGGCGCGGTGCGCCGGATGGACGACACCGAGTCGGCGATCTACGGCACGGTCGGCTACCAGGCGCCCGAGGTCGCGGAGGTCGGCCCGTCGGTCGCCTCCGACCTGTACACCGTCGCCCGCACCCTGGCGGTGCTGACCTTCGACTTCCAGGGCTACACCAACGTCTTCGTGGACAGCCTGCCCGACCCGGACAAGATCGAGGTCTTCCGGCGCTACGAGTCGTTCTACCGGCTGCTGGTGCGTGCCACCGACCCGGACCCGCACAAGCGGTTCGCCTCGGCCGAGGAGATGGCCGACCAGTTGCTGGGGGTGCTGCGGGAGGTCGTCGCCCTGGAGTCGGGCACGCCGCGGCCGGCCCTGTCCACCCTCTTCGGTCCCGAACTGCGCGTGGTGGACACGCAGTTGGTGCGGCCGCTGACCGGGGACACCTCGCAGCTCGGCGCGGTGCGCCCGCCGGACGCGCCGCGGCGCTCCCGCGCGGACCGCGGTGCCCGGGCGCAGACCGCGCCCGCCGTACCGCCGCCGGGCGGCGGCTGGGGCCCCGGCCGGCCGATCGTCTCCCGGCTCGACACGACCGCGGCCGTCCTGGCGCTGCCGGTCCCGCACGTCGACGCCGGCGACCCCAACGCCGGCTTCCTGGCCGGTATCGCGGCCGCGGCGCCCGGCGAGGCGGTGGCCGCGCTGGCGTCCGCGCCGGTCGACTCGGTGGAGAAGCGGCTGCGCGAGCTGCGGGCCCTGCTGGAGCTGGACGACCTGCCGGGCGCCCAGGAGGTGCTGCGCGGTCTGGAGGAGTCCGGCGAGGACTGGCGGGTGGTCTGGCACCGCGGCCTGGTCGGGCTGTGCGCCGCCGACCACGCGACGGCGGCGCTCAGCTTCGACGCGGTCTACGACGCCTTCCCCGGCGAGCCCGCGCCGAAGCTGGCGCTGGGCGTCTGCGCGGAGGTGCTCGGGCAGCTCGACAACGCCGCCGAGTACTACCGCCTGGTGTGGACCACCGACCACGCCTACGTGAGCGCGGCCTTCGGGCTGGCCCGGGTGCTGCTGAGGTCCGGCGACCGGGTCGGCGCGGTGCGCGCCCTGGAGTCGGTGCCGGAGTCGTCCATCCACTACACCGCCGCCCGGGTCGCCGCGATACGCGCCCGGCTGCGCGACCGCGCGCCGCAGGAGCCGCTGCTGCCGGACCTGCACGCCGCGGCCCGCCAGGTCGAGGACCTGCAACGGCAGGGCCTGGACCACGACCGCCGCGAGCAGCTCGCCACGGAGGTGTACGGCAGCGCGCTGGACTGGGTGCTGGCCGGCCGCAACGGTGCGGGCGGGGCCCGGGACGCGCCGGTGCTCGGCGCCGAACTGGACGAGCGCGGACTGCGGTTCGGCCTTGAGCGGTCCTACCGGGTGCTCGCCCGGCTGGCCCGCCAGGGCGGTACGAGGATCGAACTGGTGGAGCGGGCCAACCGCTTCCGCCCCAGGACCTGGGTGTGAACCGATGCGACCACTGCCCGAGTCGGCGCCCTCGGCGCCCACGGCCCGCCCCACGATCTGCCCCGACTGCTCGGAACCCCAGGGTCCCGAGGACCGGTACTGCGGGCGCTGCGGGCGCGACCTGAGCGCGCCCGTCCCCGGGCCGGGGCCCGCTGACCCGGGCCCGGGCCCGGACGGCCCGGCCGCCGCGGAGCCACGGGCCGCGGGGCGGGACGGTGCGGACGGCGGTGCGGACAGCGGCGCCGCCGAGGCCGGGACCGACCTCGCCCCGGCCCCGGAACCGGCCGGCACCGGCTCCTTCCTGCTCGCTCCCCCGCAGACCGCCTCCGCTTCCTCCGGTTCCTCCCCTGCCGCCTCTTCCGCCTCGTCCTCCTCCGACGACACGCTTCCGCTCGGCTTCTCCGCGCACCGGTCCGACCCGCGCGGGGACGACGCCGGCAGCGGCGGTGCGGCCGGCGGCAGCGGGACCGGGAGCGGCGGCGGCAGCGGCAGCGGCGGGAGCGGGGCCGGCGCCCCGGCCGCGGCCGGCCCGGTGTGCGTGGCGTGCGGCGTCGGCGGGGTCGACGACGACGGCTACTGCGAGCACTGCGGGCACGCCCAGCCCCGGCAGCGCGACCACCAGGAGAAGGAGCTGGAGGGCGTGGCCGCGGTGAGCGACCGCGGGCTGCGGCACCACCGCAACGAGGACGCGTTCGCGCTGGGCACCGTCGCCCTGCCCGACGGCGGCGCCGCCGTGGCGGCCGTGGTGTGCGACGGCGTGTCCACCGCCTACCGTCCCGACGACGCCTCCGCGGCGGCGGCCGCGACCGGCAGCGAGGCGCTCTTCGCCGCCCTGGAACGCGGCGCCTCCCCCGACGACGCGATGCGCGAGGCGCTGCTGACCGCGTTCGACGCGGTGAGCGCGCTCGCCGAGGAGGAGCCCCCGGAGCCGGTCCACCGCAACGCCCCGGCGTGCACCTGCGTGAGCGCGGTCATCACCGGCCCGGTCTTCACCGTCGGCTGGATCGGCGACAGCCGCGCGTACTGGGTGCCGGACGACCGCGGCCGCCCGGCCGCCCGCCTCACCGAGGACGACTCGTGGGCCGCGCGGATGGTCTCGGCCGGGCTGATGTCGGAGGCCGAGGCGTACGCCGACGCGCGCGCCCACGCGATCACCGGCTGGCTCGGCGCGGACGCGGTCGAGGTGGACCCGCACGTGGCGGCCTTCCAGCCGGAGGGCCCGGGCGTGGTCGTGGTGTGCACCGACGGGTTGTGGAACTACGCCGAGTCGGCCGCGGAGATGGCCGAGGCGGTGCCGGCCGACGCCCGGACCAGGCCGCTGGCGAGCGCGCGTTCGCTGCTCGGCCTGGCGCTCGACGGCGGCGGACACGACAACGTGACGGTCGCGGTGCTGCCGTTCCCGGCAGACGTCGCACGGGCAGTATCCCCCTCCGCCTAGCTCCGGCCGGCGCGGCGCCCGGGTGTCCGCGCACGGCAGGGGGGCGGACGAGCATCGGCGTTAAGGAGCACAGGAAGCGATGCCCAGTCTTTCGAAGTCGAACGTGCCGCAGTTCTCCGTCGACGTGTACCAGAACGAGTACCTGCCCGAGGGCGGCCGCGAGGTCAACGCGATCGTCACGGTGACCTCGACCGGCGGCGGCACCTCCGGCGGCCTGCCCCTGCCGGGCGGCTCCGCGTCGGCCGGGGTGGTCATCATGGTCGACTGCTCGGGGTCGATGGAGTACCCGCCGACGAAGATGCGCAACGCGCGGGACGCGACCGCGGTCGCCATCGACGCGCTGCGCGACGGGGTGGCGTTCGCGGTGGTGGCCGGCACCCACCAGGCCCGCGAGGTCTACCCGGCCAACGGCGGTCTGGCGGTGGCCGACGCGACCACCCGCGCGCAGGCCAAGCAGGCGCTGCGCAAGCTCACCGCGGGCGGCGGCACCGCGATCGGCACCTGGCTGCGGCTCGCCGACCGGCTGCTGGACGGCTCCGGCGTCGGCATACGGCACGGCATCCTGCTCACCGACGGCCGCAACGAGCACGAGAAGCCGGAGGACCTGGCGAGCGCGCTGGACTCCTGCGCGGGCCGGTTCACCTGCGACGCGCGCGGGGTCGGCACCGACTGGGAGGTCAAGGAGGTCACCGGGATCGCCTCGGCGCTGCTCGGCTCGGCGGACATCGTCGCCGACCCGGCCGGCCTGGCCGCCGACTTCCAGGCGATGATGCACAGCGCGATGGGCAAGGAGGTCGCGGACGTCGGCCTGCGGGTGTGGACCCCGCAGAACGCCGAGATCGCGTTCGTGAAGCAGGTCGCGCCCACCGTCGAGGACCTGACCGGGCGGCGCACGCAGTCCGGTCCGCGCAGCGGGGACTACCCGACCGGGTCATGGGGCGACGAGTCGCGCGACTACCACATCTGTGTGAAGGTGCCACCGGTCGTCGTCGGCCAGGAGATGCTGGCCGCCCGGATCTCGCTGGTGTTCCCGCAGGCCGCCGGCACCCCGGAGGTGCCGGCGCAGGGACTGGTGCGGGCGCTGGGCACCGACGACATGGCCGCCTCGACCCGGATCAGCCCGCAGGTCGCCCACTACACCGGGCAGGCCGAACTGGCGCAGGCGATCCAGCAGGGTCTGGAGGCCCGCAAGTCCGGTGACCTGGACGCGGCCACCGCCAAGCTGGGCCGGGCGGTGCAGCTCGCCAGCGTCTCCGGCAACGAGGGCACCGCGAAGCTGCTGGCCAAGGTGGTGGACGTGGTGGACGCGGCGAACGGTACTGTGCGGTTGAAGCCCAAGGTCGCCGACGCCGACGAGATGACCCTGGAAACGCGGTCGACGGTGACCGTGCGAGTGAAGAAGTAGCCATCGGGTACCAAGTGCTCGCGCACACCTTTTTAAGCCGCCCGAGCCGGGCGGAGGGGGAGCCGACACCATGCCGATCTGTGCCAACGGCCACCAGAGCAGCGCCACCGACTGGTGCGAGGTCTGCGGCCTGCTGATGGCGTCGCCGGCCGCGGGGTCGCGGCCGGCGTCCTCCGCGTCGTCGTCCTCGGCCTCGCCGGTCTCGGCCCCGCCGTCCTCGCCCTCGCCGCCCGGGTTCGGCGAGGGCCCGGCGGGCGGCTCCGAGCGCTGCCCGAACTGCGGGACGCCGCGGGAGGGCGCCGCGCTGTTCTGCGAGGAGTGCCGCTACAACTTCCGCACCCACGCGGCGACCGTGGTGCCGCCGCAGCCCGTCCCGCCCGAGTACCCGCCCTACCAGCGGCAGGAGTCGCAGGTCTCGCGGCCGTCCCAGGTCAACCGGCCGGCGGAGTCGGTGCCGGACGGCTCGGTCACCGTCACCTCCGGCTCGGGGGACTTCGTGCTCGACCCGCCGTCCAGGCCGGCGCGGCCGGGGGCGTACGAGCCGGGGTCCGCAGGGCCGGGGGCGTACGAGCCGGGGTCCGCAGGGTCGGGGGCATCCGCGCCGGAGTTCGCGGGGTCGGGGGCATCCGCGCCGGGGTCCGCGGGGCCGGGGGCATCCGCGCCGGGGTCCGCGGGGCCGGGCGGCTCGGCCACCGCCACCGGGCAGCCGCCGCAGTCCGCCGCGGCGGGCAGCAGCGCCGGCTGGGTGGCGGTGATCGCCGCGGACCGGGCGTACTTCACCGCGATGATGGCCCGCAGCGGGCCCGACGCCGGGAAGCTGTACTTCCCCGTGTTCTCCCCGGAGGTGGAGGTCCCGCTCACCGGGCACCAGGTCACGATCGGACGCCGCCGGCACAGCACCGGCGAGGCGCCGGACATCGACCTGTCCCGCTCCCCGGAGGACCCGGGGGTGTCGCACCACCACGCGGTGCTGGTGCAGCAGCCGGACGGTTCGTGGTCGGTGGTCGACCAGGACTCCACGAACGGGACCACGGTGAACCTCGCCGAGGAGTCCATCCGGCCCTACCTGCCCGTCCCCCTGGCCGAGGGGGACCGGGTGCACGTCGGCGCGTGGACCACGATCACGCTGCGGCGGATGTGAGCCCCGCGGCCCGGGCGTTCACGTCCCGGCGATCGGCCAGGTGTGCGGGCCGTCGGGACGGTCGCGCCAGATCCACTGGTCCGGGCCGTCGACGGTGAGGCCGTAGCGGGTGCGGTCGGCGGCGGACGCCCGGCCGAACACGCTCACGGCGAGGCCGTGTTCGGGGGTGCCGGCCGGTGCGCCGGAGGCTCCGCGCAGCGGGACGAAGTACGCGGGCGTGGGCAGGAACCGTCCCTCCGCCCGGCCGGGCCCGTGCACGGTCAGGGCCACCAGGCCGGCGGCCAGCGGCAGCAGCGCCAGGCCGCCGGGCACGCACTGCTCCAGCCAGGCCGCGGGCACCCCCGGCAGCTCGCAGGTGGCCATGATCCGGTCGTACGGGGCGCGGGGCGGATGCCCCAGCGCGCCGTCGCCGGTGACCACGGCGACCGAGCGGGCCGCCTCGGTGCCGTAGGCGTCCAGGTGGGCGCGGGCCGCGGCCGTGATCTCCGGCTCCAGGTCGATCGTGGTCACCGTGCCCGGGCCGAGCCGGTGGGCCAGGAGCGCCGCGTTGTAGCCGGTGCCCGCACCGATCTCCAGCACCCGTTCCCCGCCGTGGACGTCCAGCGCCTGGCACATCAGCGCCATGAGCGAGGGCTGGCTGCTGGAGGAGACAAGCTCGCCGCCGACCACGCGGGTGGCGATCGGCCGGTCCTCGTAGGCCGCCGCGAGCCGCCGGCCCGACCAGCCGTCGAACCCCGCGTACCCGCCCCCGTCCCCGCCTCCACCGCCCGCGGGCTCGTCCTCGTAGCCGTCGTCGTACCCGTCCTCGTAGCCGCCCTCGTCGTCCAGCACGAACAGGTCGCGCGGGACCTCTTCGAAGGCCGCCCGCCAGGCGGGGTCGGTCAAGCCGCCGCCGGCCACGATGCGGGAGACCATCCGGGCCCGCAGCGACCCCGCGGCGGCGGCGTACCGCTGCCCGCGGCGTCCCTGCTGCCGCCCGTCGGGCCCTGTTCCGGCCATACCTCCATCGTGCGCCGGAAAGCCCCCGGAGGACGAACCGGAACACCGCTGAGGGCCGGGCGGCGCATCTGCGACGATGGAAGGGTGAATGAGATCCGGCGCGGCGAGTTGCAGCAGCAGACGTTCTACGAACTCGTCGGCGGCGAGGAGACCTTCCGCCGCCTCGTACACCGCTTCTACCAGGGCGTCGCCGAGGACCCCGAGCTGCGCGCGATGTACCCGGAGGAGGACCTCGGCCCGGCCGAGGAGCGCCTGACGCTGTTCCTGATGCAGTACTGGGGCGGCCCGCGCACCTACAGCGACAACCGCGGCCACCCCCGGCTGCGGATGCGGCACATGCCCTTCGCGGTGGACCGCGCCGCCCACGACGCCTGGCTGCGCCACATGCGGGTGGCCGTCGACTCCCTGGAGCTGCCCGCCGAGCAGGAGCGCCAGCTCTGGGACTACCTGGTCTACGCCGCCGCCTCGATGGTGAACACCCCGGGCTGACCCCGCCCCGCGTCCCCGTGGGCCCGCTGGCCCGGTCGGTGTGGCCGGAAACGTGCGCCCGGGACGTCCGCTCGGCGGACCATCACGATCGGATTGCGACATGGGCCGCCCCGCTTATGCGCCGCCGCGCTCTTTGAGAGCATCCCGTCAGGAACCGACGGGGGGAACGTGTGACCGGATTCGTCCTGCTACGTGTCCGGGCGCATCGGCTCCTGCTCGCCGCCGCCCTCCTCACGGTGCTGCTGACCACGTGCGTGCTCGCCACGTTCACCGCCTTCACCGGGGCGATAGGCGACGCGGCCCTGCGCCGCACCCTCCAGCACCAGGCCGCCGGCCAGGCCACCGTCGAGGTGCAGAGCGACCTGAACGGCACCACCGCGGCGGCCGTCGACAAGGCCGTGCGCGGCCACCTGAGCGACGCCTTCGCCGGGCTGCCCACCAGCGTCCACGGCAGCACCCGCTCCGGCCCGTACGGCCTGCCCAGGAGCCCGCGGACCCCGGCCCCGACCTCGGACGACGAGCCCGACCTGACCCTGCTGGCCACCTTCGACCGCGCCCAGGTCCGGCTGGTGGAGGGGAGGTGGCCGGCCGCGGCCGGGCGGAGCGCCTCGCGGGTGCAGGTCGCCGTCCCGCAGGTGGCCGCGCAGGACCTCGGCGCCTCACCCGGCGACGTCCTCACCCTCGCCGACCGGCTCGGCGGCGCCCCGCTGACCATCCAGATCAGCGGCGTGTTCCAGCCACGCGACCCGGCCTCCCCGTACTGGCACCTCGACCCGCTGGGCGGGCGCGGCGCGCACACCGTCGCGTTCACCACGTACGGGCCGATGCTCGCCGACCCGGGCACCTTCGACTCCGGCCGGGTCACCGCGGCCGCGATGTCCTGGCAGGCCACCGGCGACTTCCGGCACGCCGGCGCGCGGTCCATGGACCGGCTGGAGAACGGCGTCCGGCAGACGCTCTACGCGCTCCACGACGACCAGGCCACCTCCACCACCACCGCGAGCAGCGGCCTGCCCGACCTGCTCGACGCGCTGCGCCGCAGCATGCTCGTCACCCGCTCGACGCTGCTGATCGGCGCGCTGCAACTGGTGATCCTGGCCGGCTTCGCGCTGCTGCTGGTGGCCGGGCTGCTCGCCGAGGAGCGGGCCGGGGAGACCGCGCTGCTGCGCGCCCGCGGCGGGTCGCGGGCCCGGGTCGCCCGGCTGGCCGGCGGGGAGGCGCTGCTGCTCGCGGTGCCCGCGGCCGTGGTCGCCCCGCTCCTGGCCGGGCCGGTCACGCGGGGGCTGGCCGGCACCGGCGCCATGGCCCGCACCGGCGTCAGCCTCGGCTCCGGCAGCACGGGCCCGGCCTGGCTGGTCGCGCTGGCCGCCGCGCTCGCCTGCGCCTGCGCGGTGATCGTGCCGGCGCTGCGCACCGGAGGCCCCGGCGCCGTAGGGACCGCGCGCGCCCGGCTCCGCTCGCTGCCGGGCGGAGTGCAGGCCGGCGCGGACATCGGGCTGCTGATCGTCGCGGGCATCGCCTACTGGCAGTTGGACCGGCGCGCGTCGGGCAGCGGCGCGCTGAGCACGAACGCGGGCGGCGGCCTCGGGGTGGACCCGATCCTCGTGGCGGCACCCGCGCTGTGCCTGCTGGCCGGCACGATGCTGGTGCTGCGGCTGCTGCCGCTGGTGGCGAAGCTCGGCGAACGGCGGGCAGCGCGCGGCCGCGCGCTGCCGCTGGCGCTCGCCGGCTGGCAGCTCGCGCGGCGGCCCCGGCGCGGCGCGGGAGCCGCGCTGCTGCTGGTGCTGGCGATCGCGATGGGGGTCTTTTCGATCG
Source organism: Streptomyces sp. SN-593 (assembly GCF_016756395.1). Taxonomy (NCBI): domain Bacteria; kingdom Bacillati; phylum Actinomycetota; class Actinomycetes; order Kitasatosporales; family Streptomycetaceae; genus Actinacidiphila; species Actinacidiphila reveromycinica. The sequence continues at coordinate 2,818,764 of NZ_AP018365.1, forward strand.
GGCAGAGCGCGAGCTGGGACCGCTCGCAGCGCGACCAGGCGCAGTACGCCGTCGGCGCCGACCTGCGCGTCACCGGCATGACGACCCCGCCGTTCGGGCAGCCCGGGATCTTCGCGCACCAGGCGGGCATCGCCGCCGCGGCCCCCGCCGGCAGCGCCGGCCTCCTCCTCGACCAGAACCGGACGGCGACCGTGCTGGCCATCGACTCCGCGCGGGCCGGGAAGGCGATGCGGTTCCGTTCCGACCTCACCGGGGGGCGGTCGGCGGCCGAGGTGCTGGCACCGCTGCGCGAGGGGGTCCGGGCCGGCGGCGGTTTCGCGCTGCCGGCGGACGCGCGGAAGGCGGGGTTCGAGGCTGTGCTGAGGCCGGGCGCGGGCGGGTCCGGGGAGTCAGGCGGGTCCGGCGGGTCCGGCGGGTCCGGGGAGTCGGGCGGGCCGGGCGGGCCGGGCGGATCGGGCGGATCGGGCGGATCGGGTTCAGGGGGGACCGGGGGTTCGGCCGATCCGGGCGGTGCGGCCGGCACCCCGGGCGCCGTGGACCACGTCGGCCTCGACATCGTGGACGCCGACGGCGTGCCGTACTCCGTCCCGATCGGCGACGTACCCGCCGACGGCCGGCCGCACCCGCTGGTCCTCGACATCGCCTCGCTGGCCGGCGCGGCGGACGGCGCGCCCGCCGGTCCGCTGCTGGTCACCGGCCTGAGCGTCGGCTTCGACGTCCCGGACCAGGACGGGGCCTACACGCTGGCGGTCTCGGACGCGCGGGTCACCGATGCCGCGGGCACCGTCCGCACGCTGGCGGTGCCCACCCAGCAGTGGTCGTCCGCGCCCGCCTTCGACGACCCCTCGCTCGCCCAGTTGCCGCGCACGCGCGACCCGCAGTCCGAGGTCCCGCGCGTCGGCGGGGGCGCGACGCTGGCGCTGCGCTACGACACCGGCGCCGTCCAGGTCACCAGGGGCGCCTCCGACGCGGCGCCGACCGCGACGGTGCAGGTCCGCGCGAACACCCCCGAGCCGCCCGCCGTCTCCGGTGTCGCCACCGACGCCTTCCTCGCCTCGCAGCACGCGAAGGTCGGCGGCAGCGTCACCGTCCAACTGGGCGGTGTCCAGGTGCCGGTGCGCGTCGCGGGTTCGGTCCGCGCGATCCCCGGGCTCGGCGACGGCCGGACGGCCGGCACGGGTGCGGCCGGGTCCGACGGCTCGGCCGCGGGCTCCGGGTCCGACGGCTCCGACGCGTCCGACAGTTCGTCGCCCGGGTCGGACGCGGACGGCGGGGCGGGGTCGGACGCCGACCAGGACGTCGGCGGCGTGATCGTCGACCTGCGCGCGGTCAACCAGTACCTCCGGTCCCACGACGGCCAGGCCGTGGAGCCCACCGAGTGGTGGATCGCCGCCCGCCCGGGCGCGACCGCGCGGACCGCCGCGGCGCTGCGCGCCCGTACGGACGTCGACACCGTCCTGGTCGCCGACGAGACCGCCGCCGACCTGCGGTCCGACCCGCTGGGCGCCGGCCCGCAGTCGGCGCTGCCGGCCGCGGTCGTGGCCGCGGTGGTGCTGGCCGCGCTCGGCTTCGCGGTCTCCTCGGCGGGCGCGGTGCGCGAGCGCACCGCGGAGTTCGCGGTCCTGCGGGCGCTGGGCGCGCCCCGGCGCCAGCTCGCCCGGGTGATCGCGGCCGAGCAGGGGCTGCTGGTCCTGGTGTCGCTGGTCGTCGGCGCGGCGCTCGGCGCGCTGCTGACCCGGCTCGTGACGCCGCTGATCGTGCTGACCCCGCAGGCCACCACCCCCGTACCGCCCCTGGTCGTCCGACTGCCGGCCGGCCGCCTGCTCGAACTGCTCGCGGAGGTCGTGGTGGTGCCGGTCCTGGTGGTCCTGGCGACGGCGGTACGCCGGGGCGACCCGGCGACGGCGCTGCGGCGGCAGGGGGAGGACTGAGATGGCGGCGCGGAAGCAGGACGGCGGCGGGCGGAAGCCGGAGGAGGGCGCGCGGAACCCGGCGGGCGCGGAGGCTGCGGCGGACACGGCGAGCGCGGCAGGCGCCGCGGGTTCGGCGGGTATGGCTGGTGCCCCAGGTGCCCCAGGCACGGCTGGCGCGGGCGGACCGCGGGCTGCGGCGGACCCGGCCGGCACGGCGCCCGCGCAGGCTCCGGCGGACACCGCCGCCCCCGGGGACGTGCGGCTCGCCTGGGTCCGGGTGCGGCTGCGCTCCGCCCGCGGCGCGACCCTGGCCGCCTTCGTGCTCGTGCTCGTCACCGCCTTCCTCGCGGCGGCGCTGCCGCGGGCCGTGGACCGCTACGAGGACGGGGCGCTGCGGCACGCGGTGCGGGCCGGCCAGTACCAGGACCGCGGGATCGCCCTGACCGAGAGCTACGAGGCACAGCAGGGCCTCGGCGGAACCGACCCGCTCCGGCCGGCGGGCATCGACGCCGTCCAGACCGCGGCCCGCTCGCTGCTGGCGCGCTCCGTTCCGCTCGCCCCGGGCGCCTCCGTCCAGGGGGCCCGTACCACCAAGGAGTCCGAGGTCACCGACCCCGGACTGCCGCTCACCTCCTCGCATCCGCCGACCGCCGACCTCGTCGCGCAGGCGGGCGTCGCGGCGCACGCCCGGCTGGTGTCCGGCCGGATGCCGCGCGCGCCGGGCGCCGCGCCCGGCGGATCGGCCCCGGCCGCCGTCGAGGCGGTCGTGACGGTGCGAACGGCCCAGGTGCTCCACCTCGCGGTCGGCCGTACCCTCCACCCGCGCGGGCTGAGCCCGACCCCGATGACCGTGCGCGTCACCGGCATCGTCGCCCCGCGCGACCCCGGGGCCGCGTACTGGAACGAGGACGACGACCTGCTCGGCCCGGTGGTGAACTCGCAGCCGGCCGGTATCGGCGAACAGCCCAAGACGTACTGGCACTTCACGCTGCTGACCGACCCCGGCGCCGCCCCCGCGCTGCCGCAGCTCGGCGCGGGCATCTCCCTCTACTGGTACGAACCGCTGGACGTCGGCCGGCTGACCGCGCACGGCGTCCCCGCGCTGCGCGCCACCCTGGCGTCGCTGTCCGGCGGCCCGCTGGCGGCCCGGTTGCAGGACGCGGTCGGCAGCCAGGTGGACGTGGGCGACGGCCTCGGCACCACCCTCACGAACTTCGTCCAGGAACGCGACGCCACCGACCCGCTGGTGCTGATCGCCGCGGTGGGCGTCGGCACCACCGCGCTGGCCGTACTGCTGATGGCCGGCGGCCTCGCCGCCGAGCGGCGGCGCACCGAGGTCGCCCTGCTGCGGGCCCGGGGCGGATCGCTGCGCGGAGTCGCCGGGCGGCTCGCCGCGGAGACCGCGGCGGCGGCCGTGCCCGGCGGCGCGGCCGGCACGCTGCTCGCGCTCCTGCTGCTGCCCACCGGCCGCTGGCTGCTGCCGGTGCTGCTGGCCGCACTGGCCACCGCGGTCGTGGTGCTCGCGCTGCCGCTGCGGGCCGCCTTCGCGGTGCGCAGGCCCCGCCCGGGCGGGCGGGAGGACGTGGCCACGGCCCGGCCGACGCGGCGTCGGCTCGTGGTCGAACTGACCGTCGTGGTGCTGACGGTGGGCGCGGTGGTGGCGCTGCGGCAGCGCGGCGGCGGGGGGGCCGGCGGCACCGGCGGCTCCGGGGGCGGCAGCGGTCCGGGCACCGACCCGTACCTGGCCGCCGCTCCGGTGCTGGTGGCGATCGCCGCCGCGCTGGTCCTGCTGCGCCTGTACCCGCTGCCGCTGCGCCTGCTGGCCCGCCCCGCGGCCCGGCTGCGCGGCGCGGTCGCCCCTCTCGGGCTGGCCCGCGCGGGCCGCTCCTCCGCGGGTGGCCAGTTGCCGCTGCTGGCGGTGCTGGTGGCGCTGACCGTGACGTCCTTCGGCGGCTCGGTGCTGGCCGGGATCGGGCAGGGCAGGGACCGGGCGGCCACCGCCACGGTCGGCGCCGACGCCCGGCTCGACGCGGTCACCTCCACGCTGTCGCCGCGGCTGCCCGCCGCCGTGCGGAAGGTGCCCGGGGTCGGGCTGACCACCACGGCGCGGGTGGAGCAGAACTCCGCCGACGCGACCTTCAGCGAGTCGTACGCGGTGGTGCTGGTCGACCCGTCCTCGTACGACAGGGTGACCCGCGCGGCCGGGCTGCCGTCCTTCCCGGCGGGCGCGCTGTCCGGGCACCGGGGGACGGCGGGCGACGAGGTGCTGCCCGCGGTGCTCTCGCCCGGCCTGGCCCGGCAGGTCGGCCGGGAGACGGTCTCGCTCGACACCGACCTCGGCAGCACCGGCATCCGCACCGCGGCCGTGCTGCCGACCACCCCGGCCGCGCCCGGGAGCGAGTTCGTGATCGTGTCGGCGGCCTCGGTCGCCGCGCTGGCCCCGGCCGCCGGTTCGGCCGCGGCGCAGGTGGTCCCCACGACGATGCTGGCGATGGCGGCGCCCGGCCGGCGGATCGACGCGAAGGCGCTGCGCGAGGTGGCGGCGACGGACACCTCGTCGGTGTCGGTCCTGCTGCGCAGCCAGGAACGGGCGGCACTGAAGGACAGTCCGCTCCAGCACGGCGCCCGGCGGCTGTACCTCGCGGCGGTCGCGGCGGGTGCGGGCTACAGCGCGCTGGCACTGCTGCTGTCGCTCCTCCAGGCGGCGCCGGGTCGGGCCACGCTGCTGGCGAGGCTGCGGACGATGGGCATGACGCGGGGGCAGGCACGGCGGCTGGTGCTGCTGGAGATGCTGCCGCAGGTGCTGCTGGGCGCGGTCGGCGGCGTGCTGGTGGGGCTGGCGGTGGTCCCGCTGCTCGGGCCGGGCGTGGACCTGCGGGCGCTGACGTTCGGCACGGCGCCGGGCGACTTCGCCGCGGTCGACTTCGGACTGGGACTGCGGGCGAACCCCTGGGCCCTGGCCCTGCCGTCGGCGGGGTTGCTGGTACTGGCCTGTGCGGTGCTGCTGACGCAGGCGTGGCTGTCCGGGCGGCGGCGGGAAAGCACGGAACTGAGAGCGGGGGACCGGGTATGAGCGGGGAAGCGCGGGAGCAGGGCGCGGGCACGGGCTCGGGCACGGCGGGTACGGACCCGGTCGGAGCGGGTGCGCGGGGCGCCGGCGGCGCGGGTGCGGGTGAGCCGGGTGCGGGTGCCCCCGGGCCGGGTGAGCTGGGTCCGGGTGCTCCCGGTCAGGGTGAGGCGGCCACCGACGGCCCGGGTACGGACGGTGCGGCTACTCACCGGGCGGGCGGCGCGGGCCGTGAGGGCGACGGGCGGCCCCCGGTGCGCAGCCTCGCCGACCTGGAGCAGCAGGCCACCGCCCGCCTGGGCGGTCCCGCGTACGGGCACGACGCGCTGATCAGCTGCGACCGCCTGGTGCGGATCTTCACCGCGGACGGCGTCGAGGTGCAGGCGCTCCAGGGCCTGGACCTGCTGGTCGGCAAGGGCGAGCTGATGGCCCTGGTCGGCGCGTCGGGCAGCGGCAAGTCCACGCTGCTGAACATCCTCGCCGGCCTGGACGTCCCCACCGCGGGCGCGGCCTCCGTCGACGGCTACGACCTGCTCGCCATGGACGCGGCCGCCCGGCTCAGCTACCGCAGGCACGTCGTCGGCTTCGTCTGGCAGCAGACCGCGCGCAACCTGCTGCCGTACCTGACCGCGGCCCAGAACGTGGTGCTGCCCATGCAACTGGCCGGCCGCGGCGGCCGGGGCGCCAGGCGCCGGTACTCCGCCCGCGCCGCCGAACTGCTCGACATGGTCGGTGTCGGCCACTGCCGGGACCGGCACCCCGGCCAGATGTCCGGCGGTGAGCAGCAGCGCGCCGCGATCGCGGTCGCCCTCGCCAACAGCCCCGCGGTGATCCTCGCCGACGAGCCGACCGGCGAGCTGGACTCGGCGACCGGCGAGCAGGTCTTCGCGTCCTTCCGCACCGCCAACGAGGAGTTGGGCACCACCGTGGTCGTGGTCACCCACGACCACGCGGTCGCGAACTCCGTGCGGCGCACCGTCGCCATCCGCGACGGCCGCACCGCCTCCGAGGTGGTCCGCCGCACCGAGGTCGACGAGCACGGCCAGGAGTCGGTGGTCGCCCGGGAGTACGCCACGGTCGACCGCGCCGGACGCCTCCAGCTCCCCCGCGACTACACCGACGCGCTGGACATCCGCTCCCGGGTGCTGCTGGAGCTGGAACAGGACCACATCGGGGTCTGGCCGGACCGCCCCGAGGAGTAGCCGCGCCCAGGAGCAGCCGCAGGAACGGCCGCAGGCGCAGCCGCCCGGAGGAGCGCCGGAGGAGCGGAAGAGGAGTAGCCGTGCCCCTCCCCCGGCGGACCGGCCGGCCCGTGGCGGTCAGGAGGGGGAGACCGTCAGTCCCGCCGCCCCCGACGCCCTTCGTATCGCCACCGAGCCGTAACCGGTGCGCAGCCGCAGCCACGGGCCGGCCGCGAGCACCGCGACCGCCTCGTCCGCGGCCTCGCCGGAACGCCGCGCCGGCAGGAACCCGAGCGCGTGGGCGGCGTGCACCACGCGCAGTGTCACCCCGGCTCCGCCCCCGGGCAGCGGCCGACTCCACAGCTCCTCGGCGAGGGCGTCCAGTTCGGCCCGCGAGCGCCGCTCGGGCACCAGCGCCTCCGTACGCTCCCGGAACTCCGCGACCGCCCGCGCCGCGACCTCCCGTACGACGGTCGCCCGCAGTTCCGCGACCCGCCGCCAGCCCTCGCGCGGCGGCAGCAGCCCGGCCCACGCCGGACCGGTGACGGACGGCGGCACCGTGAACCGGCCGCCCCCCACCGCTTCCCCGACCGCCTCCAGCAGTTGCCCGGCCGACACGGTGGCGTCCACCACCGCGGCTATCCCGTCGCCACCGAGCGCCAGGCTCTTGACGGCCAGCACCCCGCCGAAGGGGGGCTGCCCGAACACGCCCAGCGCCGCCTCCCCCGCCGCCGAACGCAGCCGCACCACCGCCGCCTTGTCCCACCTCACCAACCGTCCGAGGAACGCGGCGAGGTCGGCCTCCACGACCGCCGCCCCGCCCGGTCCCTCGGCGAAGCCGAGCCGCACACTCACCCGACCACGGCCCCCTCGTCCCGGTAGCGCTCCAGGAACGCCCGCTCCTCCCGGGTGATCCGCCGCGGCCGCTGCTCGGCCAGCGAGTACGGCACCACGACGGTCGCCGCCCGCGCGTACACCGCCTGCTCGTCCTTCACCTCGTACCTGACGGTCATCGACGCGGCGTTGATGCTCTCCACCCACGTCTCGATCGCCACCGGCTCGTACCGGTGCACCAGGGGCCGCAGGTAGTCGATCTCGTGCCTGGCCACCACCGACCCGCCCGAGAACGTCCCGCCGCCTTCCCTGTCCGCCAGCCGGAACATGAGGTCGATCCGCGCTTCCTCCAGGTACCGCAGGAAGAGCACGTTGTTGACGTGCCCGTACGCGTCCATGTCGCCCCAGCGCAGCGGACAGCGGAAGACGTGCCGGGCCATCAGCCGCGCGTCAGCTTCTTGTACGTGGCCCGGTGCGGGCGCGCCGCGTCCGGCCCCAGCCGCTCGACCTTGTTCTTCTCGTACGACTCGAAGTTGCCCTCGAACCAGAACCACTTCGAGTCGCCCTCGTACGCCAGGATGTGCGTCGCCACCCGGTCCAGGAACCACCGGTCGTGGGAGACGACCACGGCCGCACCGGGGAACTCCAGCAGCGCGTTCTCCAGCGACGACAGCGTCTCCACGTCGAGGTCGTTGGTCGGCTCGTCCAGGAGCAGGAGGTTGCCGCCCTGCTTGAGGGTCAGCGCGAGGTTCAGCCGGTTGCGCTCACCGCCGGAGAGCACCCCGGCCGGCTTCTGCTGGTCCGGCCCCTTGAAGCCGAACGCCGACACGTACGCCCGCGACGGCATCTCGACCTGCCCGACGTTGATGTAGTCCAGGCCGTCCGAGACGACCTCCCACAGCGTCTTCTTGGGGTCGATGTTGGAGCGGCCCTGGTCCACGTACGAGATCTTCACGGTCTCGCCGACCTTGATGGTGCCGGTGTCCGCCTGCTCCAGGCCCTGCAGCATCTTGAACAGCGTGGTCTTGCCCGCGCCGTTCGGCCCGATGACACCGACGATGCCGTTGCGCGGCAGGGTGAACGACAGGTCGTCGATCAGCACCTTCTCGCCGAACGCCTTGTGCAGGTGGTCCACCTCGACCACGACCGACCCGAGCCGCGGACCCGGCGGGATCTGGATCTCCTCGAAGTCCAGCTTCCGCATCTTGTCGGCCTCGGCGGCCATCTCCTCGTACCTGGCCAGTCGGGCCTTCGACTTGGCCTGCCGCCCCTTGGCGTTGGAGCGGACCCACTCCAACTCCTCCTTCAGGCGCTTCTGCCGCTTGGCGTCCTTCTGCCCCTCGACCTTCAGCCGGGACGCCTTGTTCTCCAGGTACGTCGAGTAGTTGCCCTCGTACGGCAGCGCCCGGCCGCGGTCCAGCTCCAGGATCCACTGCGCGACGTTGTCCAGGAAGTACCGGTCGTGGGTCACGGCCACCACGGTGCCGGGGTACTTCGCCAGGTGCTGCTCCAGCCACTGCACCGACTCCGCGTCGAGGTGGTTGGTCGGCTCGTCCAGCAGCAGCAGGTCGGGCGCCTCCAGCAGCAGCTTGCACAGCGCCACCCGGCGCTTCTCGCCACCGGACAGGTTCGTCACCGGCCAGTCCCCGGGGGGGCAGCCGAGCGCGTCCATCGCCTGCTCGAGCTGCGCGTCCAGGTCCCACGCGTTGGAGTGGTCGAGCTGCTCCTGCAGCTTGCCCATCTCGTCCAGCAGCGCGTCGGAGTAGTCCGTCGCCATCTGCTCGGCGATCTCGTTGAACCGGTCGAGCTGCGCCTTCGTCTCCGCGACGCCGTCCTGCACGTTCTCCAGGACCGTCTTCGACTCGTCCAGCGGCGGCTCCTGCAACAGCATGCCCACGCTGTAGCCGGGCGACAGGAACGCGTCCCCGTTCGACGGCTGCTCCAGCCCCGCCATGATCTTCAGCACGGTGGACTTACCGGCACCGTTCGGGCCGACCACACCGATCTTCGCGCCCGGCAGGAAGCTCAGCGTCACATCATCGAGGATGACCTTGTCGCCGTGCGCCTTGCGCGTCTTGCGCATCGTGTAGATGTACTCAGCCAAGAGAAACCGTCCGGCATTCGAGAAGGGCCAATGTGCGGCTCCGCCGCGTGAGGGCAGATACGCCCCATCTTGCCAGCCGTCCGCCCCGGGGAGCGAACGGGTAGGTCAGCCCCTCCGCCCCGGGGGTCCCTCGGGCCCCGGAGGGCCGGAGGGACCCGGGCGCGTTCCTCTGCCGGGCGGTCCCGGTCGGGCGGGCGGACCCGCCCGACCGGTCACCGGCTTACGCGGCGGAGTTCTTCCGGGTGTTGCGGCGGAAGAAGAAGACCGCTCCGCCACCGACCACCACGAGGGCGACCGCTATGCCCGCGATCAGCGGGGTGGAGCTGCTGCTGCCGGTCTCGGCGAGGTTGCCGGTGCTCGACGACGCCGGGCTGGGCTGGTTGGTGGCCGGGATGGTCGGCGGCGCGGTGGCCGCCTTGCAGTCCAGCACGCCCTTGAACGTCTTCACCGACTTGTCCGGCAGCGTGATGTCGATCTTGTAGCCCTGGTCCTCGGCGACGGGGACCGTGATCGTCTGCGACGCGCCGGGGGCGATGGTGTAGGTCTTCCCCTCCAGCGTGAAGGTGAAGGCCTCGTCGCCCTTGTTGGTGGCGCTGACGTCCACGCCGGACTTGGAGCAGTTCACCTGCGCGGACAGCGCCGGTATCGGGCCCTGGTCCGCCCACGTGGCCGTCGCGGTGGCCGTGATCTCGCTCTGGCTGGTACCGGCCAGGATCATGGTCTGGCTCGGGCCGCCGGTCTTGGAGTTGGTGCCCGCGAAGGCGCGCCCGACCGGCACGCTCGTCGTCGCCGACACCGTCACCGAGGTGCTGCCCTCCTTCGTGCCCGCGGGCACGTCGAAGTACAGCTGGCTGCCGTCGGACACCGTCGTGACCGGGTTGCCGTCCGCGTCGACCAGCTTCACGCCGGAGGGCGCGTCCGCGGCCAGCACCGCCTGGGCGCCGGTGGCGCTGGTGTGCGCGGTCACCGGGCCGATCTTGCCGCCGGACTTGCCGGACACCGACGGCGGAGTGAGCTCCAGCGACGGCGACGGCTCGGCGACGGCCTGCGCGGACTGGTCGAGGTAGTCCGCCAGCTTCTCCGCCGCCGGGTCGTCCGCGGCCGCCTTCGGGTCGTCGGACAGCCGCCAGATCGCGACCTGGGTGCCGGCCGCGGCCGTCTCCTTGGTCAGCGGACCCGACCCCGCCGTGTTCGCCAGCGCGCCGAGGTCGCTGACCGTCGGGAAGGAGTGCTGGAGTATCCAGGTGATCTTCCCGGCCACGTCCTTGTCCCGGCCCGCCTGGGTCAGGGACGTCGCGCTCCAGGGGACCTCGTTGTAGACGGCGTTGCCGCTGGTGTCGGCGCCGTTGTAGAGGTCGATGCAGTAGGTGTAGACGCTGGTGCCGTCGCTGAGGTCCAGCTTGAACAGCCCGGCCAGCTCCGCGGCGGACTTGCCGCTCTTGTCGGTCACGGTCGCGCTGCCGTACATCCCCGGCACGAGCTCGCCGAGCTTGCCGGTCGCGCCGCCGGACGTGGTGGTCGCGGTGCCGTCGCCCGAGCTGCCGCTGTCGGCGCCGGCCGTGGTCGCCCCCGCGAAGGCGCCTGCCGCGAGCAGGCCGGCCGTGATGCCGGCCGCCGCGAGGCGGGCAGCGCCTCGTCTGTAGGTGTTGAACATGACTTTTCCCCTCCGGGCGAGGCACCTGGTCGTGATGAAGGGGTTGACCCCGCCTTGCCGAGCCCCCGTGCATACGAACGCCGAAATCCTAGGAAGCACGCATGCCATGACCACAGCCGAAAGCGGCCTGAGCGCCATTCGAATCTGAATCGTTACGCACCCGCGGGCGTGTCTCCGTCATTGTCGATAAATCCTCGACGCAATTCACGCCAGAAATACCTGCGGGTATTCGCCTTCCGACGGCTCACGGCACGGCGGCCGTCAACTCCGGTGCCGGCGGCCGGACTTCCGCCCGGGCAGCGCCGGCGGCGCCACCACCCCCGCCCGAACGGCTGAACCGGGCCACACCACGGGCCAGATCATGCCCGATCGCCACCGCCTCCAACTCCGCGGCGAGATAGCGCCGGCCGTCCTTCTCGTCCTGCCTGATCCGCAACCTGCCCTGCACCACCAGCGGTTCACCGAGACAGACGGACTCCTTCACATTGCTCCCGAGGTTCCGCCACGCGCGCACGGTGTAGAAGCTCGTCGCGCCGTCGGTCCACGCGCCGCGCTCGGCGTCCCAGCGACGCGTGGTCGTCGCCAGCCGAAACCGGGTCACGACCAGACCGGTGGCCGTCACCTGGCTCTCCGGCTCCGTGGCGACATTTCCCACAACGGTCACCAAGGTCTCGTTCATCGCGCATTCCTTTCGATCCGCCGCGCTCCCGTGCGGAACGCGGTGAGACCATCTTGCGCGAAATCGGACGGCCCGGGAAAAAATATCCGGAAACTGTGGATAGCTCGCTGGATGTGGATAACTTCGTCACTCGGGCGAGTGATACGAACGGTCCGCCCCGCTTCGGGCCGGCGCCGGCACCGCGCTCCGGCGCGTATCCGACGAGCCGCCCGCCGGCAGGAACCGGGCGGGCCCAGGCGCCGAGCCGGCCACGACCGCGTACTGCTCGCGGACCTCGCGGTAGCGCATCAGCTCGGCCGCGACCGGTTCGAGGACCCGCGCGCGGCCGCAGTCGGCCGCCGCGTCCCGCAGCCGGCGCTCAGCGGCCTGTCCGTATCTCCTGGCCGGCCCCCGCGCGGCGATCCGGCAGGTTCCCGAGACCAGCGGGCCGCCGAACCCGCCGACCGCGACCGTGACGAGCGGCGGCCACCACGGCAGGTCCAACGAGCCGGAGCCGACCGCGGTCAGGCAGACCACCCCGGCCAGCGCGAGCACCATCAGCAACCACTGCACGACCGCGGCGGCCGACCACCAGCCCGGGCGCTCCGGCGCGCGCGGCCGGGCCCGGACCGCAGCCGCGTCGAGCGCCGCCGGCAGCCCTTCCCCTCCACGCCGGGCCGCGTCCCGCACGGCCCTCGCCCACGGCTCCGGCAGCCCGCGGGCCGCATCGGCGGAAAGTCCGCGCACCGCCTCGTCGATCACCGGCCGCGAGGCCGTCCGCCGCGGCGGTCCGGCCTGCACCGTTCCGCCGCGCGCGAGAGGCCGCACCTCGGTCCGCCGCGGGCTGTCTGTCCTCCGACCGGGTGAACCCGTCATTTTCCGGGCGAAACGGGAACAGCCCGCGACGCCGACCCGTTCCCCCATCAGTCGACTCCACGGAGTGCCGCAGGCGTCCCACGCGGCACTCGACCACTCCTTCTCCGCCGACAGACCGGCACCGGCCGCTCCCACCGCGTCCGCGAGCCGGTCGACGAACTCCTCGCGCGCCGGATCGGTGAGCCCGGCGCCGCCCTCGCCGACGTAGAGCGGCTGGATCCCGCTCGCCATGCGGTCCATGTCCGCCGCCAACCGCCGTCCCGCAGCGGCGCGTTCGGAGACGATCTGGGCCAGCACGGCGCGCAGGTCCGGCACGCCCTGCCCGGTGAGCGCGGAGGCGGCGAGCACCACGGCGCCCGCCTCGCCGTGCTCGCCGACCGCCAGCCCGTCCTCGTCGAGCAGCCGCCGCAGGTCGTCGAGGACGAGATCGGCCGCGTCCCCCGGGAGACGGTCGACCTGGTTCAGCACCAGCACGGTGACATCGGCGTGCCCCGCCAGGGGCCGCAGGTAGCGCTCGTGCAGTGCCGCGTCGGCGTACTTCTCCGGGTCCAGCACCCAGACGACGACGTCCACCAACCGCAGCAGGCGGTCCACCTGCTCGCGGTGCCCGGCGGCGGCGGAGTCGTGGTCCGGGAGGTCGATCAGCACCAGCCCGTCGAGGCTCTGCTCCTCGGCGTCGCCGAGGTCGTCCCCGATCTCGGCGACGCCGCCAACTGAACAGTGGGAAGCACCCTCGGAAGACCCGCCTCGGCCCGGCGGGCACGGCACCCGCTCCGGCCGCCGCCCCTGCCGGTGCGGCGGCTCCTCGGCGGGGCCACCGGCCGGTACCTCCATGCCCGCACCGGCCTCTGCCACTGCCGCTGCCTCCGCGGGCCCGGGGGCGGACATGTCCCGCAGCCCGTAGCGGGCGTAGCGGTCCTGCGGGGCCACGCCCAGCCGGTCGAGCAGCCCCGCGGCCCGCTCCGGTTGCCATGCGCAGGACACCGGTCGTGAGGTGGTGGGGCGGCGCACTCCCGTGGCGGACAGTTCCAGTCCGGTCAGCGCGTTGAAGAGGGTGGACTTGCCGCTGCCGGTCGCCCCGGCCACGGCGACCACGGTGTGGTCGAGGGACAGCCGGCGCCGCTCGCCGACCCGCGCGAGCAGTTCGCTGCCGTCGGCCAGTTCGTCCGGGCCGATCCGGGTCCTGGACAGGCCGAGCAGCTCGCCGAGGGCTTCGATCCGGACGGTCAGGGGGTCGGCCACCGCGGGCTCGGCGGAGGCGTTCGGGTCGTCCAGGGCCGAGGGGCTGGTGGCCACCGGGGTCACCTCTCCTTCTGCAGTACGGACAGGGCGGCGATCAGGGCGGACTGCTGTCCCGGGGGGACGTCGTAGCCGTCGACGGGGGCGAGCCGGGCGTCGCGTTCGCGGGACAGCAGCCCGGCGACGGCGTCGTCGAGCAGGGCGCGCGCGGCATCGCACAGCCGGACGGCGGCCTGGGCGCCGAGTGTTTCGGCAAGGCGTTCGCCGGCGGGCCGGCCCTGTCTGCCTCCGAGCAGCACCGCGGTCAGCAGGGCGGCGACGTCCTCCGGATCACAGGCCGGTCGGTCGGCGGAGCGGGCCGCGCGGGCCTCGGTGTGGGCGAGCTCCCTCAGACCGCGCCGCCAGCGCCGTACACCCTTGTCGATGCGGGTGGCGACGGCCACCCGGTCGCGGTCGGGTCGGGAGGCGGGCTCGTGGAGCAGGGCGGCGCCGGCCGGCTCCTGCCGCCACGCCTCGGCCACGCGGTCGTCGGCGGCGTCGGTCTCGGTGCGCAGCAGGGCTGCCAGTTCCTCGGCCAGGGCGCGCTGGAGGGCGGCCGGGCCGCACGCCGGGTAGCCGCGCCAGTACACCAGCGCCTCCCCGGCGAGGAGGCTGCCCGCGCCGACTGCCGCGGCGGTGCGGACGGCCGCCCGGTCGTAGGCATCCTCGGCGGCGCGGGTCAGCCGCTGGGCGGCGGCGTGCTGGGCGGCCGAGGCGGCGGCCAGTGCGGGCAGCCGGTCGCGGAGCGAGTCGAGGGTGCCGACGGCGGTCCGGCGGGCGGCGTGCTGCCGCGCGGCGGGGTCCTCGGCGCAGTGCGCCAGCCAGGCGCGCAGCGCGGCGACGGTGGTCTGGGGCAGCAGCCCGGCTCCGGCGGCGGACTCGGGCAGTTCGGGCACGGTGAAGCGGGGCACGTCGCCGAGGCCGGACTTGGTCAGGAGCGCCGCGTAGTGGCGGCTGACGTCCTCGGCCACCTGGTGCGGCACCCGGTCCAGGACGGTGGCGAGCGTGACGTCGTACTCCTTGGCGGCGCGCAGCAGGTTCCAGGGCAGGGCGTCGGCGTAGCGGGAGGCGGTGGTGACCAGGATCCAGATGTCGGCGGCGCAGATGAGTTCCGCGGCGAGCTCGCGGTTGCGGCCGACCAGCGAGTCGATGTCGGGGGCGTCGAGGAGGGCGAGGCCGCGGGGCAGGGAGTCGTCGGCCTCCAGGCGGAGTTCCGCCCGCTCGGGCCCCTGGCGTTCCGTCTCGGCCCGGTCCGTCCCGTCCTCGTCCGCCCGGGAGCGCTGGCGCACCGACCAGACGCGGGTCAGGCCCGGCAGCACCCGCGGGTCCGCGAACCAGGCGCGGTCTTCGGGGTGGCAGACCAGCACCGGGGTACGGGTGGTGGGCCTCAGCACCCCGGACGCGCTGATCCGGCGCCCGACCAGCGAGTTGACCAGGGTGGACTTGCCCGCCCCGGTGGAGCCGCCGACGACGGCCAGGAGCGGCGCCTCCGGAGCCTTGAGCCGGGGAACGAGGTAGTCGTCGAGCTGGCTCAGCAGCTCCTGGCGGGTACGGCGGGCCCGGTCGGCCCCCGGCAGCGGGAAGGGGAAGCGCGCCGCATCGACGCCGTCACGCAGCGCCGACAGCGCGTCGAGCAGCTCGGGCCGTACGTCCAAGATCACCACAATGGCACAATGCCCCATATTGGCGTGATTTTGAAGCGTATTCGGTACGGTTTGCCCTATTCGCGCAGCGCGGCACCCCGATGGGACGCATGTGGACCAGGGGACGGAATGAGCCACCGGCATAACGAGTGCACAACAGCAGCATTTCGACCCGTCAAAAGCGATGCGGCTTCAGTGGCCACCTGGGATTATCGGACCGCTTCACCGAACCTCCACAACGTGTCACGCGGGTGAAGCATGCGGCAGCGGGCATCTGTCGCCCTATCCTTGACCCCGGTACGAGGTCACGGAACCACCCAGGGGCGGAGACAGCCGCGGCCACTGTCCGGCCCCCGTAGCTCAGTGGATAGAGCAGGTGCCTTCTAAGCACTTGGCCGCAGGTTCGAGTCCTGCCGGGGGCACCACACCGGATCACCGCCAGCGATGATCGCCGGTCATCTCATCCTTCTTTTTCGCCTTTGCGATGATATCCGCCCTGGTGAACCGTTGCCTCAGGTGGCTGATTTCAGCCCCTGAAGCGACTGTTGCCGGGGTTGTCCGGGATGCGTCCCGCCTCGGACCGTGGCAGGGCGCGACCCCGCCCGCGCCACCACACCGGGCCCCCGGTCACCCCGGTCGTCCTGCCCTCCCGGCAGGGCCGTTCCGTCAGGTGTCGAGGAGCTCCGGCACGAAGACGTCCTCGCACGTGAGCCGCCGCTTGGACAGGCCCTGTTCGTGGTGGTAGCGCAGGAAGGTGTCGAGGGCCGTCCGGTTCGCGGTGATCCCGTACGGCCACCAGTCGTCGCCCAGCAGTCGGCGGTTGCGCTCGAACAATGCGCTGAACCAGGGGGTGATGAGGCCCATGTGCTGCTTGGTGGCACCCTCGCGGTAGGCGCGGGCGGCGAGCTCCTTGGCCTGGACGAAGGCGTCGTACACCGCCCGGGCCAGGCCACGCCGGCGCGCCCACTCGCGGCGGATCGCGACGACGTGCATCGGGGGGAAGATCCCGGTGCGGCGGTAGTAGTCCCGCTCCACGGCCTCGTAATCGGGGAACAGGCGGGCGACCTTCGGCGAGCCGTCGAGCAGCGCCTGGGGCACGTCCACGGAGATCAGCGCGTCGATCTCGCCGGCCGCGAGCATGGCGCCAAGGGTCCGGCCGTCCTCCGCGTGGCGCACGTCGACGCCGTCCGGGACCGGCTGCGGGATCCAGTCGAAGGAGGGGACGGGGTGGTTGGTGCCGCCGATCACCCAGTGGCAGCGGTCCGGGGTGACGCCGTACTCGTCGGCCAGGACGCCCTTCATCCACACCCCCGGGTCGTGGCCGTAGAGCGCGAACTCGCCGATGGTCCGGCCGGCCAGGTCCTGCGGTTTCTCGATCCCGCTGTCCGTGTTCACGAAGACCGCCGAGTGGCGGAAGTTGCGGTTGGGCAGGATCGGCAGCGCCAGGAAGGGGGAGTCGTCGAGGTCGAAGGTGCGCAGGAAGTAGGTGAGGCCGAGCTCGGCCACGTCGTGATGCCCCTCCACGACGCGGCGGAAGATGTCGGACACCAGGGGGGCGGTCTCGAAGGACGCGTCCACCCCGTCGATCTCGACGCGGCCGTCGAGCAGGGCCTCGGTGTGTTCGTAGGCGTGGACGCCGACGCTCAGGGTCGGGTTCATCAGCAGGTCTCCCCTTCGGGGGGTTCGTCGGACGGGGGTCGCTTCCGTGAATGAACGTTCGCTTTAATGGTGATCCCGGCACAGCCGGGGCGTCAAGATGAATGACCATTCACGTTGGAAGGGGTCGCCATGCCGCGCCTCACCGCCGAGCGCCGCGAGGCCAAGCGCGCCGAGATCGTCGCCGCGGCCCGCCGCTGCTTCTCCCGCGAGGGCTTCCACCAGACCTCGATGCCGGACATCGCCGCCGAGGCAGGGGTCTCGGCGGGGGCGCCCTACCGCTACTTCGCCAGCAAGGAGGAGATCATCCTCGCCATCGCGGGAGACGCGTTCCGGTTGATCTTCGAACCGGTCGAGCGACTGGCCGACGGCACCGACGCCCCCACCCTCGGCGAGTTGGTCGCCGCCGCGCTCGGCACGATCAGCGGCGAGACCGTACGGGACGCCGCGGGGCACCCGGTCGACGTCGACGAACTCCTGCGCTGCGCCGTGCAGACGTGGTCGGAGGCGCTGCGCAGCGACGAGGTGCGCGGCCCGGCCGCGGAGGGCTTCGAGCGGGTACGGGCCAGCATCGCCGGAGCGCTGGACCGCGGCCGGGCCGCGGGCACGGTCCCCGCCACCCTCGACCCCGACCGTGGCGCCCGGGTGGTGATGGGGCTGCTGCACGGCTTCCTGCTCCAGCGGGTGGCCTTCGGGCTCACCGACACGGCCGGCCTCGCGGCCGACCTGCACGCCGGGCTGATCATGTGACCGAGCCGGGGGCAGGAGGACCCCGCCAAAACCCGTTGGCGTACGGGGCGGCCCCGCTGCTACGTTTCCGGAGGCCGTGCGAGAGACCGAGGAGGTGGTACCCGTGAACGCAGTATCGACATGGGTGCTCCCCTCCGGGGTCACGGTCGGGCGGTAGGTGGACAGGTCGCCCGGGAGCGCCGTTCCGGTGTCCTCCCGAAAGGCACGACCATGCACATCACTTCGCAACAGCGCCTCGACGACGGCGTCGACGAGAGTCGGTTCACCCTCGGCGACATCCCCGGCATCCTGTGGACGCCCGCGTCGGCGTCCGCGTCCGTACCGGCCCCGCTGATCCTGCTCGGCCACCCTCCCCTCGGCCTGCGCGCGATGTACCCCCGGCTGGCGGCCCGTGCCCGGCACGCCGCGGCGGACGGCTTCGCCACGGCCACCATCGAACTCCCCGGCAGCGGGGACCGGCCCCGCTGGCCCGCCGTCGAGCAGGCCCGCGGTGACCTGCGCCGGGCGATGGAGGCCGGCGAACCGGTCGGCGACGAGATCGTCGACGCCCTCGTCCTCCCGCTGGTCGACAAGGCCGTTCCGGAATGGCAGGCCGCCCTGGACGCCCTGCTGTCACTGCCCGGGATCGCCGGACCGGTCGGGTACTCGGGCGGGGTCATCTCCGTCGGCGTCCGGCTGGCGGTGGTCGAGCCGCGCGTGTCGGCCGCCGTCCTGTTCGCCGGGAGTCTGGTGCCGCGCGCCACGTTCGAGGAGGCGCGAAGGGTCACCATCCCCCTGCACGTCCTGCTGCAGTGGGACGACGAGGGGAACGACCGGCAGGCATCCCTGGACCTGTTCGACGCCTTCGGTTCCGAGGAGAAGTCCCTGCACGCCCACCTCGGCGGGCACACCGGCGTGCCGCAGCACGCGGGGGACGCCGCGTCCCGGTTCCTCGTCCGGCATCTGAGGTAGGTCCCGCCGGCCCGCCGTTCGGTCCGACCGCCCCACCGCCCCACCACTGGCAACGGCGGCGCTCGGCCGAGGTGTCGGGGCGGGCGGACCGTACGGGTCCCGGCCGCCCCTCCGGTGCGGGCGATGCCCTCCCGGCCGACGGTGCGGCCGCCCTCAGGCTCGGTGGCCGCCCGCCGCACCCGGTCGGCGGCCACCGCTGCGGGCGGCGGGCGGGGCCGGGTTCCACGACCGCAACCGGAGGCTGTTGCCGACGACCAGCAGCGAACTGGCCGACATCGCCACGGCCGCCGGCATCGGGTCGAGCCAGCCGGTCGCGGCGAGCGGGAGGGTCACGGCATTGTAGGCGAACGCCCAGGTCAGGTTGGCGCGAATGGTGCCACGGGTGCGGCGCGCGAGGCGTACGGCGTCGGCGACGGCGTGCAGGTCGGCGCGTACCAGGGTGATGTCGGCGGCGGCCGCCGCGGCGGCGGTGCCGTCGCCCAGCGCGATCCCGAGGTCGGCACGCGCCAGCGCGGCCGCGTCGTTGACGCCGTCGCCGATGAACGCGACCCTGCGGCCCTCGGCGCGCAGCCTGGCCACGAGTTCGGCCTTGCCGTCGGGCGAACACCCGGCGTGGACCCGGGAGATGTCGAGGTGCTCGGCGACCGCGCGGACCGGACCGGGACGGTCGCCGCTGGCCAGGACCGGGTGCACCCCGAGCCGCCGCAGGTGGTCCACGGCCCGGTAGGCGTCGGGCCGCAGGACGTCACCGATCTCGACGACGGCCTCGGGGGTGCCGTCGACGGTGACCTGGACGCAGGTGCGCGCCGCGCGCTCGGCGGAGGCGACCGCCTCGGCCAGGGCGCCGGTCAGCCGGGGTTCGGGGGTGCCGACGGCGACGCGGTGTCCGTCCACCACGCCGGCCACGCCGGAGCCCGGCGTCGCGTGGAAGCCGGTGACGGGCGGCAGCGGCGTGTCCCGGCCGGCGCGTGCGTACGCCGAAAGCGCCCGGCCCAGCGGGTGCTCGGAGCCGTGCTCCACCGCACCGGCCAGCCGCAGCGCCTCCTGCACACCGATGCCGCCCGCCCGCGCGCTCACCCCGGCCACGGTCATCCGGCCGGTGGTGAGGGTGCCGGTCTTGTCCAGTACCACGGTGTCGATGTTCTGGAGCGACTCCAGCGCGCGGGCCCCGCCGACGAGGACACCCATCCGCGCGCCGCGCCCGGTCGCGGCCAGGAGCGCGGTCGGGGTGGCCAGGCCGAGCGCGCACGGGCACGCGACCACCAGGACCGCGACGCAGGCGGTGACCGCCGCCTGCGCGTCGGCGCCGGCACCCAGCCAGAACCCCAGGACCGCGACCGCGACGGCCAGCACCGCCGGGACGAACACCCCGGCGACGGCGTCGGCGAGGCGCTGCGCGCGGGCCTTGTCGGCCTGCGCGTCGGCGACCATCCGCGCGATCCGGGCCAGGCGCGTGTCGGCACCGACCGCCGTGGCGCGCACCAGCAGCAGCCCGCCCGCGTTGACCGCGCCGCCCACCGCCTCCGCGCCCGCCCCGACCTCGACCGGCTCGCTCTCACCGGTGATCAGGGACAGGTCCAGGGCGGAGACGCCCTCGACCACGGTGCCGTCGGTGGCGACGCGTTCACCGGGCCGCACCACGAACTCCTGCCCCACCCGCAGTTGCTGCAAGGGCACGGTGTGCTCGCCGGCCTCGTCGCGGACGGTTGCCTCCGCCACGGTGAGCCCTGCCAGGGCGGTCAGCGCGCTCCCGGTGGCGCGGCGGGCCCTGCCCTCCAGCAGCCGCCCGGCGAGCACCGCCAGCGGCACGCTGACCGCGCCTTCGAGGTAGACGTGCGTGCCCTCGTGGAGCATCGGCATCAAGGTGAACGGCATCCGGTAGTCGCCGCCGCCGGCGCCGCCCCACAGCAGCGCGTACGTCGACCAGCCCAGCGAGGCGGCCACGCCCAGCGAGACCAGGGTGTCCATGGTCGCGGTGGCGTGCCGCAGCCCCCGCAGCATGCGGGCGTGGAAGGGCCAGGCGCCCCAGGTCGCCACCGGCACCGCGAGCACGAAGCAGAGCCACTGCCAGCCGGCGAACTGCCAGGGCGGCACCATCGACAGGGCCAGGACCGGCAACGCTCCCGCCGCGACCAGCGCCACGCGCGACACCTCGTCGCGGCCCGCACCGGAGTCCGCCGCCGGTTCCGGCTCGCCCCTCAGCACCGAGGCTCCGTAGCCGGCCGCCTCGACGACACCCACCAACTCCTCGGGGGTGACGCTCCCGGGATGGCTGACCCGGGCGGTGTTCGTGGCCAGGTTGACGGTGGCGCGCACGCCCTCCAGCCGCGCGAGCCGCTTCTCCACCCGGCTGACGCACGCGGCGCAGGTCATGCCGGTGACGGCCAGGTCGGTCACGGCCGCGGTGCCTTTCGTGGTCGGGGTGATCGGGGTGGCCAGCGTGGTCGGGGTGGCCGCCGCCCCGGACTCCTGGGCTCCGGACTCCCGGACTGAGGTGGCTCCGCCCTGGTCCGTGCTCATCGCATCCCCGCCATGCCGTGCCCGCCGTCGTCCCCGCCCGAGCCGTCCGCCGCCGAGCCCCCGCCCATGGAACCGCCTCCCATGGAACCGGGAACGCCCACCGGGGCGGGGTGCATGCGCGGGTTGACCGGCCCGGCCGCCCGCCCGACCGACCAGGCGACGGCGAAGACGGCCACGAGGGCGACCAGGAAGGCAGCCAGCACCGCCCCCGGCGGTACTGGTCGGGACGGGGGAGCGGCGGAACCGGCGGAGGCGGTCGTCGGGACCGCCGATGTGGTGGGCACGGGAACTCCAGGAGAGGGGCGTGGGAACGTGCGGGATGACGCCGGGGAAGCCCCCTCCCGGAAGTCCCCCGGGGCAAGGCCCGTTCACGGGACGGAGGATTCGCGGGAGGCGGATTCGTGGTCGAAGGAGCCGACTTCCGGTCAGTCGCCGGGCCGGACGACGACGGCGTCCGTGGTGACCGTGCCGCTCCCGGTGAACTCCAGGGTCAGCCGGACATGTTGGCCGAGGCTCAGGTGCGGCGGGTCCGGCACCATGAGGTCGACGGTCTCGGGGGCCATCGTGAGCGCCTGGCCGGGACCGATCGTCACACCGTTCAACACCTCCATGTGGCCGGCGTGCGCGACGACCACCGTACGGGCGGGCATCGCCGCGCCCCACGGGGTACGCGCCCCGGTCAGCGTGTCGGCCGACCCGCCGCTGTTGCGCAGGTTCACGAACGCGGCCGTCGCGTCCGGCGACATCGGCAGCAGGATTCGCGCCCCACTGACGCGCATCACGGCGTCCGGAGCGCCCGCCGCACCGGACGCGGCGTACACCGCCAGCGCGAACAGCGCGAGCGCGGCGGCGCCGAGCGGAACGGCCGCGCCACGCAGGAGCGGTACGACCCGGCGGAGGGTGCGGGAGGCGCGCGCGGGCGCGCCGGGGCGGTACGTCACGTTCCAGTAGTCGGACCCGGCCCCGGTGGAGTTCCCGGCCGTTTCCCTTCACTTCCGCGCCGCCCGCGTGGCCGGCGGACCCGATCCCCCGCGACCACCGCGACGACCAGCCGGAGCGCCACGGCGACGACAGCTCCCACGGCCACTCCCCCGAACACCCCGGCCGAGCCGGCCAGACGGCCGCCGAGCCAGCCGTACCCGCCGGCCAGCACCGCAGTGCCGGCGAGCGTCAACGCCCGACCTCGCAGGTCACGTTCCCGCACGTCCCGTTCCCGCCGTTCCCATTCCCGCCGTTCCCGGCCCCGCCGGCCCCGACGGCCCCGACGGCGCCGGCACCGACGCCGTCCCGACGCGACCGGCTCCTCCCACGGCCAGAGGGGTTCCCCCGCCGCCGGGCGGCGTGACGGGGTGAACCGCCCGCCCGACCGGCGCGTCACCTTCGCGGAACCTGTCCGCCGGGCATCTCGCACCCCATACCGCCTCTCTCGTCGATCGGTTGCCCGTTGCGTGCCCGCGGGCAGGTGGGGGCGGGCCGCCAGGTCGGCGGCCCGCCCGTCGTCGGGACGCGGCGGAACCGTCAGGCCGCCGCGGCCGCCGCCTCGGGTTCGTCGGCGGCGACCAGCAGTGCGTGGACGTCCGCCCGGGCCCGCGCCACACGGGAGCGGACGGTGCCCACGGGGCACCCGGTGCGGGCGGCCGCTTCGGCGTACGGCAACTCCAGGAGCTGGGTGAGCACGAACGCCTCCCGGCGCCCGCGGTCCACCGTGCTCAGCAGGTCCAACAGGGCGACGCCCTCGTCGAAGCCGGGTCCGTGGGCGGGTTGCGCCCGCTCGGCCGCCTCCAGCCAGTCGTCCGTTGCCGACGTCCGGGGCCGCGCCGCGTCGTAGCGGTAGCGGTCGACCACCACACGGCGGGCGATGGACAGCAGCCAGGTGCGGGCGCAGGAGCGCCCGGCGAACCGCGGCAGGCCGGACAGCGCCCGCAGGTACGTCTCCTGGGTGAGGTCGTCGGCCCCGGAGAAGTCAGCGGTCAGGTGGGCGACGAAGCGCCGGACGTCGGCGCGGGTGGCCCGGACGAAGTGTTCGATCGCCTCCTCGTCGCCGCGGCCGGCGGCCAGGGCCCAGGCGGTCACCTGGGCGTCGTCACGTGCGACCGGCGGCCGGTCGCCCCGGGGGTTCCGGGCAGGGGTCATGTTCTCGGGTCCTTCGCTCGTGCGGGACCGGCCGTGATCACGGCACGCGGTCCCGCCGACGGGCGGCCCGCCCTTCGCGCGCGCCGCGGTCGTCGGACGCGGGACGTCGCGCACGGGACGTCGTACACGGAGGCGTCGTACACGGGGTGCCGTACACGGCGGCGTGCACGCGCTGGTGAGGACGCGCGGACCGGTGAAGGCGTACGCACACGAACGCGCTGACGCGGCGGCGTGGTGCCGGGCAGGCCGACGGGATCAGGGTCCGGTACGGTCCACGCGGTGCCGGGGCGGCGCGAAGCCGGCCGCGGGGGCAGCGGGACATACCGGCGCTGCGGCCGTCGGAGCGGCCGGACAACCGGCCGGTGGCGGGCGCCTGTCAGATCAGGACGACGAGCGGCGGCGGCCCGCGCCGCACCACCGCGTGCCTCAGCAGCACCTCGGCGGGCCGCAGAGGCGGCACGGTGCCGGCCCGCACGCGCGGCAGCGGCGGCAGCGTGATCCCGCACACCGCCAGGACGTACCGCAGCGGAGCGGCCAGTACCCAGGCCAGCGAGCGGATCATCCGGTGGAGGGCGACCTCGCCCCGCCACATCCACAGGCCGCACACCAGGGCGGCAGCGGCGTGCAGCAGGAGCATGCCCGGGGACCACTCGTGCATGGCCATGCCGCCGCCCGGCCCCGCCATGGACCCGGTGCCGCCCGGGCCCGGCGCGGCCATCCCCATGCCCGGCATGAACGGCATTGAAGGCATGGAAGGCATGGGGGGCATGGAGGACGTGGCGGGCATCGCCGGGTCGGGCACGGCCGAGGGAGCGGCGCCGACCCACTGCCCGAGCAGGAAGACGCAGTGGAGCCCCAACTGCGTGGCCAGGCTGCCGCCGAGGATCACCGGCGCGCCGCGCCGCCTCCCGAAGGCCCACCACGCGAGGGCGGTGACCCCGGCGAACGCGTACAGCAGAGCCCAGACCGGGACCCCGGCGCCGGACATCATCGCGTGGCCGAGGCCGCTCATCGCCGTGCACACGGCCGCGAACACGGCTGAGCGCACAAGGCGGAGGGCGGGCATCCGGGCCATGGCGACATCGTGCCAGCCGTCGGCGCCCGTGACGTCACCGGGGCACGCGGTCCCGACCGCCGCGCGCACCGGGCCCGTTGAGACCCCGTTGCAGTCGGCTGACGTGTGCATCTACGCTGGCCGGGCCGTGGTGCTCGGGAAACCGGTGGGAAACCGGTGCGGCCCTCGCCACTGTGATCGGGAAGTCACCGTGCTCGTTCCGCCCCGCAGGGGGTGGACGCCACTGGCCGTTTCGGCGGCTGGGAAGGCGGAGGACGGCGACGTCGGACCCGTAAGCCAGGAGACCGGCCACGGCACGCACGACGAACTGTCCACGAGGTGCTGGAGAGGCTGCCCCGGTATGACCCTGCCCGAAAACCCGCCGTCGCCCGCCGGACCGCCCGCGGGGACGCCCTCCCCCGGGCCCGTCGCCCACCGATTCGCACGCGCCGACTGGATACGCACCGGCGTGCTGCTGGCCGCGATCGCCGCCCTGCACGCCGCGGCGTTCGCCATCCTGGTGATGATGGTCGCGCCGCACCACTACACCGTCGGCAAGCAGGCGTTCGGCGTCGGGCTGGGGGTCACGGCCTACACCCTCGGCATGCGGCACGCCTTCGACGCCGACCACATCGCCGCGATCGACAACACCACGCGCAAGCTGATGGCCGACGGGCAGCGCCCCGTCTCGGTCGGCTTCTGGTTCGCCCTCGGCCACTCCTCGATCGTCGTCGCCATGGCCGGCATGATCGCCGGCGGCGCCAAGATCGCCGGCACCCTGATGAACGAGGACTCCGAGACGCACGTCACCCTCGGCGTCATCAGCACCAGCGTCTCGGGGACTTTCCTCTACCTCATCGCCGCCCTCAACCTCGTCGCCCTGCTGGGCATCTACCGGGTGTTCAAGGAGATGCGCGCGGGCAACTTCGACGAGCACGAGCTGGAGAAGCACCTGGACAGCCGGGGCTTCATGAACCGCCTGCTCGGCCGACTCACCAAGTCGATCCGCCACCCCGGCCAGATGTACCCGGTCGGCGTCCTGTTCGGCCTCGGCTTCGACACCGCCACCGAGGTCACCCTCATGGTGATGGCGGGTTCCGGCGCCGCCTCCGGCCTGCCCTGGTACGCGGTGCTGTGCCTGCCGCTGCTGTTCGCCGCCGGCATGAGCCTGTTCGACACCCTCGACGGCACCTTCATGAACTTCGCGTACCACTGGGCGTTCTCCAACCCGGTCCGCAAGGTCTACTACAACCTCACGATCACCGGCCTGTCCATCGCCGTGGCCTTCGTCATCGGCACCATCGAACTCGTCGGCGTCCTGCACGACAACGCCGGCTTCACCAACGGCGCCACCGACTGGATCTCCGGTATCAGCCTGGACAACGTCGGCTACGTCATCGTCGGCCTGTTCGTCGTGGTCTGGGCCTGCGCCCTGGCCTACTGGCGGTTCGCGAAGGTCGAGCGCCGCTGGGGCGCCGCGGCACGCGCCGGCTCGGGCGGGATGTCGTCCTAGTCCCGCGGGGCCGTCACCGGGCGAGGAAGTCGATCACCGCCGGCAGCGCCTCGGGGTCCTGGAACGGGAAGATGTGCCCGCCCTCGAAGACCCGCAACTCGGCGCCCGGTATCGCCCGGGCCACCGCCTCGCTGTTGGCGACCGGCGCGATGCCGTCGTAGCGCCCGGCGGCGACCAGCGTCGGGCAGGTGACGGCCGGGAGCCGGTCGTACACGTCGTGCGCGGCGCGGGCCCGGAGTTGGAGTTCCTCTCCCAGCCGCACCGCGGCCGGCTTGCCGGCCGCCAGCCGCCCGCGCATCGACTCGACCACCGCGCGGTCGCCGGGGCGGGAGGCCAGCCACTCCGCGGTGAAGCGGGTGTCAAGGATGCCCGCGTACCGGGCCTGCCGCTCCTCCAGAGGGAGTTCGCCCAGCGTGTGCAGCGGGTACGAGGAGCCGCCGGGTCCCCCGGACGAGGTGCACAGCAGCGCCATCCGCTCGATCCGTTCCGGCCGGGTGACGGCCAGTTCCTGGGCGACCATCCCGCCGAAGCTGATCCCGAACACGCGGAAGGACGGCCAGCCGAGGTGGTCGGCGAGCGCCGCCGCGTCCGCGGCGAGGTCGGCCATGGCGTACGGCCCGGAGGCGGCCGCGGACCGGCCGATGCCGCGCTGGTCGAAGGCGGCGACCTCGAAGCGGCCGGCCAGGCGCAGGAGCAGGGGGGCGGCCTCGACGAGCGTCCCGCCGGACCCGTTGAGGAACAGCAAACGCGGTCCCGTGCCCGTCACCTGGTAGGTGAGGGCGGTTCCGTCGAGGTCGGCGGTGGCCATCCGATCAGCTCCTTGTCCGGTGCGTCCGCTTGCACGTCGTACCGCGCCGCGTGGTGTCGCGCCGCGCCGCGCCGTAGCGTGTCGCGCCGTACCGTGTCGATCCGCGGTGCTCGGGAATTCTCGCGCACGGCGGGGTCGCGCGGGGCGCGCGAGCGGTATCCGGCGGGCGGGCGGCCCTCCCGCCCGGCCGCCCGCGACGCCGTTCGGGAGTGCCGCCACAGGAGGGGGTCGCTACGGGATGCGGCCGCTGTGGGAGGGGTCGGCAGCCTGCGGCCCGCCGGATCAGGACCAGGCGGTGCCGCCCGCGTAGTCGGAGGCGAGTGCCGTGTTGATCCCGGAGATGATCGGCGCCGAGGTGGTGATGAAGCCCAACTCGCGGTTCTTGTTGAGCGAGGCGCTGGAGAAGTTCTGCGAGCCGACGTCGACCGTGGCGGCGCTGGTGCCGTAGTCCGCGACGATCGCCTTCGCGTGGATGTAGAGCGACGCGGTGTAGGCGTAGGTGCGCACGTGGACGCCGGCGGCGGTGAGGGCGTCGAACTCGTCGGCGTACTCGTTGTCGTCGTTGGTCATGGTGACCTCGACGTTCACCCCGCGCTTGGCGGCGTTCTCCAACGCGGTGGTGACGGTCGCGTAGCCCATCTCCTCGTTCTCCACCGAGAGGCTGGCGGTGGCGCCGTTGATGATCGCCAGGATCTTCGACTGGGCGTCGGTGGGGCTCCACACCAGGTGGTCGCCGTCGGTGGGGGTGATGGCGGTGCCGGCGTAGTCGGCCGCGAACACCTTCTCTATCGCCTTGACGTCGAGGGAGTTGTTCTCGATGACGGCGAAGTCACGGCTGGTGGAGTAGTACTGGCTGGTCAGATTGCCGCTCATGATGGCGGTGGTGGCGTCGTCCACCGTGAGGGTCTTCTGGTGGGTGGCGGCGTAGGTGGTGGAGGCCCAGTGGGTCGGCACGCCGTTGGCGTTGAGGTAGGTGTACGCCGCGGTGTTGTTCGACTTCTCCAGGTTCTGGTCCAGGATCACCCGGACCGTCACCCCGCGGGCCGCCGCGGCGGCGAGGTCGTGCTCGGCGGTGGTGTCGGTGAGTTCGTACATCGTGAGGTCGATGCTGGTCGTCGCCGAGCCGATCAGGTCGTAGATCGCGCCGTAGCCGGCCGACGGTTCCGTGACCAGGGTGTAGGTGACGGCGGAGGGAGTGACGGCGGAGGGGGAGCCCGCGTCGGAGGTGGTGGCGGTGGTGGAACCGGACGTGGCGGGACCGGACGTAGCCGGACCGGACGTGGCCGCTCCGGCGGTACCGGCGGTGCCCGCGATCAGGGCAGCGGCGGCGAGCAGGCAGGCGGGACGGATGTACGGGCGGGACATGCGCACCTCGTGGGATCGTCCGACATGACATGTACAGGACATCACGAGATCGACCGGGGATCATCACAGCCCTGGCGAAATCCTGGACTCGGCTTGGCAAAGTCCCCCACCCCGAACCCCCGCCCCCACAGATCCCCACTGCCCGACTCGCACCCCTCCAGTCCCGTGCGCACAGCACCGTCACCAAGTCTTCGACGAAACCACCCCGTACACAGCGGCGCCGAGCCCGGCACCGGGGCGACGGGGACGCGCCCCTGATCCCGATCCACCACGGCGCGCGAGCCCCGGCGCGACAGCCCACCCCGCAAGGCGGCCGCGCGATCGCATCTCCGAGATCGTCGCGGATTTGATGATTTGAACCGTTTGCGATGGTTTGCCGGATTCGTGACCGGGCACACCCCATTCGGCCCCTCCCCCGGCCGTGACCGACCGTAGCGCCGTGGGGTCGCAGCGCGAGGAGCTGGTGACAGATGGCATCTTCCGTGTCCGTGTCCGCGTCCGGTCCGATACCCGCACGCACCTCCCACCGGGGCAGGCATCCCCACGACGACGCCCCCGACACCGCCGAGGCATTCCGCCGTCTGGCCCGCCTTCCGGACGGCGCCCCCAAGGAACGGCTGCGCCAGGAGATCGCCACCGACTGGCTGCCGATGGCGCACCGCCTGGCCGGCCGGTACCGCAACCGCGGCGAGTCGCTGGACGACCTGCGCCAGGTGGCCGCCCTCGGCCTGGTCAAGGCGGTGACCCGGTACGATCCGGACCGCGGCACCGCTTTCGAGAGCTACGCGGTGCCGACCATCGACGGCGAGATCAAGCGGCACTTCCGCGACTGCATGTGGTCGGTACACGTGCCGCGCCGGGTGCAACTGCTCAGGGCGCGGGTCCGCGCCGCGCACCAGGAACTGGCCCAGAGCCGGCCGGGCCGGGAGCCCACCGCACAGGAGATCGCCGAGCACGCCGGCCTCACGGAGGAGGAGGCCGCCGCGGGACTGGAGGCGCTGGAGAGCTTCAGCTCGCTGTCGCTGGACGCCCAGTGCCGGCAGCCGCTGGACACCGGACCCATGTCCCTGGCCGACACGCTGGGCGCCCCCGACCCGGCGCTCGACGTCGTGCTGGACCGCGAGGCGGTCAAACCGCAACTGTGCCGCCTCCCCGAACGCGAACGCCAGATCCTCTACCTGCGCTTCTTCCGCGGAATGACGCAGAGCATGATCGCCGACCAGCTCGGCATATCCCAGATGCACGTGTCCCGGCTGATCAGCCGGTCCTGCTCGGCGATCCGCGCGGAGGTGGTCGGGGCCGAGCACGCGGTGGACGCCCTCGAACGCGGCACCGCCGCCCCCGCCGGCTCGCACGCCGCGCCCGTCCGCGATCACCCGCAGGCTCCGGACACCGCCTCCCCCGCGCACCGCCGTGCGGCCTGAGGGCACTCCCCCAGGCCCGCTCGGGCGGACGGCCCCGGCCGCCCGGGCCACCCCTGCCGCATCCCCCGCCCCTGCTCTTCACCTGCGCATCCTCCTTTCCCCCACCCGAACTCCCCTGGGCGGGAACAGGCATGCTTTTGCCCGAAAGGGCTACGAGGGTGAACAGGCGGTGTGAGAAAGTGAGCGCCTGAGCTGCCCCCGGCAGGCTTCGAGCACCTGCCGGCACCGCGCTCGCCGCCGGGGGCGAACGCGCAGGCAGCCATGGGCCACCCCGGCGAGCAGGCAAACGATGCGAGGGATCGTTGCGTATGGACTCCACACTGTCCGGGGCGACTTCGACAGCCCGACGCCGCAGACGGCTGACGAACCACATCAAGGAGCACGTACGGGGCCTGAACGCGCAACTGACACTGCTCAACCACCAGATCGGCGCACACCTGGACCTCCGGGACGCCGACCTCGAGTGCCTTGACCTGGTCAGCCGGCACGGTCCGCTGGGCCCGACGGCGCTCGCCCGGCGCGCGGGGCTGCACCCGGCCACGCTCACCGGCGTGCTGGACCGGCTGGAACGCGGCGGCTGGGTGGTGCGCACCCCGAACCCGAGCGACCGCCGGGCGATACTCGTCCAGGTGATCAAGGAGAAGGAAGCCGAGATCGGCTACCTCCTGTCCGGCCTCAACCACGCCATGGACGACGTGTGCGCGGGATACGACGACGACGAACTGACAACGATCGCCGACTTCCTGCTCCGCAGCGTCAAGGCAGGGGAGATCGCCACCGACGAGCTCTCCGAGGGCTGACCCGCCCGCCCGCCTCACCGGCCCGGCCCCCGCGCCCCAGCTCCACCACCCACGGCGCGGCGGCCGGGCCGCGCGCTTTCCGGTGCCCTTGCGCACCCCGCGGCCACCTGCGGCCAACGGCCCTCCTGCCGCCACGCGTTCCACCTTCCGCGTCGCCAACACCCTCTGTCGCCAGGCCACTCGACCAGCGGCACTCCGCCAGGCGTCCGGCCGCGGCCTCCTCCACGCCGTCGCGCTATGCCCTCCGCCAGGTGACGAACCCCCGCCCGCTCCGCAAAGCCTCCCCTCCTCCCGCGCCTCCCGGTGGGCCTCCGCATGCCCCGCCGCCGCCATCCGTCGAACCCGCCGCGACTCACCGGCGGCTCCGCCGCAGACGGGAGGGCGAACCCTCTCGCTTCCGACACGACAGCCCCCAGATGCACACTCTTGTTCATTACTCGCTCTTTTCAAGCAGAATCAATCATCTACACTGACCGCAGAACGCGCACGACACCCGCTCGCGCACCACAGCGCACGGCTCATCCCGAGGAGACCGCATGGCCGCCCCGTCCCTGACCACCACCGAGATCACGACCCAGCCCGACTGCTGGCAGCGCGCGGTCGAGCTCGCCCCGGAGCAGTCCGGGAAGCTGCCCGCCCGCGGTGAGCGGGTCGCGGTCATCGGCTGCGGCACCTCGTGGTTCATGGCGCAGTCCTACGCCACCCTGCGCGAGAGCGCCGGGCACGGCGAGACCGACGCCTTCGCCGCCTCCGAGTTCCCGCTCGGCCGCAGCTACGACCGCGTGCTCGCGATCACCCGCTCCGGCACGACCACCGAGGTCCTCAGGGCCTGCGAGCAGTTGCTCGGCTCCACCCCGGTCACCGCCATCACCGCCGACCCGAAGACGCCGGTGATGCAGGCGGCGGACGAGATCATCGTCCTCGACTTCGCCGACGAGCAGTCCGTGGTGCAGACCCGCTTCGCCACGACCGTGCTGGCCCTGCTCCGCGCCCACCTCGGCGAGGACCTGACCACCGCGATCGCCGACGCCCGCACCGCCGTAAGCGACGAGCTGGCCCCCGAGGCGCTCTCGGCCGAGCAGATCACCTTCCTCGGCACCGGCTGGACCTACGGACTGGCCCAGGAGGCCGCGCTGAAGATGCGGGAGGCCGCCGGCGCCTGGACCGAGGCATACCCGGCCATGGAGTACCGCCACGGCCCGATCAGCATCACCGGCCCCGGTCGCGTGGCCTGGTCCTTCGGCCCGCTGCCGGAAGGTCTGGCCGGGAACATCGCCGCGGTCGGCGGCCACCTCGAGCACCGGCCCACGGTCGACCCGCTCGCCGACCTGGTGCGCGCCCAGCGCCTCGCCGTCGCGATCGCCGAGGCGAAGGGCTACGACCCGGACCGCCCGCGCAACCTGACCCGGTCGGTCATCCTCGCCTGATTTCCACCGCCTCCACCTCCTCCTTCCTCCCGCTGACGCTGCGTCCTCATGTGTCGGCGCCCGATTCCACCTCCCGTCCGCCGCGTCCGCGGCCGATCCACCCGCCCGAACCGTCGGCACGCTCCGTGCCGAGCCACCGGTCCCGTACGACCCCAGGGACCCGGATCCGAGGAAGCCGCATGCCGACCGCCACCACCGCCGAACTCGTCTCCGCCGCCCACGCGTCCGGCGGTGGCGTGGCCGCCTTCAACGTGATCACCCTGGAGCACGCAGAAGCGATCACCGCCGCAGCCGAGCAGACCGGCCTGCCCGTCATCCTCCAGATCAGCGAGAACGCCGTGAAGTTCCACGGCGGCCTCCTCGACGGTGTGCTCGCGGGTGCGGCGGCCGCCGCCGCAGCGGCCTCCGTACCCGTCTCCCTCCACCTGGACCACGTGGAGGACGAGGCGCTTGTCCGCACCGGGGTCGCGGCCGGCGTGTCCTCGGTGATGTTCGACGCGTCGGTCCTGCCCTACGAGCAGAACGTCGGCGCCACCGCCCGCGTCACCGAGTGGGCCCACACCCACGGGGTGTGGGTGGAGGCCGAACTCGGCGAGGTCGGCGGCAAGGACGGTGCGCACGCCCCGGGTGTGCGCACCGACCCTGCGGAGGCGGCTGCCTTCACCGCCGCCACGGGAGTGGACTCGCTGGCCGTCGCGGTCGGCAGTTCGCACGCGATGACCGAGCGCACCGCCCGGCTCGACCACGAACTCATCGGCCGGCTGCGTGAGTCCGTGGGCGTGCCGCTGGTCCTGCACGGCTCGTCCGGCGTGTCCGACGGCGAGCTGCGGCAGGCAGTCGCCGCAGGCATGGCGAAGATCAACATCGGGACGGCGCTCAACATCGCCTTCACCACCGCCGTACGCGACTACCTCGCCAGCGACCCGACGGCGGTCGACCCGCGCCGCTACCTCCGCCCTGGTCTCGACGCGATGACGGCCACCGCCGCCCACCTGCTGCGGGTCGTGGCCGGTGAACCCGAGCAGGAAGGCCGAGACTGACGGTGCGGGATCGTGCGGGATCGTCGCGTACTCGAAGTCTGCCGCATTCCGGCCGGCCCGAAAAGATCTACGCCCACAAGCAACTCGAACGAGTGAGCGACCGCAGTTCAGTGTGATCGGTATGCCAGTCATACCGGCCATGACCTGCGGTTTGTCACCGTTACGCGGGTTCCGTGTCACAGAAGATCAACAACCGCATGCGCCGACCGCGGCCCGTCGTTGTCCGGACGAAGGTGCTGATCGACATCGCTGTGGCATGGAGGTGCTTCATGGCCGATCGAACGCTGTGGTCGTACGCGGACATCGCAGCCCACATCCGCGTCCAGGTGGACACCGTGCGCTCGTACCGGAAGCACGGGCACCTGCCCGATCCCGACGTGGTGGAGCGCGGGAAACCGTTCTGGTACGCGGACACGATCCGGTCGTGGAGCGCCAGGCGCCCGAGCAACAGGGGGCGCCGAGAATCCGGCTGACC
Organism: Streptomyces sp. SN-593; assembly: GCF_016756395.1. Lineage (NCBI taxonomy): Bacteria > Bacillati > Actinomycetota > Actinomycetes > Kitasatosporales > Streptomycetaceae > Actinacidiphila > Actinacidiphila reveromycinica. The sequence continues at coordinate 2,851,888 of NZ_AP018365.1, forward strand.
GGAGCGGAAGACCCCGCACGGCATCCGCGCCGCGGGCCGGCCGATGCGCCGGGGCGAACGCAAAGAGGCCGGGGAACGACCCCGACCAGGACATGACTACGTGCCGCGCCCGGTCAGCGGACAGGAACTGTCGTCCGCGTCGTTGTCGGGGGGCGGCAGGGGGGAAGGCAGGATCTCCCGGCCCTCCAAGGGCACCGAGACCGGGGGAGGTCTCTCGGGTGGGACCGGAGGAGGGAATCCCGGGGCGGCGGGAGCCGCGGGTGGTTGCGGCGGGGGCGGAGCCGGCAGGCCCCCGGAGACGGCTCCCGCGGCCCCACCGGCTGCTCTCGCCGCAGTCGCCGCACCGCCGGCCGCACTCGCCGCACCGGCCACGGCGGGCGCGGCCTGCGCCGCGGCGCCGCCGTCACCTCCGCCCGCGACGGACGCGGCCACGACCGACGAGGGGCGGCCTGCGTCCTGGTGGCCGCTGTCCCGGCGGCGGGACACCCACTGGGCCACCGTGCCGACCCCCGCGACCAGCAGGGATATACCGAGCCCCAGGGACAGGGCGTAGAAGGAGTTCGAGGCGGCCCGACCGCTGATGTACCCGGCGCCGACCGAGTACGACGCCCACACCGCCTCGGCGACGCCCGCGCCGATCACGTAGCGCCGGGCGGGATAGCGCACGACGCCGGCGGCCAGCCCGCCGATCACCCGACCGCTGGGCAGGAAGCGGACGCCTATGACGAAGGGCACCCCATGGCGCTGGATGCGCAGAGCCGCCCATTTGAGCAGCGCCGCCTGCCGGGGCCTGCGGCGCATGCGGTTGAGCACGCGGCCGCTGAGGGCCCGACCGGTGCGGTGCAGCAGCATGTCCCCCATGACGGCGCTGCCCGCCACCACCAGGAGCACGAGGGCGATGCTGAGGCGCCCCTCCGCGGCCATCACACCGCCCGTGACGAGCAGGACGGCGTTGGGCACGAGCGGCGGGGCCGTCGTCGCGGCCAGCAGCGCGTACGCCCACAAGACGTTGCCACCCCGCAGGTGCTCGGCGAGACCGGAGGTGAAGTCCAATGACGACACGCTCAGTGCAACGTCCATATCACCGCCCCTCTTCCCACCCCCTGGGAACAACGCTGACAGCGGTTCCCGTGACTCGGCAAGCGTGTTTGGCGGTGTAGGGGCACTTCTCCGCCGATTCCCCGGAAATCTCATCCTCGGGACGCAGCGGCGCTACTCCTGTGGGTGGAGACGCCTCACGACACGCCGCCACGTGTCCGGAGCGGCACGTGTCCGCGCGCCGCCGCGGGTCGCCCGCCGGCGGCCTCAACGCCCGAGCAGCTCGCCGCCGTTGCACTGCAGGATCTCACCGGTGATGAAGCCCGCCTCCGGGGAGGCCAGGAAGAGCACCGCCGCGGCCACGTCCGCCGGGCGGCCGACCCGGCCCACCAGGGTGCGTCCGGCGCGCCGGGTCAGCTCCGCGTCGTTGAGCCGCGAGCCGAAGAACTCGGTGCCCGCCACGGTCCCGGGAGCGACGATGTTGCAGGTGACGCCCTGCGGCCCCAGTTGGGCGGCCAGGGAGTGGTTCCAGGCGTGCAGAGCGGCCTTGGAGGCCCCGTAGGAGCCACCGCCGCGCAGCGCGGCGACCGAGGTCACGGTGACCACGCGGGCGCCGTCGGCGAAGCGGTCGCGCATCGACTCGGTGAGCAGCACCGCCGTGAGGACGTTCCGCTCGAAGTCGCCGCGCCAGCGGGCCAGCAGGCCGTGCGGTCCGGCGCCGACCGCGAGCTCACGGCTGCCGGCGCTGTTCACCAGGACGTCGACCCGGTAGGGCAGGTGCGACAGGACCGTCTCGACGTCGTCCGGATCGGCCAGATCGCATACGACCGGGGTGACGTCCAGAGCGCGCTGGGTGCGCAGCTCGTCCGCGGCGGCGTGCAGGACCTCGCGGCGGCGGCCGACGATCGTGACGTGGTGGCCGTCCTCCGCGAACCGGGTCGCGATGGCCAGGCCGATGCCCGTGCCTCCGCCGGTCACCACGATGTTCCGGACCGCTGTCCCGTTCTCTGCCATGTGCTCCGCCCCTCGAGGAGAGACAGCACGCTACGGGATCACGCCCGACCGGCCGCGAGCGGGGTAGCCTGCGCAAACACCCCCGCCGAAGAGACGTAGATCACATCGCTTGCGGCGTAACCATTACGGTGTCTCATGGGTCTTATGTCTTGAACACCGGCCCCCGGCGGAGCCGGTGCGGGGGGTTGAGGTACGGTCCATCTAGGGGGATGGATCGAGTTGCGTCGCCGGGGCGACACCGGGGAGCTTGAGCGGCCCTCCCGGCCGCCTCGTCCCGGCTTGGCGCAGCCGCCGAAGAACGCCCGGTACGGACCCGTGGGGGGATCCGCTCCGGGAAACGGGAGCGCCCCGTGCCGGACCCGTGGGGGGATCCGTCGCGGGGCGCTCTCCTGTGTGCGTGCCTCCGGGCGTGCGCCCAGGTCAGCGGGCTTCGACCGGGACGTAGTCGCGGGTGACGACGCCGGTGTAGATCTGCCGCGGCCGACCGATGCGGGAGCCGGGCTCCTTGATCATCTCGTGCCACTGGGCGATCCAGCCGGGCAGCCGGCCGAGCGCGAACAGCACGGTGAACATGCTGGTCGGGAAGCCCATCGCCCGGTAGATCAGCCCGGTGTAGAAGTCCACGTTCGGGTAGAGCTTGCGCGAGACGAAGTAGTCGTCGCTGAGCGCGTGCTCCTCCAGCTTGAGCGCGATGTCCAGCAGCTCGTCCGACTTGCCGAGCGCCGAGAGGACGTCGTGCGCCGCCGCCTTGATGATCTTCGCCCGCGGGTCGAAGTTCTTGTAGACGCGGTGCCCGAAGCCCATGAGCTTCACGCCGTCTTCCTTGTTCTTCACCCGGCGGATGAAGGAGTCGACGTCGCCGCCCTCGGCCTTGATGCGCTCCAGCATCTCCAGCACCGACTGGTTCGCGCCACCGTGCAGCGGCCCCCACAGCGCGCTGATGCCGGCGGAGATCGACGCGAACAGGTTGGCCTGCGAGGAGCCGACCAGCCGGACCGTGGACGTCGAACAGTTCTGCTCGTGGTCGGCGTGCAGGATGAGCAGCTTGTCCAGCGCGTTGACCACGACCGGGTCGAGTTCGTACTCCTCGGCCGGGACCGAGAAGGTCATCCGCAGGAAGTTCTCGACGTAGCCGAGGTCGTTGCGCGGGTAGACCACCGGCTGGCCGACGGACTTCTTGTACGCGTACGCCGCGATCGTCGGCAGCTTGGCGAGCAGCCGGATCGTGGACAGGTCGCGCTGCTCGGGGTCGAAGGGGTTGTGGCTGTCCTGGTAGAACGTCGACAGCGCGCTGACCACCGAGGAGAGCATCGCCATCGGGTGGGCGTCCCGGGGGAAGCCGTCGTAGAACCGTTTGACGTCCTCGTGCAGCAGCGTGTGCTGGGTGATCTGCCCCTGGAACGCGGAGAGCTGGTCGACGGTCGGCAGCTCGCCGTTGATCAGCAGGTACGCGGTCTCCAGGAAGGAGCCGCGCTCGGCGATCTGCTCGATGGGATACCCGCGGTAACGCAGGATGCCCTGCTCACCGTCGAGGAAGGTGATCGCGGACTTGTACGCCGCGGTGTTGCCGTAGCCGCTGTCCAGGGTGACCAGTCCGGTATCGGCGCGCAGCTTGCCGATGTCGAAACCGTTGTCACCGACGGTGCTGTCCACCACGGGGTAGCTGTACTCGCCGTCCCCGTACCGCAGTACTACAGAGTTGTCGCTCACGTCATTCCCTCACCGACGGTTTTGCCTCTTCTTCGAGGTGCCCTGACTACGTCCACTGTCCCCCATTTGGCACTGGGGTGTGCACTCGGGGTCGGCCATCGGGCCGAAAAGTGGCACGGAGTGCCTATTTTGCGCCCAGATCAAGCCGATGGTCGAGAGCCGTGAAGCGACGACCCGCGGAGACCGTCCGCACGGCCTGCCCGATCGCCCGACGCGACCCCACCAGCACGACCAGGCGTTTCGCCCTCGTGACCGCGGTGTAAAGCAGGTTGCGTTGGAGCATCATCCAAGCCCCGGTAGTGACGGGGATCACCACCGCCGGGTACTCGCTGCCCTGCGATCTGTGGATCGTGACGGCGTAGGCGTGGGTCAGCTCGTCCAGTTCGTCGAAGTCGTATCCGACTTCCTCGTCCTCGTCAGTCCGCACCGTGAGCTTCTGCTCGACCGCGTCGAGGGCGGTCACCACGCCCACGGTGCCGTTGAAGACGCCGTTGGCGCCCTTCTCGTAGTTGTTCCTGATCTGCGTGACCTTGTCGCCGACGCGGAAGGTACGGCCGCCGAAGCGGCGCTCCGCCACGTCCGGGCGGGAGGGGGTGACAGCCTGCTGGAGGAGGCCGTTGAGCACACCGGCGCCGGCCGGGCCGCGGTGCATCGGGGTGAGCACCTGGACGTCCCGGCGGGGGTCGAGGCCGAACCTGGCCGGAATCCGACGGGCCACGACGTCGACTGTCAGCCGGGCCGCCTCCTCCGAGTCCTCCTCGGCGAAGAGGAAGAAATCGGCCAGTCCCTGAGTGACCGGCGGCACTCCCGAGTTGATCCGGTGCGCGTTGGTCACCACCCCGGACTGCTGGGCCTGGCGGAAGATACGGGTCAGCCGCACGGCCGGCACCGGTCCACCCGGGGCCAGCAGGTCCCGCAGCACCTCGCCCGCCCCCACGCTCGGCAATTGGTCCACGTCGCCGACGAACAGCAGGTGCGCCCCGGGTGGCACCGCCTTCACCAGTTTGTTCGCCAGCAGCAGGTCCAGCATCGACGCCTCGTCGACCACCACGAGGTCCGCGTCCAGCGGCCGGTCACGGTCGTACGCCGCGTCGCCGCCCGGCTTGAGCTCCAGCAGGCGGTGCACCGTCGAGGCGGGGGCCCCGGTCAACTCGGCGAGCCGCTTGGCGGCCCTGCCGGTCGGGGCGGCGAGCACCACCTTGGCCTTCTTGGCAGCCGCCAGGGCTACCACCGAGCGCACCGTGAACGACTTGCCGCAGCCCGGGCCGCCGGTGAGCACCGCGACCTTCTGCGTGAGCGCCAGGCGCACGGCCTCCTGCTGCTCGGGGGCGAGGTCCGCGCCGGTCCGGTCGGCGAGCCACGCCAGCGCCTTGTCCCAGTCGACATCCTGGAAGGCCGGCATCCGGTCCTCCGGCCCGCGCAGCAGTCGCAGCACCTGGGCGGAGAGGGCGATCTCCGCGCGGTGGAACGGCACCAGGTACACCGCCCTGACCGGCTCGCCGTCGCCGTCGGGCGACGGGACCCGCTCGCGCACCACGCCCTCCTCGTCGGCCAACTCCCCCAGGCACTCGATCACCAGGCCGGTGTCCACCTGAAGCAGCTTCACCGCGTCGGCTATCAAGCGCTCCTCGGGCAGGAAGCAGTTGCCGCTGTCCGTGGCCTGCGACAGGGCGTACTGGAGGCCGGCCTTGACCCGCTCGGGGCTGTCGTGCGGGATGCCGACGGCCTGCGCGAGCCGGTCGGCGGTCAGGAACCCGATGCCCCACACCTCGGAGGCGAGCCGATATGGCTGGTTCTTCACCACGGAGATGGACGCGTCGCCGTAACTCTTGTAGATCCGCACGGCGATGGACGTGGAGACCCCCACGCCTTGGAGGAAGACCATCACCTCCTTGATCGCCTTCTGCTCCTCCCATGCGGCGGCGATCAGCTTCGTCCGCTTCGGTCCGAGACCCGGCACCTCGACCAGGCGGGTGGCCTCGGTCTCGATGACGTCCAGCGTGTCGGTGCCGAAGTGCTCCACGATGCGCTCGGCGATGCGCGGCCCGATGCCCTTGATGAGCCCGGAACCGAGATAGCGGCGGATCCCCTGCACGGTGGCGGGCAGGACCGTCGTGTAGTTCTCCACCGTGAACTGCTTGCCGTACTGCGGGTGCGAACCCCAGCGGCCGTGCATGCGCAGGGACTCACCGGGCTGCGCGCCGAGCAGGGCGCCGACCACGGTGAGCAGGTCGCCGGCGCCGCGGCCGGTGTCGACGCGCGCGACCGTGTAGCCGTTGTCCTCGTTGGCGTACGTGATCCGCTCAAGGACGCCCTCCAGGACCGAGAGGTGCGGTGCCTCACCCATCTGCTGGCTCCCTCCGGGCCGGTCGGTGATCTGCTCCGAAGGTACCGGCAGTGACCGACATCGCGGCGCCCGTCACCCGCGCGGCTGTGGACAACTCCCCCGGCGCGCGGGAGAAAGCGCGAGGGGCCCGGCCGAAGCCGAGCCCCTCGTCATCCCTCCCCCTGTACCCCCGAAACCCCCCTCGGGCGTACCAGCCGGGCTCCCTGAACCCCCTCCGGGAGCCCCGATGCCATGTACGACACGTCGAGCGGGGAAAGGGTTGTACCGCGGGACGGGAAAATTCCAAGATCTTTTCAGAGCACGTGCCGCCGGTACCGGTCCGCGACCTCGGCGAGCACCTCGGCGCCGTCCCTGGCCCACAGACCGGGGTTGAAGATCTCGACCTCCACCTGGCCCCGGTACCCGGCCTCGTCGGCCCGCACGCGCAGTCCCCGCAGGTCGACGCATCCGTCACCGAGCTGCCCGCGCCCGAGCAGCACCCCTTCGGGCAGCGGCGTCACCCAGTCCGCGACCTGGAAGCTCGCGATCCGCCCGCTCCCGCCGGCACGCGCGATCCCCGCCTCCGCACGGTCGTCCCACCACAGGTGGTAGGTGTCCACGACGACACCCACGTGTTCGGGTGCGAACCGCTCCGCGATGTCCAGCGCCTGTCCCAGCGTCGAGACCACGCAGCGGTCCGAGGCGAACATCGGGTGCAGAGGCTCGATCGCCAGCCGCACACCGTGCTCCGCCGCGTACGGCACGAGTGCGCCGATCGCGTCCGCCACCCGCTCCCGGGCCGCCGCGATGTCCCGCTCGCCCTCGGACAGGCCGCCCGAGACGAGCACCAGGGTGTCGGTCCCGAGCATGGCGGCCTCGTCGATCGCCGCCCGGTTGTCGGCCAGCGCCTCCGCCCGCCGCGCCGGGTCGGACGCGGTGAAGAAGCCGCCCCGGCACAGGGAGGTGACGGCGAGACCGTGCTCCCTCATCAGCGCGGCCGCGTCGCGCACCCCGTACTCCTGGACCGGGGCGCGCCACAGGCCGACCGACCCGATGCCGAGCGCCGTACATCCCTCGGCCAGTTCGGGAAGCGACCACTGCTTCACGGTCTCCTGGTTGATACTCAGGCGTGCGAGGTCCCGCGCGGTGCCCTGGTCGGCGGTCATGCGTCCACTCCGTGTACGGCGAGCAGCCCGCGCATCCGGGCTTCGGCGAGTTCGGGGTCGGCGAACAGGCCGACCCGGTCGGCGAGTTCGTACGCCCGCGCGAGGTGGGGAAGGGAACGCGCGGACTGGAGGCCGCCGACCATGGTGAAGTGGTCCTGGAATCCCGCAAGCCAGGCGAGCAGGACCACTCCGGTCTTGTAGAAGCGGGTGGGCGCCTCGAAGAGGTGCCGCGACAGGCCGACCGTCGGGTCCAGCAACGCCCGGAATCCGGCGGCATCACCGGTGTCCAGGGCGCTGACCGCGGCGGCCGCCACCGGCGCCAGCGGATCGAAGATCCCGAGCAGCGCATGGCTGAAGCCCTCGCCGTCGCCCTCGATCAGCTCCGGGTAGTTGAAGTCGTCGCCCGTGTAGCAGCGCACCCCCTCCGGCAGACGGCGGCGCAGCGCGACCTCCCGGTCCGCGTCAAGCAGCGAGACCTTGATGCCGTCAACCTTGTCCGGATGGGCGGCGATGACCTCCAGGAAGGTCTCGGTCGCGGCGTCGAGGTCGTCGCTGCCCCAGTAGCCAACCAGCGCGGGATCGAACATCGGGCCGAGCCAGTGCAGGATCACCCGGTCGGCGGACTGCCGCAGCAAGTGTCCGTACACCTCCAGGTAGTCGTCGGGTCCTTTGGCGACGGCGGCCAAGGCGCGCGAGGCCATCAGGACGGCCTGCGAACCGGCCTCCTCCACCACTGCCAACTGCTCCTCGTAGGCGGCCGTGACCTCGGCGAGGCCGGCCCCCGAGGCGGCGGCACCGGCCAGTTGGTCGGTGCCCACTCCGCACGCGATCCGGCCGCCCGTCAGCCGCGCCTCCGCAGAGGACCTGCGGATGAGCTCCGCCGCGACCGGCCAGTCCAGGCCCATGCCGCGCTGCGCGGTGTCCATGGCCTCGGCCACCCCGAGCCCCGTGCTCCACAGGTGGTGGCGGAACGCGAGGGTCGCGTCCCAGTCCACGGCCGCGGGGGCGTCGGCCGCGGTGCGCATCGGGTCGGCGACGACGTGGGCGGCCGAGTAGACCACCCTGCTGCGCAGGGGCAGTCCCGCCGCATGGACGACGGGTTCGGAACGTGGCCGGTAGGCGCGCAGTTCACCGGACGCGTCGGGCAGCAGGAGGGTCACAGCGACAGCTCCGGGACCTCGAAGCGGCGGCCTTCCTCGGAGGACCTCAGGCCGAGCTCGGCGAGCTGGACGCCCCGGGCACCGGCCAGCAGGTCCCAGCGCCACGGCTCGTCGAGCGCCACGTGGCGCAGGAAGAGCTCCCACTGCGCCTTGAAGCCGTTGTCGAAGTCGGCGTTGTCCGGGACCTCCTGCCACTGGTCGCGGAAGGTCTCCGTCGCCGGCAGGTCGGGGTTCCAGACCGGCTTGGGCGTGGCCGAGCGGTGCTGGACGCGGCACTTGCGCAGCCCCGCGACGGCGGAGCCGTGGGTGCCGTCCACCTGGAACTCGACCAGTTCGTCCCGGTTGACCCGCACGGCCCAGGAGGAGTTGATCTGCGCGACGGCCCCGCCCTCCAACTCGAAGACACCGTAGGCCGCGTCGTCCGCGGTGGCGCCGTACGGCTTGCCCTGCTCGTCCCAGCGCTGCGGGATGTGGGTGGCGGTGAGCGCCTGGACGCTGCGCACCCGGCCGAACAGCTCGTGCAGCACGTAGTCCCAGTGCGGGAACATGTCCGCCACGATGCCGCCGCCGTCCTCGGCACGGTAGTTCCAGGACGGGCGCTGCGCGCTCTGCCAGTCGCCCTCGAAGACCCAGTACCCGAACTCGCCGCGCACGGAGAGGATCCGGCCGAAGAAGCCCCCTTCGACCAGCCGCCGGAGTTTCTGCAGGCCGGGCAGGAAGAGCTTGTCCTGCACCACGCCGTGCTTCACTCCGGCCTCGGTGGCGAGCCGTGCGAGTTCCACGGCTCCGGCCAGCGTGGTGCCCGTCGGCTTCTCGCAGTAGATGTGCTTGCCTGCCGCGATGGCCTGCCTGACCGCCCCTTCGCGGGCGGAGGTCACCTGGGCGTCGAAGTAGATCTCGACCGACGGGTCGGCCAGGACCCCGTCCAGGTCGGTGCTCCAGTGCTCGATGCCGTGCCGCTCGGCGATCGCGCGCAGCGCGTGCTCGCGGCGGCCGACGAGTACGGGCTCCGGCCACAGCACAGTGCCGTCGCCCAGGTCGAGGCCGCCCTGCTCGCGCAGGCCGAGGATGGACCGTACCAGGTGCTGCCGATAGCCCATGCGTCCGGTGACGCCGTTCATGGCGATCCTCACGGTCTTGCGTGTCATGGGCCTCTCCTGGGCGGTCGGGGGCGGGGTGGGAAGTGCGGTCGGCAAGGTGCTCGCGGTAGGGGCTCGCACCATAGCAAGCGCTTTCTTCCGTATCACGCTAGCTTGCGCGAGTGGCGGTCGACAAGACTCTCCTGGATGCCGAGGTAAGCGCTTGCTGGCGTGACGGCCTGCGGAACTGCGGCGTGGCTGCCGCGGGCGGCGACGAGGTGAGAGCATGTGCCGTCGACGCTCGACAGCCGGTGCGACGCCGGCCGGAGCGATCCCCCAGCCGCCGCACGAGGAGGTCAGGACCGATATGGCAGTGACGCTGGCCGATGTCGCGGCGCGCGCGGGAGTGTCGTCGGCGACCGTCTCCCGGGTCCTCAACGGCAACTACCCGGTGGCCGGCAGCACCAGGGAGCGGGTGCGGCGGGCCGTGGCGGAGCTGGACTACGTCGTCAACGGTCAGGCGCGAGCGCTGGCCGCGGCGAGCTCCGACCTCGTCGGCGTCCTGGTCAACGACGTGGCGGACCCCTTCTTCGGCCTGATCGCCAGCGCGCTCCAGCGCGAGATCGGTGCCGGCCCCGGCAACCCTCCGAGCGGCGGCAAGCTGGCGGTGGTCTGCAACACCGGCGGGTCGCCCGAGTCCGAACTCACCTATCTCACCCTGCTCGAACGCCAGCGCGCGGCCGGCGTGGTACTGACCGGGGGCGCGGTCGAGGACGGGCCGCACACGGCCGCGGTGGCCGCCAGGCTGGCCCGGCTGGCCTCCTCCGGCACGCGGATCGTGCTGTGCGGGCGCCCGCCGCTGCCCGATACGGCGCCCGGCATCACGACCCTCACCTTCGACAACCGGGGCGGGGCGCGACGGCTGACCGAGCACCTGCTGTCGCTGGGGCACCGCCGGATCGGCTGCGTGGCCGGCCCGCCCGAACGCAGCACCACGCGGCACCGCCTCGAAGGCCACTACGCGGCACTGGCCGCCCACGGGCTCGTTCCCGGGGACGGCGACGCGGTGGGCAGTGGGGACCTGCCGGGCCAACCCGTCGTGTACGGCGGGTACGACCGCTCGTCCGGCTACGACGGCGCACTGGAACTGCTGCGCAAGGACCCCTCGGTGACCGCGGTCGTGGCGTCCAACGACGCCGCCGCGCTCGGCGTGTGCGCCGCCCTGCGCGACCGCGGGCTCCGCGTCCCCGGCGACATCTCCGTGGCCGGGTTCGACGACCTCCCGTTCAGCGTCGACGCCTCGCCGGCGCTGACCACCGTCCGCATCCCGCTCCAGGAGGCGGGAGCGCGCGCGGGCCGGCTGGTGCTGGGTCGGTCGGCCCCGCCGCCGGGCTGGGTGGCCACGGTGACCACGGAACTGATGGTCCGGGAGTCCACCGCGCCACCGGCCCATCCAGCCCGCACGGCCCGCACGGACCGCTGAAAGTTATCCACAGGCGGGAAAAATGGGCTTTCGCGGGGCTCCGCCACGGTCCTACCTTTGACTCAGGCAAAGAAAGAACAGAAAGGCCGGAGTCGTCATGGCAGTCCAGGAGATCCGCGCGTTCAACCGCTTCTACACCAACCTCATCGGCGCGCTCGACTACAGCCGCCACCTCCACACACCGTTCACGCTCACCGAGGCGCGCGTGCTCTACGAACTCGCGCACGCGCGACGCACCGACGCGGCCGACCTGCGCGTGGAGTTGTCACTCGACGCCGGCCATCTCAGCCGGATGCTGTCGAAGTTCGAGGAGAGGCAGCTCGTCACGCGCAGGCCATCCGAGCAGGACGCGCGAAGACAGCGGATCGAGCTGACCACGCGGGGGAAGGAGGCCGCGTCCCTGCTGGAGGACCGCGCGCAGGAGGCCGTGAGTTCGCTGGTCGGCCGGATAGCACCGGAGGACCGGCCGCGGCTCACCGCTGCGATGAGCACGGTCCGCGAGATCCTGCACGACGACCACCGCTTCACCCCTGGCCCGCGCGTCGTCCTGCGCTCGCCCCGCCCGGGCGATCTGGGGTGGGCCATCGAGCGGAACGCCTCGGTGTACGCGGCTGAGTACGGCTGGGACGAGGAATACGAAGCTCTGGTCGCGCGCATCGTCGCGGACTACGCGTCGGGCCGCGACCCGCACCGCGAGGCGATGTGGGTGGCCGAACTCGACGGCGAGCGGGCGGGATGCGTCTTCTGCGTGCGGGACGACGCGCCCGGGACCGCGCGGTTGCGCCTGCTGCTGGTCGATCCGGCCGCCCGGGGCCACGGGATAGGCGGGCGCCTGGTGGACACGTGCGTCGCCTTCGCCCGCCAGGCCGGTTACGACGCGCTCGTCCTGTGGACCAACGACGTCCTGTCCGGGGCCCGCAGGATCTACGAGCGGGCCGGGTTCGAGCTGATCGCCGAGAACCCCCACCACAGCTTCGGCCGGGATCTGGTGGGACAGGACTGGCGCCTGACCCTGTGACCAGTCCGGGCGGCACCCCGACTGGCACGGAGCGGGGCGAGGACAGGTGCGGAGCGGACGTCCTGGGCGCTCCGCCGACGGATCACCGCGGTCGAAAGGAGGTCGAACCAGGGCGGGCGGGTGGGCGACACGCCGACGCGGCGAGGCCCGGTCGCGGTTGACCCCGCGCGGGCCCCGTGCCTAGTGTCCGGCAAATGAGACTCGCCTTCTCCACCCTCGGACTCCCCGCGTTGCCCATCGACCAGGTCGTGCGACTCGCGGCAGAAAACGGCTACCACGGCGTCGAGTTGCGCGCGAGCGACGAGGAACCGGTGCACCCGGGGCTCGACGCGGACGAACGCGCCCGGGTGGTCGAGCAGTTCGCGTCCGCCGGCATCACCATCCTCACCGTGGCCGCCTACGCGAGGGTGGCGGCCCGGGGCGAGGACGGCCCGGTGCTGGCCGAGGTCGAAGCCGCTGTCGACCTGGCCGCCGACCTGGGGGCGTCCTACGTCCGGGTCTTCCCGGGCGGAGGCGACCTGCCGGTTGCTGAGGCGGACGCGCTGGCCGAACGGCGCCTGGCAGCGGTGGCACCGCATGCGACCGACCGCGGGGTACGAGTGCTGCTGGAGACGCACGACTCGCACCGGTCCGGCGCCGACGTGGCGCGGGTGCTGGGAGCTGTCGGGCACCACGCCGTGGGTGCGATCTGGGACGTGATGCACACCTGGCTGGCCGGTGAGCAGCCGTCCTCGACCTATCCCGCACTCGCCCCGTACCTGGGATACGTGCAGGTCAAGGACATCGCCTCGGCGGAGGAGCGAACCCCGCTGGCGCTCGGCAAGGGTGCGCTGCCATTGGCGGAGACGATCGAGGTGCTCAGCCGCGCCGAGTGGGACGGCTGGCTGTGCTGGGAGTACGAGAAGAGGTGGAATCCGCAGGCGGAGGAGTTCCCGGGTCTGCTGGAGGCCGGACGGGAGCACCTGGCCCGGCTGTTGTCGGAGTCGGCCTGAGCATCCGGGGCGGCGGGCGCACGGCAACGTGACGGCCGGGCGTCCGGGCGGCCGGTGCCGTCCGGGCGGCCGGTGGATGGCGGCAGTGGGAAGGAGCCTGCGGGCGTGCTCGATCTGGGACGGTTGAGGGCGCTGCACGCGGTGCACACGCACGGGTCGATCGGTGCGGCGGCAGCGGCGCTGGGATACACACCCTCGGCGGTGTCCCAGCAGGTCGCGAAGTTGGAGCGCGAGGCCGGTTCGGTGCTGCTGGAGCGGCAGGGCCGCGGGGTGGTGCTGACGGACGCCGCGCTGCTGCTGGTGGCCGCCGCGCAAGAGCTGATGCGGGTGGTGGAGTCGGCCGAGGTCGCGTTGGAGGAGCAGCGCGGCCGCCCGGGCGGGCGGTTGACGGTCGCAGCGTTCCCGACCGCGGCATGCGGTCTGCTGCCTCCGGTGCTGGCCGCGTTGGCCGCCGCACACCCCGCGCTGGACCTGCGGCTGGTCGAGGTGGACGCCCACCTGTCGGTCGACCTGGTGGCCCGGGGCGGGGTGGACCTGGCAGTGGCCCACGACTGGGACATCGCGCCGCTGCCCGTGCCGGAAGGGCTGGGTCGCGCGGTCATCGGTGACGACCGGTGCGACGTGCTGGTGCCGGCCGGGCACCGGCTGGCGGAGCGCGGGTCGGTGCTGCGCGCGGACGTCGCCCGGGAGCGGTGGATCTGCCAGCCACCGGGATCGGTGTGCCACGACTGGCTGGTGCGAACGCTGCGGGAGTCCGGCACCGAGCCGGACATGGCCTACCAGGTCGGCGAGTACGGCACGCAGGTCGCCCTGGTGGCCGCGGGGCTGGGCATCGCGCTGGTGCCCCGGCTGGGCCGGGGGCCGCTGCCCGAGGGAGTGCGGGTGCTGCGGCTGGAGCCCGCTCCGGTGCGGCGGTTGTACGCGCTGTGGCGGAAGGGCGCGGCACGCCGACCGTCGATCATGGCCGCGGTCGACGCGCTTCGGGCGCAATGGCGGCAGGTCGGATGAGCGGACCCGCCGCCCGGCCCGGTGGACGGGCACGGACGGCGGGTGACGGAGACCGGATGACCGGAGGGGGGAGGGCGGACGGCGGAGGGCGGGCGGGGTGACTGCTTCGGGCCGGGCGGTGGTGGTCAGGCGGCCGAGCGGACCTCCCCGGTGAAGGTGCGCCACAGCTCCGCGTACCGGCCGTCGCGGGCGAGCAGTTCGTCGTGGGTCCCGTCCTCGATGACGCGGCCGTGGTCGAGGACGACGACGCGGTCGGCCCGCGCGGCGGTGCTGAGGCGGTGCGCGACCACGAGGGTGGTGCGGCGGACGGCCAGCCGGTCGGCGGCCTGGTTGACCAGCGCCTCGGTGGCGAGGTCGAGTGCGGCGGTGGCCTCGTCGAGCAGCAGGATCGCGGGGTCGACGAGTTCGGCTCGCGCCAGGGCGATGAGCTGGCGCTGGCCCGCGGAAAGGTTCCGGCCGCGTTCGGTGACCTGGTGGAGGTAGCCGCCTTCGAGGGTCGCGATCATCCCGTCGGCACCCACCGCGCGGGCTGCGGCCTCCACCTCGGCGTCCGTCGCGTCCATCCGCCCGTACGCGATGGCGTCGCGCACGGTGCCCGCGAACAGGTACGGCTCCTGGGGGACGACGCCGAGTTGCTGCCGGTATCCGGTCAGGTCGAACGCGCGGATGTCGGTGCCGTCGACGAGGACGGCGCCGCCGGTCGGGTCGTAGTAGCGGGCGACGAGCTTGACCAGCGTGGACTTGCCCGCGCCCGTCTCCCCGACGAAGGCGACGGTCTGGCCGGCGGGCACACGCAGCTGGATGCCGGCCAGGGCGTCGGGGGTTTCGGCGTCCGTACCGCCGTAGCGGAAGCGGACGTCCTCGAAGGTGATCTCGCCGCGCAGGCGGTGCACCGGCCGCGGGTCGGCGGCCTGCGGGGTCGTGGTGGGACGGTTCAGCAGTTCGCGGATGCGGCCGAGCGAGACCGTGGCCTGCTGGAAGCCGTCGAAGACCTGGGAGAGTTGCTGCACCGGGGAGAAGAAGAGGTCGATGTAGAGCAGGTAGGCGACCAGGGCGCCGGCGGTGAGGGTGCCGGCGTTGACCCGGTGGGCGCCCACGATGAGCACCAGTGCCGCCGCCACGCTGGACAGCAGCTGCACGAACGGGAAGTACACCGAGATCAGGAACTGGCCGCGGACCCGGGCGGTCCGGTACTCGTCGCTGCGGCTCAGGAAGCGCCGGGCGCCGAGTTCCTCGCCACGGAACGCCTGCACCACCCGCAGGCCCGCGACGTGTTCCTGGAGATCGGCGTTGACGACGGCGATCCGCTCGCGCGCGGACTCGTACGCGCGCACCGACTTGCGGCGGAAGACCCAGGTGGCGACCACCAGCAGCGGCAGGGTCGCGAAGACCATCAGCGCGAGCTGCACGTCGATCGCGAGCAGCGCCACCAGGATGCCGGCGAAGGTCAACACGCTGACCAGCGCCGTGACCAGGCCGGTCTGAAGGAAGGTGGACAGGGCGTCCACGTCGGTGGTCATCCGGGTCATGATGCGGCCGGACAGCTCCCGTTCGTAGAAGTCCAGGCCGAGCCGGTGCAGGTGGGCGAAGATCTTCACGCGCAGCGTGTACAGGACGCGTTCACCGGTGCGGCCGGTGAGAAGGGTGGAGCCCCACTCCACCACCCACTGCAGCAGGACCAGCGCCAGCCCGAGCAGGGAGGCGACCCAGACCGCGTGCAGCGCGTGCCGGCGTACGCCCGCGTCGATACCGTGCCGGATCAGGACCGGCAGCAGCAGCCCGGCGACGGCGTCGACCGCGACGAGCAGCAGGCTCAGCACCAGCGGGCTGCGGAAGCCGCGGAGCATGCTGCCCAGCCCGAACCCCGTTTCCGCGGCACGCGCCCGCTCCTCGTCGATGTCCGGAGTGTCGAGGGCGGGCGGCAGGGCGGCGACCTTGGCCAGGAGTTCCGGGGTGGCGGGCATCCCAGCGAGCGCGCCCGCCATGCCCCCGCCCGGGCCTCCCCCGGCCCGGCGCACGGCCGCGGCCGCCGGCGGTCCGGCCGCGCCCCGGCCGCCGGCGGGGTCGTCCTCGTCGACCACCCGCAGGTGCTCCGGCCACAGCTCGGGGGTGACGCCCGCGAGCGCCGTCGCCTGCGCGGGCTCCGCCGCGTCGACCGCCTCGTCCTGGACGCGCAGCAGGCACCGCGGGTCGCCGCAGGCGCCGTCCGCCGACACGTCGTGGGTGCACCGCGAGCCCGGGCGCGGGACCGCGGCGCCCGCCGGGTCGAGGTCGACCACGTCGGCGCCGAGCGCCTCGGGGTCGGTGAGCAGCGCGCGGTACAGCGGGCTGCGCGCCTGGAGCTCGTCGTGGGTGCCCACGTCGGCGAGCCGGCCGGCCTCCAGGACCGCGATCCGGTCGGCGAGCGCCAGGGTGGATCGGCGGTGGGCGATCAACAGGGTGGTGCGCCCGCGCATCACCTGGCGCAGGGCGTCGAAGATCTCCGCCTCGACCCGGGCGTCCACCGCTGACGTGGCGTCGTCCAGGAGCAGCAGCCGCGGATCGGTGAGGATCGCGCGGGCCAGGGCGACGCGCTGCCGCTGGCCGCCGGACAGGGTCAGGCCCTGCTCGCCGACCACCGTGTCGTACCCGTCGGGAAGGGCGCTGATGAACTCGTGGGCCTGGGATGCGCGGGTGGCGGCGAGGATCTCCTCGTCGGTGGCGTCGGGCTTGCCGTAGGCGATGTTGGCCCGGACGGTGTCGGAGAACAGGAAGCTGTCCTCGGGCACCAGCCCGATCGCGGAACGCAGCGACGCGAAGGTCAGCTCGCGGACGTCCACGCCGCCGATCCGCACCGCGCCGCCGGTCACGTCGTACATCCGCGGCAGCAGCAGGGAGACGGTGGACTTGCCGGAGCCCGAGGCGCCGACCACGGCCACGGTCTCGCCGGGTTCGATGCTCAGGTCGAAGCCCTCCAGGACCGGGCGCTCGGCGCTGTAGCCGAAGCTGACGTGGTCGAAGTCGACCGTGGCCGGAGCTCCCGGCGGGAGGACCTTGGCACCCTCGTCGAGGGTGGGGCGGGTGTCGATGAGTTCGAGGACGCGCTCGACGCCGGCGCGCGCCTGCTGGCCGACCGTCAGCATCATGGTCAGCATCCGCACCGGGCCGGTGAGCTGCGCCAGGTAGGTGGAGAACGCCACGAACGTGCCCAGCGTGATCTGCCCGCGGGCGGCCATCCAGCCGCCCAGCGCGAGCATGCCGATCTGGCCGAGCGAGGGGACCGCCTGGAGCGCCGGCGTGTAGCGGGCGCTGAGCCGGACGGTGCGCAGCCGGCCGGCGAACAGGCGGCGGCCGACCGTCCGCAGCTTGTCCATCTCCTGCCGCTCCTGGCCGAAGCCCTTCACCACGCGCACGCCGGTGACCGAGCCGTCGACGATGCCGGCGACCGCCGCGGCCTGGCCCTGGGCGTACCACGTGGCGGGGAAGAGCCGCTTGCGGGAGCGGTCGGCGATGAACCACAGCGCCGGGGCGACGGCGAGGGCGACCAGGGTCAGCACCGGGGAGAGCACCAGCATCACGACGAGGGAGAGCAGGAAGAGCAGCAGGTTGCCGATCATGACGGGCAGCATGAACAGCAGGCCCTGGATCAACTGGAGGTCGCTGGTGGCGCGACCGACCACCTGCCCGGTGCTCAGCTCGTCCTGCCGGCGGCCGTCGAGCCGCATGATCGACCGGAACATCTCGTCGCGCAGGTCGTGCTGGACGTCCAGGGCCAGGCGGCCGCCGTAGAAGCGGCGCATGTACGTGAGCACGTAGACGACGGCCGCGGCCGCCACCAGGGCGACGGCCCAGGGGGCGAGCTGCCGGTCGTGCCGGACGATGACGTCGTCGATGATCAGCTTGGGGACCAGCGGCACCAGCGCGGTGACGCCCATGCCCGCCAGCGACGCGCCGAACGACAGCAGCACGTTGCGCTTGTAGCGCCACGCGTAGCCGCTGATCCTGAGGAGCCAGCCCTGTGCGGAGCCGTCACCGACCGCTCCCCCCGCCTTCGCCTTCGCCACGCCGTCCTCCACCACGTTCGTCCCCGCGGCCCGCTGCCGCCTGCCCTGCCCACGCTCGCAACGCGCCCGACCGCGCGTTTCATCCTCCCGCAACAAATCCAACGACCAAGGTCGCACAGGAGTGCGACCTTGGTCGTAGTCATTTCGAGTGATGACGGAATGCCGGCGGCGGCCGGCTCAGCGTGTCGCGGCGATCTGCCGGGCCATGATCGTCGTGAGCTCGTAGGCGGTGTGGGAGGCGGCGACCGAGGTGATCTCCGCGTGGTCGTAGGCCGGGGCGACCTCCACCACGTCGGCGGAGACCAGGTGGCAGCCGGCCAGGCCGCGCAGGATCTCCAGGAGCTCGCGGGAGGTGAGCCCGCCGGCTTCCGGGGTCCCGGTGCCGGGTGCGTGCGCGGGGTCCAGGACGTCGATGTCCACCGAGACGTACAGCGGCCGGTCGCCGATCCGCTCGCGGAGCTGCTGGGCGACCTCGTCGACGCCGCGCCGCATCACGTCGGCGGAGGTGACGATGCCGAAGCCCATCTTCTCGTCGTCGTCGAGGTCCTTCCGGCCGTAGAGCGGGCCCCGGGTCCCGACGTGGGAGAGCGCGGAGGTGTCGAGGATGCCCTCCTCCACCGCCCGGCGGAACGGCGTCCCGTGGGTGTAGGCGGCGCCGAAGTACGTGTCCCAGGTGTCGAGGTGCGCGTCGAAGTGGAGCAGGGCCACCGGCCCGTGCCGCCGGGCGACCGCGCGCAGCAGCGGCAGCGCGATCGTGTGGTCGCCGCCCAGCGTCATGAGCCGGGCGCCGGTGCCCAGCAGGTCGTCGGCGGCCGCCTGGACGGACTCGACCGCCTCGCCGATGTCGAACGGGTTGGCCGCGATGTCGCCCGCGTCGGCGACCTGGGCGAGCGCGAAGGGGGACGCGTCCTGCGCCGGGTTGTACGGACGCAACAGCCGGGATGCCTCGCGGATGGCGTTGCCGCCGAACCGCGCCCCCGGGCGGTAGGATACCCCCGTGTCGAAGGGCACGCCGACGACGGCGACGTCCGTGGTGCCCACCTCGTCGAGCCGGGGCAGCCGGGCGAAGGTCGCGGGGCCCGCGTAGCGCGGGACACGCGAGGAGTCGACGGGGCCGCGCGGCTGGGCGCTGCTCATGGGGCTGCCTCTTCTCGGTCGGGCGGTCGTCGGTGCGACCGCCGTCTTCGCACGGCCGCCGTGTCGTGCGGCCGTGGTGGTGCGGGGCCGCCCGGTCGTGCGGCCGTCGTGGTGCGGGGACGCCGTCCGGTACGGCCGCGCCTCTTGTGCAGCCACACCGCGTGCGGCGGTTCCCGCCGCGACCGGGGCCCGGCGCGGTCGGAAACGGCCGGCCCCGGCGGGCTCCCGCGTGCCGGCGCGGTACGCCGGTACCCGCGACCCTAGGGACCCGCACCGCCCCCCGAAATGTACGTTTCCTCCAATCGGCGGGGGTGATTACGCCTCGGCGTCGATCCGGGGCGCGTCGCACACCAGCACGCCGGGGCGGGAGAATGTGCCCATGCCCATGGACCCGCTGCCTGCCACCCCCACTCGCCAGGCCCTCGTCTCGCACCTGATACGCACCCGGATCGCCGGGGACGTCGCGACCCCTCGCGAGAACAACCTCGACCACTACCGCGAGCTCGCCGAGGGCAACCGCTACTTCTGGTTCGGGCTGGACCTCGGCGACCGGTGGACCGACGCGTCGGCGGTGCTGGAGCTGATGGCCGAGCGGTGCGGCGTGGTCGCCGACCCCGAGCACGTCAACGGGCAGGACACCATCGACCCGGAACTGACCGTCGACGGGCTGGACCGGATGGCCGAGGTGCTGAGGAAGGCGGTGGAGGACCGTTCCACGGTCCTGCTGGCGAGCGGGCACCCCGCGGGCCTGTTCGCGGTGCACAACGTGCTCGCCAAGGCGCTGCGGGCGGTCGGCTGCCAGGTGGTCGGGCCGGCGGAGAACCTGTACGCGGACGGCGGCGAGATCCGCTACCTCGGCGGCGTCTTCATGCTGCACCGGGGCGGCAGCCTGGTGCACACGCACTCGCCCGAGCCCATGGCCGAGGTGCTCAACGCCCTGGAGCGCGACGGGCGCGGGCTGCCCGACCTGGTGGTGGCCGACCACGGGTGGGCGGGCTGCGCGGGGGCACGCGGCATCGACACGGTCGGCTTCGCGGACTCCAACGACCCGGCCCTCTTCGTCGGCGAGTCCGAGGGCAGCGTCCTGGTGAGCGTGCCGCTCGACGACAACGTGCAGCCCCACTTCTACGCCCCGATGGCGTCCTACCTGCTGGACGCGGCCGACCTGCGGCACCGCCCGGCCGCGCCCCGACCGGGCGGGGGCGGCCGGCACCGCCCCGACCCGCGGACCCGCAGGACCCGGACCCGCAAGACCCGCGACTAGATCCTGTCCGGCGAGGTCCGGTCACACGGCACCCGGGACCTGACGCAGGAGGTCAGGCGCGCGGCACCCGGACGAGGCCCTCCTGGATCACCGACACCGCCAGCGCGCCGTCCTGCGTGTAGATGCGGGCGGTGCCCAGGCCCCGGCCGCCCGAGGAGGACGGGCTCTGCTGGTCGTACAGCAGCCACTGGTCCGCCCGGAAGGGGCGGTGGAACCACATCGCGTGGTCCAGGCTGGCGCCCACCACGTCGCCGACCGCCCAGCCGCCGCGCCCGTGCGCGAGGAGCACGGAGTCCAGCAGCGTCATGTCCGACACATAGGTGGCGAGGCAGACGTGGAGCAGCGGGTCGTCGGCGAGTTCGCCCCTCGTGCGGAACCACACCTGCGAGCGGGGCTCGCGGCGCACCCCGGCGGTGAGGAAGGGCGGGTCCTCGACGTAGCGCAGGTCCACGGCGGCACGCGCCTCCTGCAGCCGGTCGATCACCGTCGGGTCGGGGAACCTGTCGGCGTGCTTCGGCAGCAGTTCGTCGGCCGACGGGAGCGACTCGGGGTCGGGCGCCGGCGGCATCGCCTCCTGGTGCTCCAGACCGTCCTCGTGGACCTGGAAGGACGCCGACAGGTGGAAGATCGGCTGGCCGTGCTGGATCGCGACGACGCGGCGCGTGGTGAAGGAGCGGCCGTCGCGGATCCGGTCCACCTGGTAGACGATCGGCGCGCCGGGGTCGCCCGGCCGCAGGAAGTACGCGTGCAGGGAGTGCGCGGCGCGCTCGGGGGGCACGGTGCGGCCGGCCGCGACCAGGGCCTGCGCGGCGACCTGGCCGCCGAAGACGCGCGGCACCACGGCCGAGCGGCTGTAGCCGCGGAAGATGTCCTGCTCGATCCGCTCCAGGTCGAGGAGATCAAGCAGGGACTCCAGGGGTGTCGGGTTCTCGTTCACAGGCCCATCGACTTGGCGATGATCGACTTCATGACCTCACTGGTCCCGCCGTAGATCCGGTTGACCCGGTTGTCCGCGTACAGGCGGGCGATCGGGTATTCGTTCATGTAACCGTATCCGCCGTGCAGCTGGAGGCAGCGGTCGATGACGCGGGCGGCGACCTCGGTGCAGAAGAGCTTGGCGGAGGCGGCGTCGGCGGCCGACAGTTGGCGCAGGTCGTGGGCCTCCAGCGCGCGGTCCACGACGGCCTCGGCGGCATCGACCTCGGCCTTGCAGGCGGCGAGCTCGAACTTGGTGTTCTGGAAGGAGGCGACGGTCTTGCCGAACACGGTGCGGTCCTGGACGTACGCCTGCGCGAAGCGGACGGCGGCCGCCGCCTGGGCGTACGCGCCGGCCGCGATGGCCAGCCGCTCCTGCGGCAGGTTCTGGCCGAGGTAGGAGAAGCCCTTGCCCTCCTCGCCGAGCAGGTCCTCGGCGGGCACGCGGACGTCGGAGAAGGACAGCTCCGCGGTGTCGGAGGTCTTCAGGCCGAGCTTGTCGAGCTTGCGGCCGACCGTGTAGCCCTCGGACTTGGTGTCGACGACGAACAGGGAGATGCCGGCGCGGCGGTCCTCGGCGGTGGGCGGGGCGGTGCGGGCGCAGACGATGACGCGGTCGGCGTGGACGCCTCCGGTGATGAAGGTCTTCGCCCCGTTGAGGACGTAGTGGCCGCCGTCCTCCGCGAGCTTGGCGGTGGTCTTCATGCCGGCCAGGTCGGAGCCGGTGCCGGGCTCGGTCATCGCGATGGCGAACATCGTGGCGCCGCTGACGAAGCCGGGCAGCCAGCGCTTCTTCTGCTCCTGGGTGGCGTACGCCATCACGTACGGCAGGCAGAGGCCGACGTGCACGCTGCTGCCGCCGAAGCTGACGCCGGCGCGCGCGAGCTCCTCGCCGATCACGACCTGGAACTTGAAGCTGGTCTCGCCCGCGCCGCCGAACTCCTCGGGCACCTCGATGCCGAAGACGCCCAGTTCGCCGAGCCGGTGGTAGAACTCCCGCGGCACCTGCCCGGCCGCCAGCCACTCGTCGTAGACGGGCACGACCTCGGCCTCGATGAAGGCGCGTATCGTCGCGCGGAACGCCTCGTGGTCCTCGTTGAACACCGTACGACGCACAGCGCGCCTCCCGTCGGAGAAGTAAGCAAGCGCTCAGAAAGTTACCCGCCGGTCGTCGCCGCTGTCCAGGCCGGAGCCGCCGTCGAGGGCGTCCAGCGCGCTCAGCGCGAGGCGGTGCAGAAGGGCGGCCATTCCGGCCCGGTCCGGCAGGCCGGACTGCGCGCCGAGGTGGGGCGTGGAGTTGAGCAGGCCGAACACGGCGTGCACGGCGGCGCGGGCCTCCAGTTCGGTGGCCCGCGGATAGACCCGCCGGACCACGCCGACCCACTCCTCCACGTACTGCCGCTGGAGCTGGCGGACGAGCTTGCGGTCCGAGTCGCGCAGCCGGTCCAGCTCGCGGTCGTGCAGCGTGATGAGCGGCCGGTCGTCGATCGCGAAGTCGATGTGGCCGCGGATCAGCGCGTCCAGCGCCTCGGCGGGCTCGCCGCTCTCGGCCACCCGCATCCGGCCCGCGGACAGCAGCCGCCCGCTGATCCCGACCAGCAGTTCGGCGAGCATCGCGTCCTTCCCCGCGAAGTGCCGGTACAGGCCGGGGCCGCTGATGCCGACCGCGGCCCCTATCTCGTCGACGCCGACCCCGTGGAACCCGCGCTCGGCGAAGAGCCGCGCGGCCTCCCGGAGGATCTGCTCGCGCCGGTTTTCCACAGCTTTCGTCGGACTCATGGAATCGAGTCTAGACAATCCCGTTAGCGGGCGTTAACGTGGAGTCATCGGTTAACGCTCGCTAACACACCGGGGGGCCGACCCATGGCAGCACCCGCCCTGACCAGTGCCACAGATCCGACATCGGAGGCATTCCGCGCCAACACGCAGGCGCACACCGCGCTCGTGGCCACGCTGCGTGACAAGCTCGCCACCGCCAGGCTCGGCGGCGGGGAGAAGGCGCGCGCACGGCACACCTCAAGGGGAAAGCTGCTGCCGAGGGACCGCGTCGACGGACTGCTCGACCCCGGCTCCCCCTTCCTGGAGCTGGCCCCGCTCGCGGCCGACGGGATGTACGACGGCCAGGCACCCGCGGCGGGGGTGATCGCCGGGATCGGCCGCGTCTCGGGCCGCGAGGTCGTGGTGGTGGCCAACGACGCCACCGTCAAGGGCGGCACCTATTACCCGATGACCGTCAAGAAGCACCTCCGGGCCCAGGAGGTCGCCCTCGACAACCGGCTGCCGTGCGTCTACCTGGTGGACTCCGGCGGCGCCTTCCTCCCCCGGCAGGACGAGGTCTTCCCCGACCGCGACCACTTCGGCCGGATCTTCTTCAACCAGGCGACCATGTCGGCGCGCGGCATCCCGCAGATCGCCGCGGTGATGGGTTCGTGCACCGCCGGCGGCGCCTACGTACCGGCGATGAGCGACGAGGCCGTCATCGTGCGCAACCAGGGCACGATCTTCCTCGGCGGCCCGCCCCTGGTGAAGGCCGCCACCGGAGAGGTGGTCACCGCCGAGGAACTGGGCGGTGGCGAGGTGCACTCCCGGACCTCCGGCGTGACCGACCACCTCGCCGAGGACGACCCGCACGCGCTGAGCATCGTCCGCGACATCGTGGCCACGCTCCCCGCCCGGGGAGCGCCGCCCTGGACGGTGCGGCCGGCGCAGCCACCCGCGGTGGACCCGGCGGGGCTGTACGGCGCGGTCCCCGCCGACTCCCGCACCCCGTACGACGTACGGGAGGTGATCGCCCGGCTGGTGGACGGCAGCCGGTTCGCGGAGTTCAAGGCGGAGTACGGCACAACACTGGTCACCGGTTTCGCCCACGTCCAGGGCCACCCGGTCGGCATCGTGGCGAACAACGGCATCCTCTTCGCCGAGTCGGCCCTCAAGGGCGCGCACTTCATCGAGCTGTGCGACCAGCGCGGCATCCCGCTGCTCTTCCTCCAGAACATCTCGGGCTTCATGGTGGGCCGGCAGTACGAAGCGGGCGGCATCGCCAAGCACGGCGCGAAGATGGTGACGGCGGTGGCGTGCGCGCGGGTGCCGAAGCTGACCGTGGTGATCGGCGGCTCCTACGGCGCGGGCAACTACTCGATGTGCGGCCGCGCCTACAGCCCCCGGTTCCTGTGGATGTGGCCCAACGCGAAGATCTCCGTGATGGGTGGCGAGCAGGCCGCCTCGGTGCTGGCCACGGTGAAGCGGGACCAGTTGGCGGCCGCCGGGGAGAAGTGGAGCGAGGAGGCGGAGGAGGCGTTCAGGGCGCCGATCCGCGAGCAGTACGACACCCAGGGCAACGCCTACTACGCGACGGCCCGGCTGTGGGACGACGGGGTCATCGACCCGCTGGAGACCCGCACCGTGCTGGGGCTGGCGCTGACCGCCTGTGCCAACGCGCCGCTGCCGGCGGCCGATCCGACCGCGCCGGGCTACGGCGTCTTCCGGATGTGAGGGCCGAGATGAGCAGTGTGCCCACCCCGAGCCGGCCGACGATGTTCGACACCGTGCTGGTCGCCAACCGGGGAGAGATCGCGGTGCGGGTGATGCGCACCCTGCGCGAGGCGGGGGTGCGGTCGGCCGCGGTGTTCACCGAGGCGGACGCCGACGCCCGGCACGTACGGGAGGCCGACAGCGCGGTGCGGGTGGACAGTTACCTGTCGGCGGCCGAACTGGTCCGCGCGGCGGGCGAGGCCGGCGCGCAGGCGGTCCACCCCGGATACGGGTTCCTCGCCGAGAACGCGGGCTTCGCCCGGGCCTGCGCCCGGGCCGGCCTGGTCTTCATCGGACCGCCGGCGGACGCGATCGAGCTGATGGGCGACAAGATCCGGGCCAAGCAGACGGTGCGCGCGGCCGGTGTGCCGGTGGTGCCCGGCAGCAGCGGCAGCGGGCTGACCGACGACGAACTGGCCGAGGCGGCGCGGGAGATCGGCATGCCGGTGCTCCTCAAGCCGTCGGCGGGCGGTGGCGGCAAGGGCATGCGGCTGGTCCGGGACGCGGCGCGGCTGCCCGAGGAGATCGCGGCGGCCCGCCGGGAGGCGCGCGGCTCGTTCGGCGACGACACGCTGCTGGTGGAGCGGTGGATCGACCGCCCCCGGCACATCGAGATCCAGGTGCTGGCCGACGCGCACGGCAACGTGGTGCACCTGGGCGAGCGGGAGTGCTCACTGCAACGCCGCCACCAGAAGGTGATCGAGGAGGCGCCCTCGGTCCTGCTGGATCCGGCTACCCGGGAGGCGATGGGCGAGGCCGCGGTGCAGGCGGCGCGTTCCTGCGGGTACACCGGCGCGGGCACCGTGGAGTTCATCGTGCCGGGCGCGGACCCGGCCGCGTACTACTTCATGGAGATGAACACCCGGCTCCAGGTGGAGCACCCGGTCACGGAGCTGGTGACCGGACTGGACCTGGTGGAGTGGCAGTTGCGGGTGGCCTGCGGCGAGCCGCTGGACTTCGGCCAGCAGGACGTCACGCTCACCGGGCACGCGATCGAGGCGCGGATCTGCGCGGAGACGGCGCGGCCGGGCGACGGCGGAGTGGACTTCCTGCCGTCGGCGGGCACCGTACTGGAGCTGCGCGAGCCGACCGGTCCCGGTGTGCGGGTGGACTCGGGCCTGGCGCCGGGCACCGAGGTCGGCACCGCGTACGACCCGATGCTCGCCAAGGTCATCGCGTACGGCCCGGACCGGGCGACGGCGCTGCGCCGGCTGCGGGCGGCGCTGGCCGGCACCGTGGTGCTGGGGCTGGAGACGAACACCGGCTTCCTGCGCCGGCTGCTGGCCCATCCGGACGTGGCCGCCGGCCGGTTGGACACCGGACTCATCGACCGGGACGCGGGCCTGCTGGTGCCGGACGGCGTGCCCGACGAGGTGTACGCGGCGGCGGCGCTGCTGCGGCAGCGCGCGCTGGCCGCGGAGACGGAGGGCGGCGGATGGGTCGATCCCTTCTCGGTGCCGAGCGGATGGCGGCTGGGAGGGGAGCCGGCCTGGACGGTGCACCATCTGCGGGTGCCCGGCCGCGACCCGGTGCGGGTGGGGGTGCGCGACGGCCGGGTCAGGATCGGCGACGGCCCGCAGGCGCAGGCGCGGATCGAGGTGACCGGGTCGCGGGTGGCGCTGTACCGCGAGGGCACCGTGTGCACGTTCGACGCGGCGGGAGACTGGCTCGGCCGGGACGGCGACAGCTGGCACGTGCAGGCGTACGACCCGGTGGCGGCGGCCCTGCGCGGGGCGGCGGCGGGTGCCGGGGGCGGTGCGCTGACGGCGCCGATGCCCGGCACGGTCACGGTGGTGAAGGTGGCCAAGGGCGAGCGGGTGGTGGCCGGGCAGAGCCTGCTGGTGGTGGAGGCGATGAAGATGGAGCACGTGATCGCCGCACCGCATGACGGCACGGTGGCCGAGATCGACGTCGCCGCGGGCACGGCGGTGGCGATGGACCAGGTGCTGGCGGTGGTCACTCCGGACGGCTCCCCGGACGGCTCCCCGGACGCCTCGCCGGACGGGAACGGGGAGGCGTCATGACGTCCGACGCCACGGACCACGGCTCGGTGCTCTCCGCGGGCCTGCCGATGGCGGTGCCGATGCCCGGCCTGCCGGGTCACGTCCGCATCCATGAGGTCGGCGCGCGCGACGGCCTGCAGAACGAGAAGTCGACGGTAGCGACGGAGGTGAAGGCGCAGTTCGTGCACCGCCTCGCGGAGGCGGGGCTGACCACGATCGAGGTGACCAGCTTCGTGCACCCCACGTGGGTCCCGCAGTTGGCGGACGCGGCCGAGTTGATGCCGCGCCTCGCGGACCTGGCCGCCCGCCCCGAGCTGCGGCTCCCGGTCCTGGTGCCGAACGGGCGGGGGCTGGAGCGCGCGCTGGAGCTCGGGGTCCGGGAGATCGCGGTGTTCGGCAGCTCCACCGAGTCCTTCGCCCGGGCGAACCTGAACCGCACGGTGGCGGAGTCGCTGGCGATGTTCGAGCCGGTGGTGGCCAGGGCCCGCGACGAGGGCCTGCGGGTGCGCGGCTACCTGTCGATGTGCTTCGGCGACCCCTGGGAGGGCCCGGTCCCGGTCGCCCGAGCGGCGAGGGCGGCCCGCCGGCTGTACGAACTGGGCTGCACCGAGGTGAGCCTCGGCGACACCATCGGCGTGGCGACACCCGGCCACGTGGTGGCGCTGCTGGACGAGCTGACCGCCGGCGGGGTCCCGATCGGGCATCTCGCGGTGCACTTCCACGACACCTACGGCCAGGCCCTGGCGAACACGCTGGCCGCGCTCCAGCGGGGCGTGGGCGTCGTCGACGCCTCGGCTGGCGGCCTGGGCGGCTGCCCGTACGCCAAGAGCGCCACCGGAAACCTCGCCACCGAAGACCTGGTCTGGATGCTGCACGGACTGGGCATCGAGACCGGCGTCGATCTCGACCGCCTCAGCGCCACAAGCGCCTGGATGGCGGAGCAGTTGGGACGGCCCAGCCCGTCCCGGACCGTCCGCGCCCTCACCCACCGGGAGCCGTAGCCATGTCGATCGACCACCGTCTGTCCGAGGAGCACGAGTCGCTGCGGGCGACCGTCGAGGAGTTCGCCCACGACGTGATCGCGCCGAAGATCGGCGACTTCTACGAGCGGGGCGAGTTCCCGTACGAGATCGTGCGGGAGATGGGGCGGATGGGCCTGTTCGGGCTGCCGTTCCCGGAGGAGTACGGCGGGATGGGCGGGGACTACTTCGCGCTCGGGCTCGCGCTGGAGGAACTGGCCCGGGTCGACTCCTCGGTGGCGATCACCCTGGAGGCGGGGGTGTCGCTGGGCGCGATGCCGGTCTTCCGGTTCGGCACCGAGGAGCAGAAGCGGACCTGGCTGCCGCGGCTGTGCTCGGGCGAGATGCTCGGCGCCTTCGGGCTGACCGAGCCGGAGTGCGGCTCGGACGCGGGCGGCACCCGGACCACCGCGCGGCTGGACGAGACGACCGGCGAGTGGGTGATCAACGGCACGAAGTGCTTCATCACCAACTCCGGCACCGACATCACCGGCCTGGTCACGGTGACCGCGGTGACCGGCCGCAAGGAGGACGGGCGGCCGCGGATCTCCTCGATCATCGTGCCCTCCGGGACCCCCGGCTTCACGGTGTCCAAGAAGTACAGCAAGGTCGGCTGGAACGCCTCGGACACCCGGGAGCTGTCGTTCGCGGACTGCCGGGTCCCGCGGGCGAACCTGCTGGGCGAGGAGGGCCGGGGGTACGCCCAGTTCCTGCGGATCCTCGACGAGGGCCGGATCGCGATCTCCGCGCTGGCCACCGGACTGGCCCAGGGCTGCCTGGACGAGTCGCTGGCGTACGCGCGGCAGCGCAAGGCGTTCGGCCGGCCGATCGGCGCCAACCAGGCGATCCAGTTCAAGCTCGCGGACATGGAGATGCGTGCCTACACCGCGCGCCTGGCCTGGCGGGACGCGGCGTCGCGCCTGGTGCGCGGCGAGGACTTCAAGAAGGAGGCCGCGCTGGCGAAGCTCTACAGCTCCGAGATCGCGGTGACCAACGCCCGCGAGGCCACCCAGGTGCACGGCGGATACGGCTTCATGAACGAGTACCCGGTGGCCCGGATGTGGCGCGACGCCAAGATCCTGGAGATCGGCGAGGGCACCAGCGAGGTGCAGCGGATGCTGATCGCGAGGGAGCTGGGCGTGACCGAGTGACCCGTCGCGGGTCGTTTCTCACCCGTTCGGCCCACCCTCACCGCACGGGGGTGCCCGAAAACGGGCAGGATTCTTGCAATGCGGCGATGATCTGATGAGTATCAACGAGTGCCCGAACCCCGGACGTCCTACGACGACCTCATCGACCACCTGGTCCGCACCACGTCGCTGCACCGCGGCGAGGCGGCCCGGGTGGTGATGGACGTCCTGGCCTACTTCGACGAGACGACCGAGGAGTACGTCTGCCGCAGGCACCGCGAGCTCCAGGTGAAGGGCCTGGTCAACACGGAGATCTTCGAGCGGATCGGCGAGGAGCTGCCGCACCGGGCGGTCGCCCCGGCCGCGCTGTCCCAGCGCCAGCTCCGCCGAATCGTCTACGGCTGACCGGGCACCCCACCTCACCGGCCCGCGGCTTCCGCCAGAGGCTCCCACCAGAGGACGCCGCCAGCGGAGGCCGGCAGCGGAAGCCGCCAGGAGCTCAGGGGCATCGGGCACCCCGACCAGTACGACCGAGAGGGACGACACATGTGCGGAATTGTCGGCTACATCGGCAGGCGTGACGTGGCACCGCTGCTGCTGGAGGGCCTGCAGCGACTGGAGTACCGGGGCTACGACTCGGCCGGCATCGCGATCACCGGCCGGTCGGGCGAACTGCGCACGGTCAAGGCCAAGGGCCGGGTGCGCGACCTGGAGGCCCGCGTCCCCAAGCGCTTCGCCGGCACCACCGGCATCGCGCACACCCGCTGGGCGACCCACGGCGCGCCCAGCGACGCCAACGCCCACCCGCACCTGGACGCGGGCGGCACGGTCGCCGTCGTGCACAACGGCATCATCGACAACGCCTCCGAGCTGCGCGTCCGGCTCACCGCCGAGGGCACCGTGTTCGGCTCCGAGACCGACACCGAGGTGCTCGCCCACCTCATCGCCCGCTCGCAGGCCGACACGCTGGAGCAGCGGGTCAGCGAGGCACTGCGCGCGGTCGAGGGCACCTACGGCCTCGCGGTGCTGCACCGCGACTTCCCGGACCGGATCGTGGTGGCCCGCAACGGCTCGCCGGTGGTGCTCGGCATCGGCGAGAAGGAGATGTTCGTCGCCTCCGACGTGGCCGCGCTCGTCGCCCACACCCGCCAGGTCGTCACGCTCGCGGACGGCGAGATGGCCACCCTCAAGGCCGACGACTTCCGCACCTACACCACCGAGGGCTCCCGGACCACCGCCACGCCGACCACCGTGGAGTGGGAGGCCGAGTCGTACGACATGGGCGGCCACGACACGTACATGCACAAGGAGATCGCCGAGCAGGCCGAGGCGGTGGACCGGGTGCTGCGCGGGCGGATCGACGACAAGTTCGCCACGGTCCACCTCGGCGGCCTGAACCTGGACCCGCGCGAGGCCCGGAGCGTGCGGCGGATCAAGATCCTCGGCTGCGGCACCAGCTACCATGCCGGCCAGATCGGCGCGCAGCTCATCGAGGAGCTGGCCCGTATCCCCGCGGACGCCGAGCCGGCCTCGGAGTTCCGCTACCGCAACCCGGTCGTGGACCCCGACACGCTCTACGTCGCGGTGTCCCAGTCCGGCGAGACGTACGACGTGCTGGCGGCGGTGCAGGAACTCAAGCGCAAGGGCGCGCGGGTCCTGGGCGTGGTCAACGTGGTGGGGTCGGCCATCGCCCGGGAGGCGGACGGCGGGACCTACGTGCACGCCGGGCCCGAGGTCTGCGTGGTGTCCACGAAGTGCTTCACCAACACGGTGGTGGCCTTCGCGCTGCTCGCCCTGCACCTGGGCCGGATCAGGGACCTGTCGGTGGCCGACGGGCGGCGGATCATCGAGGGGCTGCGCCGGCTGCCGGGCCAGATCGACGAGATCCTCAAGGCCGAGCCGGAGATCAAGCGGCTGGCGCTGCACTTCGCGGACGCGAAGTCGATGCTCTTCATCGGCCGGGTGCGGGGCTACCCGGTGGCCCGCGAGGCGTCGCTGAAGCTGAAGGAGGTCAGCTACATCCACGCCGAGGCGTACCCGGCCTCCGAGCTGAAGCACGGCCCGCTGGCGCTGGTCGAGCCGGCGATGCCGACGGTGGCGATCGTGCCGGACGACGACCTGCTGGAGAAGAACCGGGCCGCCCTGGAGGAGATCAAGGCCCGCAGCGGCCGCATCCTCGCCGTGGCCCACCAGGAGCAGGAGAAGGCCGACCACACGATCATCGTGCCGAAGAACGAGGACGAACTGGACCCGATCCTGATGGGCATCCCGCTCCAGCTCTTCGCCTACCACACCGCCCTGGCGCTCGGCCGGGACATCGACAAGCCGCGCAACCTGGCGAAGTCGGTCACGGTGGAGTGACCGGCGCACCGCGGTGCGGGTCCCGGACCGGTCGTCCGGCCGGGCCCGCACGGCCGGTCACGGAATGACCACCACCGGTCGCTGCGCCCGCCGGGCCAGCCGCCCGGCCACCGAGCCGAAGATCCGGCCGACCATGCCGTGCGTGCCGCCCACCACGATGGCGTCGGCTTCGTACTCCTTGCCGACCTCCTCCAACTCGTGGCAGATGTCGCCGCCGCGCTCCACCAGCACCCAGGAGATCTCGGCGAGGTAGTCGGCGCAGGCCAGTTCCAGGCCGAGCACCTCGGTGCGGTGGTCGGGCACGTCCACGAAGACCGGCGGCTCGCAGCCGGCCCAGACGGTGGCCGGCAGCCGGTTGGCGACATGGACGATGATCAGTGCGGACCGGGTCCTACGGGCCATCCCGATCGCGTACGACAGCGCGCGCTCGCTGGAGACGGACCCGTCGAAGCCGACGACGACGCCGTGCCGGAAGGCCGGATCGCAGGAGTGGTGCCGCGCGGTGGCCAGCTCGGGAACCGTCGCCTCGTCGGCGATCGGCCTGCCGTCGGCGGGCTCGGGAATCTCATGACCGGCCATGATGCGGATTCTCGGCGAGGGCGGCGCTGACGCGCCGAGCAGCGGACAAGACGTTTCTCGCGGGGCGGGCCGCCGCAGCGGCCGGTTTCGGCCAGTTCACCACTTCCCGTCCCACTCCCTCCAGGGTACGGCCGGCAGGAGCGCCTGCACAGGGCTGATCAGCTCTTCACAGGCTCCTCCGTACGTCTTGCGTACCCGGAGTTCCCAGGAGAATGCCGGAGGCGGGCCGAGAGCGCAACGGCACCGCGCCCACGAGTGCGACGTCATCGCGCCAACCGGCGTCACGGTTCGGCGCACGGGCGCATCACGGGGGCGCACTGCCGATACCTCCGAGGCAACTTCCGCCACCGCCTTCCGCCGCGGCCCGACCAGCACCGCGCGCACCACCCCGGCGGCGGCCGCACATGTGCAAGTTCACTCCGGAATACCCGCGAAAGCCGTACGCGTATTCAGCTCCGGAGCAGCGATTTTCGGCCAACTTGGCGCCGTTACGCATTCGTTGGCGGCCAGGCGCACTAACACCTGCGCCACCAGCGGTTCTACGATGCGGCAGGAGCCGGACGGCGCGGTCCGCAGTCACGAGGGCACGAGGCGTACTTCCCAGCGGGCCGCCCGGGTGAAACGCTTCGTGATCGAATGCTTTACGCCACGTTGCCTTGTCGACTTAGCGTCAGATGGTGAACTTGTCACTAACGCCCCACCTGACACAGTAGATTTGATCATGGGTGACTGCGCAGGACCGCGGGGGATTACGTGCAGGACCGAGGGGACGACGCGTCGATACGAGGGGGGCTTGAGCTCCATGAGCCAGGAGTCCAGTTCCGGTACGGCGGCGGACACTCCGTCGCAAGCACCATCGGCATCGCCTCGCGCCATCCGCAAGCTCTCCGCGCGCCGCCGGCCCGAGGTGGTCGCGGTGCTGCTCTTCAGCGGTGGTCCGATCTTCGAGAGTTCCATACCCCTGTCCGTCTTCGGCATCGACCGGCAGGACGCGGGCGTGCCCCGCTACCGGCTGCTGGTCTGTGCCGGCGAGGAGGGTGCGCTGCGCACCACCGGCGGGCTCGAACTGACCGCGCCCTACGGCCTTGAGGCGCTCGCCCGGGCCGGCACCGTGGTCGTGCCCACCTGGCGCTCGATATCCCAGGCGCCTCCGCCCGAGGCCCTGGACGCGATCCGCCGCGCGCACGAGGAGGGTGCCCGGATCATCGGGCTGTGCACCGGTGCCTTCGTGCTCGCCGCCGCCGGACTGCTGGACGGCCGCCCGGCCACCACGCACTGGATGTACGCGCCGACGCTCGCCAAGCGCTACCCGTCGGTGCACGTGGACCCGCGGGAGCTCTTCGTCGACGACGGCGACGTGCTCACCTCCGCCGGGACCGCGGCCGGCATCGACCTGTGCCTGCACGTGGTGCGCACCGACCACGGTACGGACGCGGCCGCCGCGCTCGCCCGCCGGCTGGTCGTGCCGCCGCGCCGGGCGGACTGGCAGACCGGCCCGCGGCACATGGACCGCTCTTTACCCGAGGAGATCGGCGCGGACCCGCTGGCCGAGGTCGTCGCGTGGGCGCTGGAGCACCTCCACGAGCAGTTCGACGTCGAGGCGCTGGCCGCGCGCGCGTACATGAGCCGGCGCACCTTCGACCGACGGTTCCGCTCGCTGACCGGCAGCGCACCGTTGCAGTGGCTGATCACGCAGCGGGTGCTCCAGGCGCAGCGGCTGCTGGAGACGTCCGACTACTCCGTCGACGAGGTGGCCGGACGCTGCGGTTTCCGCTCGCCGGTGGCGCTGCGCGGGCACTTCCGACGCCAGCTCGGCTCCTCCCCCGCGTCGTACCGTGCCGCCTACCGCGCCCGTCGGCCGCAGGACGACGGCGACCGGGACCGCGACCGGGACCGGACCGTGTCTCCGTCCGACGTGCCGCCCGCACGCCGGGGCGGGCTGGGGGGCCCGGCGGCGGGCCCGTCACACGGCTACGGAAACGCGCACGGCAACGCTCATGGGAGCGCTCACAGCGCCGTTCCCGGGGTGGGAGCGGGCGGCGGACCGGGCAGCGGCTCGGGCGGCGGCTCGCAGGTGCTGGCCGCCCCGGCCAAGGGCGACCCGGACGCGTACAGCACCTCCGCGCGCGTCCCGGAGCAGTCCGGGCGGCCCGATCCGGCCGACGGGGCGGCGCGCGGGCGGCTGCGCGCCGGACGTGGTCTGGGTGCCGCCCTCCCCGGACCACGGGATCGCCCTTAGGGTGAGACACATGAACGACCGGATGGTGTGGATCGACTGTGAGATGACCGGCCTCTCCCTGGCGCACGACGCGCTCATCGAGGTGGCCGCGCTCGTCACCGACTCCGAGCTGAACATCCTCGGCGAGGGGGTGGACATCGTGATCCGCCCGCCCGCCGAGGCGCTGGAGACGATGCCGGAGATCGTCCGGCAGATGCACACCGCCTCCGGGCTGCTGGAGGAGCTGCCCGGAGGGGTCGGCATGGCCGAGGCGGAGAAGGTCGTCCTGGACTACATCCGCGAACACGTCGCCGAGCCCCGCAAGGCGCCGCTGTGCGGCAACTCCGTCTCCACCGACCGCGGCTTCCTCGCCCGGGACATGCCGGCGCTGGAGCAGCACCTGCACTACCGCATCGTGGACGTCTCCTCGATCAAGGAGCTGTCCCGGCGCTGGTACCCGCGGGCCTACTTCAACAGCCCGGAGAAGAACGGCAACCACCGCGCGCTCGCCGACATCCGCGAGTCCATCGCCGAACTGCGCTACTACCGCGAGGCGGTCTTCGTACCGGCCCCCGGACCGGACACGGACACCGCCCGCGCGATCGCCGCGAAGCACGTCGTCCCGCCGTCCCCGCACCCGGCCGGATAAGCGGGGCGCGACCACCCCCCGCCACCCTGTACACTTTTGCTCGCGGCGCCACTCCGGCAGGAAAAGCGCCGCTCGTGGTGGGTGTAGCTCAGATGGTAGAGCACCTGGTTGTGGTCCAGGATGTCGCGGGTTCGAGTCCCGTCACTCACCCTCCGGGAAGGGCCCCCGACCGCTGAGAAGCGATCGGGGGCCCTTCCGCCGTTCCCGGCCCTGTTCCCGTTCCCGGCCCCGGAGATCGGCCCCGGATCGGGCCCCGCGCGGTCCTGGTCCGCCCTGGAACCCTCCCCCCGGCCCGGTCCCGTCCGGCCCCCACCGGTGCGCGTACGGGCCCACCCGTCCCGGCTCCCACCGCGACCGCGCCGGGCCCGCCCGCACGGGGGCGGGCGCCGGCACGCGCGGTGACCCCGCTGCCCGGCCGCGATTGTCCGGTTCCGACCCGGGCACTTGACACCCGCCGCCCCGCCGCGGGCGCGCTCTCCCGGACACGGAATGACGGGAATTGCGCGGGGGAAACGCCGAACCAATGGGAGCGCTCCCACAACTCCTTCCCTCCCTCTACCCGGATACACGGCGAGCCGCTATGGTCTCGGAGCGGACCAGTGGGAGCGCGCCCACGCCCATCCCCGCTCTGCGCACCACACGGGCCGCCGGGCGGCCCGCGCCACCGGGCTCCCACCCGGCGCGGGCCGCACCGCACACCCGGCACCCGGCACCCGGCACCCGGCACCCCGAACACCCGCACAAGCACCCGCACCCGCACCCGCA
The DNA here is from genome assembly GCF_016756395.1 of Streptomyces sp. SN-593. Taxonomy (NCBI): domain Bacteria; kingdom Bacillati; phylum Actinomycetota; class Actinomycetes; order Kitasatosporales; family Streptomycetaceae; genus Actinacidiphila; species Actinacidiphila reveromycinica. The sequence continues at coordinate 2,887,556 of NZ_AP018365.1, forward strand.
CCCGCACAGAGCACCCGCACGTCGCACCACCTTCCCCCCACATCCCCCACATCCCAGGAGTCGCACATGCGACGACCCACGCGCACCGCGGCGCTCTCCGTCGCCGCCGTCACCGCCGCGGCGGCCGCCACCACGCTGCTGCCCGCCCTGGGCACCGGCACCGCCGCCGGCGCCACCCCCTCCTGCACGGTCGCCTACTCGGTCACCAACCAGTGGGACACCGGGTTCCAGGGCAACGTCGTGATCACCAACAACGCGGCGGCCACCACCAGTTGGAAGCTCACCTTCGACTTCGCCGGCGGCCAGCACGTCACCCAGGGCTGGAACGGCACGTGGTCGCAGTCCGGAACGACCGTGAGCGCGACCTCCGCGTCGTACAACGCGGCGATCCCCACCGGCGGCAGCGTCAGCGCCGGGTTCCTCGCCGACTTCTCCGGCGCGAACCCGAGCCCGACCTCGTTCGCGCTCAACGGCACGACCTGCAACGAGGACGGCGGCACCACTCCCCCGACCAGCCCGCCGGGAGACGGCGACGGCGGCACCGGCGACCCGGCCCCACCGAAACTCCACGTCTCCGGCAACCAGTTGGTGGACTCCACCGGCAAGAAGGTCGTGCTGCACGGCGTGAACCGCTCCGGCACCGAGTTCGCCTGCGCCCAGGGATACGGCATCTTCGACGGACCGGTGGACGACGCGGCGATCGACGCGATCAAGAGCTGGAAGGGCGTCAACGCGGTGCGCGTGCCGCTCAACGAGGACTGCTGGGAGGGCCTTTCGTACGTGCCCGCCGAGTACGGCGGCGCCGCCTACATCAGCGCGATCACCGACTGGGTGAACCGCCTCGTCGCGCACGGCATCACCCCGATCGTCGAGCTGCACTGGACGCACGGGCAGTACACGGGCAACTCGGCGGGCTGCTCGGACGTCAACGCCACCTGCCAGAAGCCGATGCCGGACGCGCAGTACGCGATCCCGTTCTGGCGCGACGTCGCGGACACCTTCAAGTCCGACACCTCGGTCGTCTTCGACCTGTTCAACGAGCCCTACCCGGACCGCGCCACGTCCACCGCCGAGCAGGCGTGGACCTGCTGGCGGGACGGCGGCACCTGCCCGGGCATCGGCTACCAGGTGGCCGGCATGCAGGACCTGGTCGACGCGGTGCGCGGCACCGGCGCGCAGAACGTGATCATGCTCGGCGGGGTGGCGTACTCCAACGACGAGACCGGCTGGCTGGCCCACGAGCCGACCGACCCGGCCGGGAACCTCGCCGCGTCGCTGCACGTGTACAACTTCAACACCTGCGCCAACCAGTCCTGCTGGGACAGCCAGATCGCCCCGGTCGCCGCGCGGGTGCCGCTGGTGGCCGGCGAGATCGGTGAGAACACCTGCGCGCACTCGTTCACCGACACCTTCATGAACTGGCTGGACGCGCACGGGCTGTCGTACCTGGGCTGGACCTGGAACACCTGGGACTGCTCCTCCGGCCCGTCGCTGATCTCGTCCTACGACGGGACGCCGACCGCCTACGGGCAGGGCCTCAAGAACCATCTGGCCGCGCTGGGTTGAGCGACCCGCGCCCCGACCGGGCGGTCCCGTGCATGGATGGCGTGCACGGGGCCGCCCTTCCGTATGTCCGCCTTGTCCGGCAACCGCCGTGTGAGCAGCGGGTCGTCCGTTCGGGAGTCGAAACGGCGGGGGTGGCCGGCGGGCCAGTATGGAACAACTTATTGACGCCGATGTACGGGCCTTGTAAACATCACCTCGCCGGAGAGCGCTCTCACCCCCATGCTCCGGCCTCCATCACGGACCCCCACCCGGATGAGGAGATCCCCAGATGCCAGGCAGCACTCCGCCGTTGGTGCGGCATCGGCCCGGACGGCACGACAGGTCCCGGCCGTATCTCGTCCTGACCCTCCTGCTCGCCCTGACCGCGGGCCTCGCGCTCGTCGTCACCTCGCAGTCCCCGGCCCGCGCGGCCGGCACGCTGCTGTCCCAGGGGCGGCCCGCCACCGCCTCCTCCGTCGAGAACGCCGGCACCCCCGCCTCCGCCGCCGTCGACGGCAACACCGGCACCCGCTGGTCCAGTGCCGCCGCCGACCCCCAGTGGCTCGAAGTCGACCTGGGCTCCGCCCAGTCGATCGGCCAGGTGCGGCTGGACTGGGAGACGGCGTACGCGAAGGCGTTCAAGATCCAGACGTCGGCCAACGGCACCGACTGGACCGACGTCTACTCCACCACCACCGGCACCGGTGGCGACCAGACGCTCCCCGTAAACGGTTCCGGCCGCTACGTCCGGGTGTACGGCAGCCAGCGCGCCACGCAGTACGGCTACTCGCTGTGGGAGTTCCAGGTCTACGGCGGCGGCACCGGCACGCCCGCCACGTGCGCCACCGACGACGCGGCGCAGGGCCGGCCGGCCGCGGCGTCCTCGTCCGAGAACGCCGGCACCCCCGCCTCCGCCGCCGTCGACGGCGACACCGGCACCCGCTGGTCCAGCTCGTTCAGCGACCCGCAGTGGCTGCGGGTGGACCTCGGCAGCTCGGAGCCGATCTGCAGCGTCGGCCTCAACTGGGAGGCGGCGTACGCGACCGCGTACCAGATCCAGATCTCGGACGACGCCGCCAACTGGACCACGGTCTACTCCACCACCACCTCCACCGGCGGCATCCAGACCGTGGACGTCACCGGCACCGGCCGCTACGTGCGGATCTCCACCACCGCGCGGGCCACCGCGTACGGCGTCTCGCTGTGGGAGTTCTCGGTGCACCTGGCCGCGGGCACCACGACGCCCCCGCCGACCGGCGGTGACGACTCGTTCTGGGGCGGCACCGGCCAGATCCCGGCGGCGAACAACGTGATGGAGGTCGCGATCCTCAACCGGACCAACGGCGCGTACCCCGACAGCCAGGTCTACTGGAGCTTCGACGGCCAGGAGCACTCCATCGCCGAGCAGCCGTACTTCGACATGCCGGCCAACTCCTCGGGCCGGATGTACTTCTACGTCGGCTCGCCGAACAGCCAGTACAACGACTTCATCGAGTTCACCATCGGCCCGGACGTGTTCAACGGCAACACCACCCGGGTCGACGCCTGGGCACTGCCGCTGGCCATCCGGCTGCACTCGCACAGCGGCCAGGACGTCCAACTCGGCGACGCCCAGGACCTCTTCACCACCAGCCGGGACCAGGTCTTCCAGGAGTTCCAGGACGCGGTGCCGCAGCAGTTCAAGGTGCTCGCGCAGACCCAGGCGCCGTACCGGATCATCGCGCCGGGCAGCGACCCGAGCTTCCGGGCCGGCGGCGCGAACGCGAACTACTTCACCTCCTACGCCCAGTCGGTCGGCGTCAACGCGGCGACCTCGGACATCTTCGGCTGCGCCGGCGCGCTGGCCGGCGACCCCAGCACCTGCGCCGCGCTCAACCGGCACACCGCCACCCTCCCGGCCGACCAGCAGCAGGACCCGACGAAGTTCTACTCGGGCGACCCGGCCAACTGGTACGCCAAGTTCTGGCACGACCACGCGATCAACGGGCTGGCCTACGGCTTCCCGTACGACGACGTGGCCGGGCAGGCGGCGTACACCTCGATGCAGGACCCGCAGTGGATGGAAGTCGCCGTCGGCTTCTGACCCCCGAGAACCGTTTCCCGGAAATCCCCCCACAGGAGCCGGCGGGGGCGGGGCGGGCACACGAAGCCGCGTGTGCCCCGCCTCGCCCCCGCCGGCGCGTCCGCGTCCACCGGGCGGCGGACCCGGACGTGCCCCGGGACACCGGTCGCCGGTCCCGCGACCGGGCGACGACCCCCTGCTAAGGTGCGCCGATGTCACCGATCAGGCAGTTCCAGGTCACCTTCGACTGCGCGGACCCCGAGCGGGTCGCCCGCTTCTGGTGCGACGTGCTGGGCTACGTGGTGCCGCCCCCGCCGGAGGGGTTCGCCGACTGGGACGCGTTCGACCGCTCCCTGCCCGTCGAGCGGCGGGGCGCGAGCTTCGCCTGCGTCGATCCCTCGGGCGTGGGACCGCGGCTGTACTTCCAGCGCGTCCCCGAGGGCAGGGTGGTGAAGAACCGCGTCCACCTCGACGTGCGGGTCGGCACCGGACTCGTCGGCGACGAGCGCCTGGCGGTGCTGCGGGCGGAGTCCGAGCGCCTGGTCGCGCTCGGCGCGGTCGTCGTCCAGGTGCTGGTCGCCGACGGGGAGAACGAGTCCTGCATCGCGATGCGGGACGTCGAGGGCAACGAGTTCTGCCTCGACTGACGGTCCCCCGGCCGGGGTGACCGCGGCCGGTCGCGGACCGGGACGGCCGCACGGAACGCTGGGAGCGAGGGGAAGGGGTCGGTATGGCGCGCAACGCGGTGATCTTCCACGGGACTGGGGCCAACCCGCGGGTGTGCTGGTACCCGTGGCTGGGGCGGCGGTTGGCCGCGCGGGGATACGAGGTGCGGCTGCCGCACCACCCGGAGCTGAACGTGGAGCCGATCGGCACCTTCCTGCCGAAGGTGCTGGCCGGGCAGCCGTTCGACGAGGACACGGTGCTGGTGGGGCACTCCGGGGGCGCCGCGCTGCTGCTGGCGGTGCTGGAGCACATCGAGGTGCCGGTCGCGCAGGCGGTGCTGGTGGCGGGGTACGCGACGCGCCCGAACGACTCGGCGGAGCCGGTGCTCCAGGAGACCTACGACTGGGCGGCGATCAGGGCCCACGTTCGGGACTTGTACTTCGTCAACTCCCGGGTGGACCCCTACGGTTGCGACGAGCACCAGGGGCGCGCGATGTTCGAGCGGCTGGGCGGCACCCAGATCGTGCGCGACGACGGCCACTTCGGGGACCACGACCAGCCGTACGACACGTTCGAGCTGCTGGACCGGCTGATCCCCTGAGGAGCCCGCCGGGTCCGGCGGGCCACCCGCGCCGGCGGACCGCCCGCCCCACACCGCGCCCCGCCGGGCCCCACCTCACACCGCGCCCCGCCGGACCGCCTCCTGCCCGGTCCGCGCGCGGCCGGGTCCCCGCCTCACACCGACTCGCGCCGGACCAGCTCCGTCGCGAGGACCACGTGCCGGCGCACCGAGGTGCGCTCCGCGATCTCCTCCAGCAGCACCCTCGCCATGGTGCGGCCCATCTCCTCCGTGGGCTGCCGCACCGACGTCAGCGCCGGGTCCATGTGCCGGGCGATCGCCGAGTCCTCGAAGCCGACCAGCGCCACGTCGCCCGGCACGCTGCGGCCCTCCTCGCGCAACACCGCCCGCGCACCGGCCGCCATCACGTCGGACGCCGCGAACACCCCGTCCACGTCGGGCCAGCGTGCCAGCAGTTCCCGCATCGCCCGGCGCCCGCCCTCCTCGGTGAAGTCCCCCGCGGCGATCAGCTCGTCGTGGCCGGACGCGCCGCCCTCCCCCGCGGAGGGCCCGCCCGCGGCCACCGCCTGGCGGTACCCCTCCAGCCGTGACCGGGCGACGTACATGTCCAGCGGCCCGGTGATCGTCGCGACCCGGCGCCGGCCCCGCTCGATGAGGTGGGCGACCGCCGCCCGCGCCCCGCCCACGTTGTCGGCGTCGACGTAGGACACCGCTTCGAGGTCCGAGCGCCGGCCGTTGAGGACCGCGGGCATGTCGAGCTGCTCCAGCAGGTCCGGCAGCGGGTCGTCCTCGTGGACGGACACCAGCAGCACCCCGTCCACCCGGTGCGCCGTGAGGTACTGCGCGAACCGCGCCCGCTCCTTGGGGGTGCGGATCAGTGTCAACAGCAACTGCATGTCGGTGTCGGCGAGTTCGGCCCCGATGCCGCGGATGATGTCCGAGAAGTAGGGCTCGGCGAACAGCCGTGTCTCAGGCTCGGGAATGACCAGTGCGATCGCGTCCGTGCGGTTGCCGGCCAGGGCCCGCGCCGCCCGGTTCGGCACGTAGCCGAGCTCGGCGATCGCCGCCTCCACCGCCGTCTTCGCCCGCTCGCTGACCCGCGGTGAGCCGTTGATCACCCGGGAGACCGTGCCGCGCCCCACCCCGGCGCGCACGGCCACCTCCTCGAGGGTGGGCCGTCCGCTGTGCCGCCCGTTCATGGCCACTGGAGCCTCCTGTACTCACTGCGCGCCACCTTAGCGCGAGGTCCTTCCACTGCGACGAAGCTCTTGAGAGCGCTCCCACGTTACAAGCAACCTTGCCCACCCCACGGGGCGCCGACCCGGGGGCTTCCGTTCAAGAAGTGACCATCCGTCCGTCCCGGACACGTTCCGGCAACGAAATCGACTTCACATCTTGACTTTGACCCCTCGCAGGCATGAGTGTTCCGGCAAGCCTAGTGGGAGCGCTCCCACGCATTGCTTCCGACGATCGCCGTTTTCGTCGTCACCCGGGGACAGCTCCACCCGCATCGCACGCACCACCGCATCGCACGACCCACCCTGACAAGGAGAGTGGAATGCGCACTTCCGGCAGAACCCGCAGGACCGCCGTTCTCGCGGTCGCGGGTCTCGCAGCCTGCGCGACCCTGATCACCGGTTGCGGCAGCAACAGCAAGGACGACAGCAAGGGGGGATCGTCCAACGAGAAGATCACGCTGCGCATCGGTGACTTCGGCTCGTTCGGCTACGACGACAAGACGGGCGCGAAGCTCTTCGCCGAGTACCACAAGCTGCACCCGAACATCACCATCAAGGAAGACAACGTCTCCGACAGCGGCCAGTACTGGAACTCCCTGAAGCTGCACCTCACCCAGAACAGCGGCCTCGACGACATCCAGGCGATCGAGATCGGCTTCGTGGCGAACGCGACCCAGCCGCAGTACGCGAACAAGTTCGTGGACTTCACCACGGTCAAGGGCTTCGACGCCGGCAACTGGCTGGACTACAAGGAGAAGGAGGCCACCACCTCCGACGGCAAGATCATCGGTGTCGGCACGGACGTCGGCCCGACCGCGATCTGCTACCGCAAGGACCTGTTCAAGGCAGCCGGGCTGCCCACCGACCGGGACGCCGTCGCGGCGCTGTGGGCCGGCGACTGGCAGAAGTTCGTGGACGTCGGCAAGCAGTTCAAGGCCAAGTCGCCCAAGGGCGTCGCCTTCACCGACTCCGCCGGCGGCCTGTTCAACGCGGTGCTCTCCAGCCAGACCACGCAGTACTCCGACCAGAGCGGGAAGTTGATCTACGACTCCAGCCCGGGCGTGCAGACCGCGTGGAACCTGTCCGCCGAGGCGGTGCAGGACGGACTGACCGCCAAGCTCCAGCAGTTCGACCAGAACAACACCTGGAGCGCGGCGTTCAAGACCAACAAGTTCGCCACGGTCGCGTGCCCGAGCTGGATGATCGGCCAGGTCGCGGCCGACTCCGGCACCGCCAACAAGGGCAACTGGGACATCGCCCAGCCCCCGCAGGCCGGTAACTGGGGCGGCTCCTTCCTCAGCGTCCCGAAGTCCGGCAAGCACGTCGCCGAGGCCGAGGCCCTCGCGCAGTGGCTGACCGCGCCGGCCCAGCAGGTCAAGGTCTTCCAGAAGTTCGGCAACATCCCGTCGACGAAGGCCGGCCTGGACGACCCCGCGGTGGAGAACACCACCAACGACTTCTTCCCCGGCACCCCGATCGGCAAGATCTTCGCCACCACCGCGCACAACATCCAGCCGGCCCCGATCGGTCCGAACGACGGCACCGTGAAGGACATCATCACCCAGAACGGCCTGCTCGACATGGAGCAGCGCGGCACCTCGAAGGCCAGTGCGTGGTCGAAGGTGCAGGCCGCAGTCAAGGACCAGGTCGGCAGCTGACCCCGGGTCGGCAGCCCGTCCCCGGTCCGCGGCCGGCTCCACGCCGCCGGCCGGACCGAGGTCCGTCCGACCGGGTCCCGGCGGTCGCACCGCCGCCGCTGCGGACCGCCCGGCAGTAACTCCCGCCTGCCGGGCGGTCCGCCCCGCCCCGTCCCCTCCCCGCCCGCTGATTCCCTACCGGAAGGACGGCACCCCGTGGCCACCTCCGTCAGGGCGACGTCCGACGGCAGCCCCCGGTCGTCCCGGACCGACCCCAGCAAGAGCCGCAAGAGCGGCGCCCCCGGCCCGCCCGGCGGCTGGCGCGCCAAGGCGTTCCGGCTGGACACCAAGGCGTCGCCGTACGCGTACATCGCCCCCTTCTTCCTCTGCTTCGCCGCCTTCGGCCTGTTCCCGCTGATCTACACCGGGTGGCTCTCCTTCCACGAGGTCCAACTCGGCACGCACGCCACCTGGGTCGGCTTCGACAACTACACCGCGCTGTGGGACAACAGCTTCTTCTGGACCGCGCTGCGCAACACCTTCACCCTCGGGGTGATCTCCACGGTGCCGCAGCTGATGATGGCGCTCGGCCTGGCCCACCTGCTCAACTACCAGTTGCGGGCCCGCGGCTTCTTCCGGGTGGCGATCCTGGCGCCGTACGCCACCTCGATCGCGGCGGCCACGCTGGTCTTCATCCAGCTCTTCAACCCCGACTACGGGATGATCAACCAGTTCCTGGGCCACGTCGGCGCCGGGCACGTGCAGTGGAACTCGTCCAAGTGGCCCGCGCAGATAGCGATCTCGGCCATCGTGACCTGGCGCTGGACGGGGTACAACGCGCTGATCTACCTGGCCGCGATGCAGGCGGTGCCCGCCGACCTGTACGAGGCGGCGGCGCTCGACGGCGCCTCGCGCTGGCGGCAGTTCGTCAGCGTGACCATCCCGTCGATCCGGCCGACGATCTTCTTCACGATCATCGTGTCCACCATCGGCGCCACCCAGCTCTTCGGCGAGCCGCTGATGTTCGGCGGCAGCGTGGGCGTCTCCGGCGGCACCGACCACCAGTACCAGACCCTCAGCCTGTACATGTACGACAAGGGCTGGCAGATCGGCGAGCTGGGCCAGGCGTCCGCGGTGGCCTGGGTGATGCTGCTGATCCTGCTGCTCATCGGCGCGGTGCAGCTGCTCGTCCTGCGGAACAACCGCCGCAAGCTTGGGAGCTGACGATGGCACAACTCACCCAGCCGATCCCGTCCACCGGGCCCCGGCACTCCTCCCCCGAACCGCGCCGGCGCCGCCGGGTGCGCGCCCACAGCGCGGGCGGCCAGCAGAAGGCCGGCCCGATCGCGTACGCGCTGGTGATCCTGGCCACGGTGCTGTCGCTGTTCCCGCTGTACTGGACGGTGGTGGCGGCCTCCCGGACCGACACCGAACTGGTCACGCCGCCCACCCCGTTGCTGCCCGGCAGCCACCTGATCGACAACCTGAAGATCGTGTGGGACCAGGTCGACATGACCACGGCCCTGATCAACTCCACCATCGTGGCGGGCTGCGTGGCGCTCAGCACGGTGCTCTTCGCGACGCTCGCCGGATTCGCCTTCGCCAAGCTGGAGTTCCGCGGCCGCAACGCGCTGCTGACCGTGGTGGTGGCGACCATGACCATCCCGCCACAGCTCACGGTGATCCCGCTCTACCAGATCATCACGAACGTCGGCTGGGTCGGGCACATCCAGTCGGTGATCCTGCCGTCGCTGGTGGCCGCGTTCGGCGTCTTCTTCATGCGGCAGTTCCTCTCCGAGGCGCTGCCGGTGGAACTCGTCGAGGCGGCCCGGGTGGACGGGGCGCACAGCCTGCGGATCATCTGGCACGTGGTGTTCCCGATCGCCCGTCCGGCGATGGCGGTGCTCGGCATGCTCGTCTTCGTGCAGTCCTGGAACGACTTCTTCTGGCCGTTCATCGCGCTGAACCAGCAGAACCCGACGGTGCAGGTGGCCTTGCAGGGCCTGGGCTCCGGCGACCACACGATCAACCACGCGGTGGTGGTGTGCGGGGCGCTGGTCGCGACGCTGCCGCTGCTGCTGGTCTTCGCGGTGCTGGGCCGGCAGATCGTCGGCGGGATCACCGCCGGCGCGGTCAAGAGCTGACATCCCCGCGGCCGGCGCGCCCCTTCCCGCGCCTGCCCGGCGCGCGCGGCGTCCGCGCCCCGCACCCCCTCCTCCCCCGACGACCCCTGATTCCCCTGGAGTCCCCCGCCATGACAGCAGTCCGTTCGCAGAGCGCGGAGGCAGCGGCGAGCCCGGCCGCACTCCGATTCCCCCCCGGTTTCGTCTGGGGGGCGGCCACCGCGGCCTACCAGGTCGAGGGCGCCGCGGCCGAGGACGGCCGCACCCCGTCGATCTGGGACACCTTCAGCCACACCCCCGGCCGGGTCCTCAACGGGGACACCGGGGACATCGCGGCCGACCACTACCACCGGTACCGGGACGACGTCGCGCTGATGCGGGACCTCAACCTGGGCGCCTACCGCTTCTCGATCTCCTGGTCCCGGGTGCAGCCCACCGGCCGCGGCCCGGCCGTCCAGCGCGGCCTGGACTTCTACCGCCGGCTCGTCGACGAGCTGCTGGACAAGGGCGTCACCCCCGTCGCCACCCTCTACCACTGGGACCTGCCACAGGAGTTGGAGGACGCCGGCGGCTGGACGGTGCGGGAGACCCCGGAGCGCTTCGCGGAGTACGCGGAGATCGTCACGCGGGCCCTCGGCGACCGGGTGCCGTACTGGACCACGCTCAACGAGCCGTGGTGCTCGGCGTTCCTCGGCTACGGGTCGGGGGTGCACGCGCCCGGCCGGACCGAACCGGAGTCGGCGCTGCGGGCGGCGCACCACCTCAACCTCGCCCACGGCCGGGCGATCGGGGTGCTGCGCTCGGTGCTCCCCGCCACCGCGCGGACCTCGATCACCCTCAACCTGCACCAGGTGCGGGCCCACAGCCGGTCGGACGCCGACCTGGACGCCGCCCGCCGGATCGACGCGGTCGGCAACCGGGTCTTCCTCGGCCCGATCCTCGGCGACGGCTACCCGGAGGACCTGCTCGCCGACACCGGCCACCTGGTCGACTGGGACGCGCTGGTCCGGCCGGGCGACCTGGAGGAGATCTCCCGCCCGATCGACCTGCTCGGCATCAACTACTACACGCCGACGCTGGTCTCCGACGGCCGCGAGAGCCCCGACCTGCCGCGCGAGGACGGCCACGGCGCGAGCGACCACTCGCCCTGGCCCGGGTCCGAGCACGTCGCCTTCCACCTGTCGCCCGGCGAGACCACCGCGATGCGCTGGGCGGTCGACGCGACCGGCCTGTACGACCTGCTGATGCGCGTCCACCGCGAACACCCCGACGTGGCGATGATGGTCACCGAGAACGGTGCCGCCTACGACGACTACATCTCGCCCGAGGGCACCATCAACGACCCGCGGCGGATCGCGTACCTGCGCGGCCACCTCTCGGCGGTGCACCGCGCGCTCGCCGACGGCGCCGACGTCCGCGGCTACTTCCTGTGGTCGCTGCTGGACAACTTCGAGTGGTCCTACGGCTACAGCAAGCGCTTCGGCGCGGTGTACGTCGACTTCGGCACCCAGCGCCGCATCCCCAAGCAGAGCGCCCACTGGTACGCCGAGGTGGCGCGCGACAACGTCCTTCCGGATCCGCCGGAGGAGGCCGGCAGGTCCTGAGGGGCGCAAAGGGGCTCCGGCCGCCGCGAACGAGGGTGCGCGGCGACCGGAGCCCGCCGCCGTCCTGCCTCGTGGGGGTGGGGCAGGAAGGCGGCCGGACCCGCGGCGGGGTCAGCCGGTGTAGGCGCCGAGCGCCTTGGCGAAGTCGCCGTCGGACTGGGTGACGGAGCTGCAGGTGGCGTCGGCGTGGCTCTGCGCGCCGCCGGGGCATTGCTTGTCGCGGGTGGCGGACCACATCGACAGCCAGGCCAGGCCCTTGGATGTCGCGAAGTCGGCGAGCGCGCCGGCGTCGGCGACGGTGAAGGTCTCGCTGGCGACGTCGTTGACGCCGATCATCGGCGTGACGGCGACCGCGTGCCAGGCGGCGTCGTCGGACAGCTCGAGCACGCTCTTGACCTGGGCCTGCGTGGCGGTGGCGGCGTCGATGGCGTACTGCCCCATGTCACCGGTGTAGGAGGAGCCGTAGTCCATCGCCATGATGTCGACGGCGTGCACGGCGACGCCGTTGCTCTTGGCGTCCGACAGCACGTCGACGCCGTCCTGGGTGAGGCCGCTGGGCATCGCGGGCAGCGTGTAGGAGACCTCCAGGCCGCTGTGGCTCGCCTGGAGCAGCGCGATCGCCTGCGCCCTGCGGGTGTCGGCCGCGGTGTCGGCCAGCGCGCCGCCCTCGACGTCGAAGTCGACCTTGGTGAGCCGGTAGGCGTCGACCACCTTGCCGTAGGCGGCCGCGAGGTCGCTCGCCGAGGAGCAGGCGGCGGCCAGTTCGGTGCCGTTGGCGCCGCCGAAGGAGACGCGCACGTCGCCGCCCGCGGCGCGGACGGCGCCGATCTGGGCGGCCACCGCGTCGCTGTCGAGATCGGTGACGCCGCCCCACTTCGGGGTGCAGCCGCCGCCGGAGACGACGAAGGCGAGGTTGAACTGCCTGGTCCCGTCGGCCTTCATCGCGCCCGTCAGGTCGTAGGCGGGGTAGAGCGAGGTGTCGACGTAAGGGGCGAACCCGCCGGAGGCGGCCCCGCCGGTCCCGGCGGTGGGGGTCCCCGAGGTGGGGGCGGCCGTCGGGGTGGCGGTGGGAGTCCGCGTGGGCTGCGCGGTGGGGGTGGCGGTGTCGGTGGGACGGCCGGTGGGCGCGGTGGTCGGGTCGTCGTCCACCGAGCACTTGGCGCCGTTGATGGTGCAGTCGGCCGGCGCGGCGGAGGGCCCGGTGCCGCCGGAGACGTTCGCGGTGAAGCCGACCTGCGCCGTCGCGCCGGGGGCGAGGGTGTGGTCCCAGCTCTCCGGGGTGACCGTCACGGTCTGCCCGGACACGGTGTAGCGGCCGTTCCACAGCGTGCCGACGGTGGTGCCGGCCGGCAGCCGGAAGGTGAGCGTCCAGCCGTCCAGCGGACTGCCGGACGCGTTGCTGATGTCGTACTGCCCGGTGAAGCCGGTGCTCCAGTCGCTGGTCGTGGTGTAGGCCGCCGCGACGGTGGCCGCGCTCGCGGAGCCGGCGAAGGCGAACGCGCCGCCGGCGGCGGCCGCGGCGGCGGTGATCGCGCAGAGCACCTGCGTCCGGCGGCCGGGACGGCGGCGGTGGGTGGTGGGTGCCATGGCTGCCTGCCTTGCACTCGGGGGGTGGGGGCGGGCAGCACGCTAGCGGGCGCCGAACGGACAAAAAGCCAGTTCAGGACCACCGGGCGGGTTCTTAGGGCGGGCTTAAGGAAGTGGAAGGGGCGGCTTAACGCTCGGCGCCGCGCGGCGCCCGGGATCAGGAGTTCCGGGACGACACCAGGTGCGCGAAGACGACCACGTTCGCCTCGTAGTCCTGCTTCTTGCGGTCGAACACGCCGCCGCAGGTGATGATGCGCAGTTGGGCGTCGGGGGTGTCGCCGTAGACCCGCTGGTCGGGGAAGTCGCCCTTGGAGAAGGTGTCGACCTCGTCGACGGAGAAGGTGGCGATCGAGCCGTCGGCGCGGGTGATGTCCACCGCGTCGCCCTTCTTGAGGTAGGGCAGCAGGTAGAAGACCGCGGGGCCGGTCTTGGTGTCCACGTGGCCGGCCACGACCGCGTTGCCGCGCTCGCCGGGGGTGGCGCCGTCCTTGTACCAGCCGGCGAGGTTGCGGTCGGTGTCGGGCGGCGGCTGGAGCACTCCGGTGGCGTCCATGGACATCGGGGCGAAGGGGGCGTTCACCCCGATGCTCTGGATGGAGATCCGGGTCGGCTCGGAACGCGGCAGCGACGGTCCGGTGGTCGGCCGCATCGTGACCACCGGGTCGCTCGACGGCGCCGGGGCGGCGCTCGCCGTGGACACGGGCGCCGGGGCCCCGATCGCGGTGTCCGCGCTGGAGGAGTCGAAGGAGCGGAACACCAGGAACGCGCCGAGCAGGGCCGCGGCGGCGGCCCAGCGCAGGACCCGGGCGCCGCTGTCCCGCGCCGGCGGCGCGTCCGCTGTCCGGGGCTCGCGCCCGGGCTGCTGCGTGCTCATGGGGGTGCTGCCCTTCTGACGGTCCGCGGGATACGGGAGGAGGTGCGGTCGTGCGGTCGTGCGGTCGTGCGGTCGGGGCGGGGCGGCCCGCGCGCCGGGGACGGGTGGCGGCGCGGCGGGCGGCGCGGGCCGGGGAGGGGCCGGGCGGCCGGGCGCGGTGGGGGACGGTGCGCGCCCGGCCGCCGGAACGGGGCCCCGGCGGTTCTTCCGGGAGGTGGCCACCGCCGTAACGGCGGTGGCCACCACGGTCCGGCCGGGCGGCCGGAGGGCGGACGGGTCAGGCGAGGGCGCCGGCCCCGGCCGTGGCACGACGGCGGCGCAGGACGTACGCGCCGGCGCCCAGACCGCCGAGCAGCAGCACCGAACCGGCCGCGAGGCTGCTGCCGCCGGCCATCGACATGCCGCCGCCACCGGTGTGCATGCCGCCGTGCGGCTTGTGCCACTGGCCGCCGTCCGACCCGTGGCCGGCCGTGTCCTGCGCGTCGTGGCCGGTCGCCTCCTGCGAGCCGGCGCTGTCGCTGTCGCTGTCGGACGAGTGGGTGTACTTACCCGAATCCGACGAGGAGGAGGAAGAAGAGGAAGAGGAGGACGACGACGAGCCCTGGCCGCTCGGGTCGTAGATGCCGACGGCACCCGCGGCGTGAGCGGCCGGAGCGGCGAGGGCGAGACAGGCGGTGAGCGCGGCTCCGGCCACGAGGGTGCGGGCAGTACGCATGGGGACGATTCCTTCCGGCGACGACGTGCGCCGGCTGACAACGTGTCAGCCCGACAAGCGCAGTGACGACAAGATCACCGTCAGCCAGCCGTGCCGGGACCGCCACCGGAGACGGCCGCATGAGGGTGACCGCATCCGCTCTTCGGGTGGCAGGCACCGCCACCTGCCTGTTTCGGCCACCCCCCAGGGGCGGGGCAGCCGCCCGCCGGCGGCCCCGGCCCGCACAGTGGGTACGCGGCGACGCCCGCAGGCCGCGCCCGGGCCGGCGCCTGAAGGCCCTTCAGGCGCCGGGGGCCGGCCGCCATCCCCGAGCGAGAGGACCTCCATGTCACCGGAGCCGGTACGCGAACCGCGCCGAGGCAGCGGCCGCCGGAACCTGCTGCGCGCGCTGACCGGCGGCAGCGCGGCTGCCGCGCTGGCGCTGGCCGGACCGCCCGCCGAGGCGGCCGCCGCGGGCGGCGCCGACGCCGACCCCTTCGCCGCGGACGCGTTCCGCGCGGTCGGCGGCGGCCGGGTGCGCGAGTACTGGATCCAGGCCGACTCCTTCGCCCACAACGCCGTGCCGAACGGACGCGACGGCATGACCGGCATGACCTTCACCGCCGAGCGCACCACCTTCCAGGCGATCGGCTACCGCGCCTACACCCCGAACTGGGAGCAGCCGCTGCCGGCCGACCCGGGTCCGCAGGGCATCGGCCCGAACAGCGGCATCCCCGGGCCGGTGCTGCGCGCCGAGGTCGGCGACGTCCTCAAGGTGCACTTCCGCAACAACGACACGCACTACAAGTGGCCGCACAGCATGCACCCGCACGGGGTGCGGTACACCCCGTCCAACGACGGTGCGTGGATGGCGGACAGCCCGGACACGCCCGGAACGGCCGTCCCCTACGGGGAGACCTACACCTACACCTGGACCTGCGTGCCCAGTTCCGTGGGGAGTTGGCCCTACCACGACCACGCGGCACCGCAGACGCCGCCGAAGCCCGCCACCGCGTCCGACGGCTCCGTGCCGGCGCCCTCCCCCTCACCGTCCATGCCCGACTCGATGGACTCGCGGGCGTTCGGCGGGGACGGGCCGGTCATGGAGATCGGCGCGGAGCTGGGGCTGTTCGGGATGATCGCGGTCACCGACGCGCGGACCCCCGAGGTCGACCGGGAGTTCGTGCTCTTCTTCCACGACCTGTCCGCCTCCGACGCGACCTCCCTCCAGCAGGACCTGTCGCTGTGCAACGGAGGGGCCTTCGTCGGCAACGCCCCCACGTTCACCGCGCGCAGCGGCGAGCGGATCAGGTGGCGGGTCGCCACGCTCGGCAACTCCTTCCACGTCTTCCACATCCACGGGCACCGCTGGCTCAGGCCCACCGGGTGGACCGACTCGGAGGTCCTCGGGCCGGCCACCACCCTCACGGTGGAGTACCGCGAGGACAACCCGGGTGACTGGCTCTACCACTGCCATGTCGCCGCGCACATGATGCACGGCATGTCGGGGGTGTACCGCGTGACGAGGTGACGGTCCCCGGTGGCCTTCCGGTGGTGGGTCGCGCCCCGAACGGGCTCGGGTGCCGCATGCGCGACCCACCACCGGCCACCGGGCCCCGCGGGGGCGAGCCGGGGGCGCCCGGCGGATCAGCCCCGGTGGAAGACCTCCGCCAGGGCGGCGCGCAGCACCGACTCCGGGTCGGGGCGGGCCCCTTCGGAACGCCAGGCGACGAACCCGTCCGGGCGGACCAGCACCGCGCCCTCCTCCCGGATGCCGTGCAGCGCGCAGAAGTCGGGCGCGGGCCCGCCCGGACGGCCCGCACCGCCGGGACCACCCGCTTCTCCCGATCCACCCGGACCACCCGCGCCCCCGGCACCACCCGGACGGCCCGATCCGACCGCGTCCTCGGCCTCGCCCGCGTCACCCGGGTGGATCTCCAGCTCACGGCCGAGCCGGTAGCGGTCGAGCGGCACCCCGATCCGCTCGGCGGCGAGCCGCGCGGCGTCGTACCAGGCACCGCCCTGCGGCCCGGTGAGCAGGACCGGCGTGTGCTCGTACAGGTCGAGCGTGGAGATCCGCTCTCCGTCGCGCCGTACCCACAGGTGCGGCGCGCGCCCGCCGGGGACCGCCAGCGGGCTGAACTCGGGCGGCACCGCGGACTGTCGGGGGTCCGCCCCGAGCACCGCGCCGACCGGGTAGCGGTAGCCGAGCACCGCCGGCATCATGCCGGCCCGCGGCCCGGCGGCGACCGGCGCGGCGTCGTAGCCGGGGTGGCTGTGCTCGGCGGAGCGGGCCGACGCGCGGGCGGCGGTGGCCAGCGCGACCGGGCGCCGCTCGGCGTCGTAGCTGTCGAGGAGGCCGGGGCCGGCCCATCCGGCCAGGACCGCCGCGAGCTTCCAGGCGAGGTTGTGCGCGTCCTGGATACCGGTGTTGGATCCGAACGCCCCGGTGGGCGACATCTCGTGCGCGGAGTCGCCCGCGAGCAGCACCCGGCCGCTCCCGTAGCGCTCGGCGACGCGTTCCGCCGCGTGCCAGGGCGCCCTGCCGGTGATCTCGACCTCCAGGTCGGGCACACCGACGGCGGTACGGATGAGGTGGGCGCAGCGCTCGTCGGTGAAGTCGTCGAGGCTCTCGCCGTCGTCCGGCCGCCACGGCGCGTGGAAGACCCAGTCCTGGGCGTTGTCGACGGGCAGCAGCGCGCCCGGGCTCTCGGGGTTGGTGAGGTAGCAGACGATGAACCGGCGGTCGCCGACCGCGTCGGCCAGCCGCTTGGCGCGGAAGGTGACGCTGACGTTGTGGAAGAGGGCGCCGGGGCCGGTCATCGGGATGCCGAGGCGTTCGCGGATCGGGCTGCGCGGGCCGTCCGCCGCGACGAGGTAGTCGGCGCGGACGGTGCGGCTGCCGCCGGAGGCGCGGTCGACGATCTGCGCGGTGACGCCGTCCGCGTCCTGCGCGAAGGACACCAACTCGGTGCCGAAGCGGATGTCGCCGCCCAACTCGCGGGCAGCGGCCAGCAGTACGGGTTCCAGGTCGTTCTGGCTGCACAGGCACCAGCCGGACGGGCTGATCCGGGAGATGGAGCCGCCCGGGTCGATCGTCCGGAACAGCCACTCCTGCTCGGCGCCCGTCAGGGTGTCGGCCTGGAGGATGCCGTGGTTCCCGGCGAGCACCGACGCGGCGGCGCGGACGCGGTCCTCGACGCCGGCGGCGCGGAACAGCTCCATGGTGCGGACGTTGTTGCCGCGTCCGCGCGGGTGGTGCGAGGTGCGGGCGTGCCGCTCGACCAGCAGGTGCGGCACGCCGAGGCGGCCGAGGAAGAGCGACGCGGACAGGCCGACGAGCGAGCCGCCCGCGATCAGGACGGGCACGCGCTCGTCGGTACCGCCGTCGCGGTCGGGCGGCGGGGCGGGGTGCGGGGTTTTCGTCACGGGGGTCTCCGGAAGTGTGGGGGGTGGGGCGCGCGAAGGCGCGGGCGGCGGGACGGCACGTTCCGTTGCCGGCCGCCGGGGAGGCTTCCCGGTGGTTTCCTTCCCTGCCGGGGCGCTCCGCGGGCCGGGCCGGGCGGTGCTTCACTCGGCCGCCTCACGTGCCGCGCACGATTGCCGCCCGGGCCCGAGCATCGGAGACAGGCGGTCCCGCCACGCGCATACGGCATGACGCATATGCGTGTGGCACCACCGCTCAGGGCCCCGGGACCCAGGGCCCGCCGGCCACCCGCCGACGAAGCGGCGACACGCCGGCGACCACAACGGCACCACCGCAGGACTCCCCCCACACCGTGCCCGGCCCGCGGCCGCGCGCACCCGCCCCACCCGAGAGGAACGAATCGCCGTGACGACTCTGGACGACCGTCTCGCCCCACCCCCCTCCTCCGCCGCGTCGACCACCGCCCGGCTGCGCGTCGTCCTGCTGCTGGACGTGCTCGACGGCCGGCAGCAGCAGTTCCTCCAGGCGTACGAGCAGATCCGGCACCAGGTGGCGGCCGTGCCCGGGCACATCAGCGACCAGCTCTGCCAGTCCCTCGGCAACTCCTCCCAGTGGCTGATCACCAGCGAGTGGGAGGGCAGCGAGCCGTTCCTGGAGTGGGTGGAGAGCGCCGCGCACCGCACGATGGTCGAGCCGCTGCACGGCTGCGTGCGGGACACCACGTCGCTGAGGTTCCTGGTCGCGCGGCAGACTCCCGAGGAGGGCGCGCCCCGTACGGCGAAGCCGCCGGCGGCGCCTTCGTCCGCGCCGGCCGACGAGATCGACCCGCTGCCCGCGCCGCCGCTGTGCTCGGGCGGGGTGGTGCGGCACGCGATCACCTTCACGGTGAAGCCGGGCAGCGAGCCCGAGGTGGCGAAGCTGCTCTCGGACTACAGCGCCCCGCAGGCCCGGGTCGACGACACCACCCGGCTGCTGCGCACCTCGCTGTTCATGTACGGCAACCGGGTGGTGCGGGCGGTCGAGGTGGCCGGGGACCTCGGCAACGCGCTGCGGCACGTGGCGGCGCAACCCGAGGTCAGGGCCGTGGAAGCGGCGATCAACCCCTACCTGGAGGAGGAGCGCGACCTCACCGCTCCCGCCTCGGCCCGTGCCTTCTTCGCCCGGGCGGCGCTGCCGGCGACCGGCCACGAGAGCGCCGCGGCCGCGGTCCCCGCCGCGGAGGGCGGCGAGCCGCTGACCCGGCTGGCGTTCCTGTACCCCGTACGGCCCGGGCGCGGCGCCGACGCGGCCCGGCTGCTCGGCACCCTGGACGCCGAGGCCGTCGCCGACCCGTCGCACCCGCTGGCCACGGCCACGGTCTTCCGGCGCGAGGACACCGTGGTCCGGGTGATCGACGTGCGCGGGCTGCCCTCCGACGGCCCGGCCGTGCCCGGCGCCGACGGCGCGTCCGGCGTGCTGCGCGAACTCCTCGTGCCGGGCGGGCCGGTGGACCCCACCGGGCTCGGCCTCGGCGGCCACCCGATGACCCCCGTCACGGACCGCGCCTCGCGCTGAACCGCCCCGCACCGTACCGCCCTCGGCGGCGCGGCACCCGCGCCGCCGAACCGCGGGACCCGCACCACCCGACGCACACCACCCGACCCGCACCACCTGACGCACACCACGGAACACGGAAAACCCGAAGGACACCAAGGAGCCGCCATGACGAACGAAGTGCGCATCGTGCACCTGGACGACACCAGCCCCAACCGCCGGCGCGGCGGCGACCTGAGGGCCCTGCTGACGCCCACCGCGGTCGGCGCGACCAGCGGCTTCATGGGGGTGGCGATCATGCGGCCGGGCGAGCGCATCGGCGAGCACTACCACCCGTACTCCGAGGAGTTCGTCTACGTGCTCAGCGGTGAGCTGGAGGTGGACCTCGACGGCGTCAGCCACCCGCTGCGACCGGAGCAGGGCCTGATGATCCCGGTGGACATGCGGCACCGCTTCCGCAACGTGGGCGACACCGAGGCGAGGATGGTCTTCCACCTCGGCCCGCTGGCCCCGCGTCCGGAGCTGGGCCACGTGGACACCGAGGAGACCGAGCCGGCGGCGGCCGGTGAGGTCGACCTGGCGCCTCCCGACGCGACCAAGGCGCGGGCGTGAACGGCCGGGACGGGCGAGGGCCCGGCCCGGAGGGAGGCCGCCGGGTCGCCGTCACCGGCCTCGGGGTGGTCGCTCCGGGCGGCATCGGCGTGCCGGCCTTCTGGGACATGCTGACGGCCGGCCGTACCGCCACCCGCGGCATCAGCCTCTTCGACCCGGCCGGGTTCCGCTCCCGGATCGCCGCCGAGTGCGACTTCGACCCGCAGGCCGCCGGGCTCACCGCCGCGCAGGCCGAACGTGCCGACCGCTACGCCCAGTTCGCGCTGGTCGCGGCGCGCGAGGCGGTCCGCGACAGCGGGCTCGACCTCGCCGCACAGGACCCGTGGCGGCTCGGGGTGTGCCTGGGCTCGGCGGTCGGCGGCACCACCCGGCTGGAGCGCGACTACGTCAAGGTCAGCGCGTCCGGCAGCAGTTGGGACGTCTCCCCGCAGGAGGCCGGCGCGCACCTGCACCGGGCGTTCCAACCCAGCGCGCTGGCCTCCGAAGTGGCCGAGGACATCGGCGCGCACGGACCGGTGCACACCGTCTCCACCGGTTGCACCTCCGGCCTGGACGCGGTCGGCCACGCCTTCCACGCCGTGCAGGAGGGCAGGGCGGACGTCGTGGTGGCCGGGGCGGCGGACTCGCCGATCTCGCCGATCACGGTGGCCTGCTTCGACGCGATCAAGGCCACCTCGACCCGCAACGACGACCCGGCGCACGCCTCCCGGCCGTTCGACGCCGACCGGGACGGGTTCGTGCTCGGCGAGGGTTCGGCGGTGCTGCTGCTGGAGGAGTGGGAGCACGCGAAGCGGCGCGGCGCCCGCGTGCTGTGCGAGCTGCGCGGCTTCGCGACGTTCGGCAACGCCTACCACATGACCGGGCTGACCACCGAGGGGCTGGAGATGTCCCACGCGATCGACCGGGCGCTGGCCGACGCGCGGATCGACCGCACCGCGGTCGACTACGTCAACGCGCACGGCTCGGGCACCAAGCAGAACGACCGGCACGAGACCGCCGCGGTCAAGCGCTCGCTGGGCGAGCACTCCCGCACGGTGCCGATGAGCTCGATCAAGTCCATGGTCGGGCACTCGCTCGGCGCCATCGGCGCGATCGAACTCGCCGCGTGCACGCTCGCGTTGATGCACGACGTGGTACCGCCGACCGCCAACTACCAGACCCCGGACCCGGAGTGCGACCTGGACTACGTGCCGCGCACCGCACGGCAGGCGCGGCTGCGGTCGGTGCTGTCGGTGGGCAGCGGCTTCGGCGGCTTCCAGTCCGCTGTGGTCCTGGCCCACGCCGAGAGGAGTGCGTCATGAGCGGGTCCGGCAGCGGACGCGGGGCCGCGGTGGTGACCGGAATCGGCGTGGTCGCGCCGAACGGCGTCGGTACCGAGGCGTTCTGGAAGGCGGTGCAGCAGGGCGGTTCGGTGCTCGGCCCGGTCCGCCGGGAAGGCTGCGATCGGCTGCCGCTGAAGGTCGCCGGCCAGGTGGCGGACGGCTTCGATCCGGCCGGGCTGGTCGAGGACCGCTTCCTCGTGCAGACCGACCGGTTCAGCCACTTCGCCATGGCCGCCGCCGAACTCGCCCTGTCCGAGGCACACCTGGCATCCGACCCGGACGCCCCGTTCTCGGTCGGCGTGGTCACCGCGGCCGGCTCCGGCGGCGGCGAGTTCGGCCAGCGCGAGCTCCAGCAACTGTGGGGCAGCGGGCCGCAGTTCGTGGGCCCGTACCAGTCCATCGCCTGGTTCTACGCGGCCAGCACCGGCCAGATCTCGATCCGCGGCGGGTTCCGCGGCCCGTGCGGGGTGCTGGCCGACGACGAGGCGGGCGGCCTGGACGCGTTCGCGCACGCGAGCCGGACCATCCGGCGCGGCACCGACGCGATGGTGGTCGGCGCCACCGAGGCCCCGCTCGCGCCGTACTCCGTGGTGTGCCAGCTCGGCTACGACGCGCTGAGCCTGGCCGACGACCCGCGGCACGCCTACCTGCCGTTCACCGACGACGCCCGCGGCTTCTCCCCCGCCGAGGGCGGCGCGATGTTCGTGGTCGAGGAGGAGGCGGCGGCCCGCCGGCGCGGCGCGCGGGTGCGGGCGGTGGTCGCCGGCCACGCGGCGACCTTCACCGGCACCGGCGGCTGGCGGGACTCCCGGGAGGGGCTGGCGCGCGCCGCGCGGGGCGCGCTGGAGGAGGCCGGCTGCGCGCCGGAGGAGGTGGACGTCGTCTTCGCCGACGCGCTCGGGGTGCCCGAGGCCGACCAGGCCGAGGCGCTGGCCATCGCCGACGCGCTCGGCCCGCGCGCGGCGACAGTCCCGGTCACCGCCCCCAAGACCGGCTTCGGCCGGGCCTACTCCGCCGCCTCGGCGCTGGACGCCGCCGCGGCGGTGCTCGCCCTCGAACACGGCGTGGTGCCCCCCACCCCGAACGTGGCCGAGGTCCGGCACGACCTCGACGTGGTCACCGGCGAGGCCCGTGTCACGCCGCTGCGCACCGCCCTGGTGCTCAGCCGCGGGCTGATGGGGTGCAACGCGGCCCTGGTGCTGCGCGCGCCCGACCCGGCCCGATCCCCCCACTGAAGGAGAACGACCCATGAACGACCGGAAGAACGCGGCCGCGGACGGCCCCGTCACCTTCGACGAGCTGGCCGACCTGATGAAGAACCGGGCGGGCCTGGCGGTGGACCCGGCGCAGCTCGCCGCCGACCCGGCGACGACGTTCGAGGAGTTCAACCTCGACTCGCTGGGGCTGCTGGGCATCGTGGCCGAGCTGGAGAAGCGCTACGACCGCAGGATCGGCGACGACGCGGAGACCTGCAAGACCCCGCACGCGTTCCTGGCGACCGTCAACTCCCAGCTGAACGCGGCCGCGGCCTGACCGCCCGTACCCGTACGAGACAAGGAGCGCAGCTCATGGCAGCACCGACCGCAGGGCACACCGAGAACGCCATCACCATCGCCGCCCCGGTGGACCTGACCTGGGACCTCACCAACGACCTGGAGAGCTGGCCGCAACTGTTCAGCGAGTACGCCGCCGTGGAGGTCATGGAGCGCGACGGCGACCGGGTCACCTTCCGGCTGACCATGCACCCCGACGAGAACGGCACCGTGTGGAGCTGGGTCTCCGAGCGGGTGATGGACCGCAGCACCCTGACCGTGCGCGCCCGGCGGGTGGAGACCGGCCCGTTCGAGCACATGGACATCCGCTGGGAGTACGCCGAGGTGCCCGGCGGCACCTCGATGCGGTGGGTGCAGGACTTCGCGATGAAGCCGACCGCCCCGGTCGACGACGCGGCCATGACCGACCGCATCAACCGCAACTCCGTGATCCAGATGGAGCGCATCCGCGAGCGCGTGGAGAAGCAGGCCGCCGAGCGCGGGCTGTCCGCGATGCCGCCGCGCACCGCCGAGGGGGCGTGAGCGCGCATGCACCGCAGCCTCATCGTGGCCCGGATGAAACCGGACGCCGCGGCCGCCGTCGCCGAGGAGTTCGCCGCCTCGGACCGGGGTGACCTGCCCGGGCTGATCGGCGTCACCGGGCGCAGCCTCTTCCGGTTCCACGACGACCTCTACCTGCACCTGATCGAGGCCGAACGGCCGCCGGGTCCCGAGGTCGCCAGGCACACCGGCCATCCGGAGTTCCGCCGGATCAGCGAGGCGCTGGCCCCCTACGTCTCGGCGTACGACCCGGTGACCTGGCGCGAGCCCAAGGACGCGATGGCCCAGGAGTTCTACCGCTGGGACCGCGTCTGAGCGGCCCGACCGCACGTGACGGTTCCCCGCACCCCTTCGAGGGGTGCGGGGAACCGTCACGTGCGGGCTGTGGCTGTGTGCGGGCTGTGTGCGGGCTTCCGCAGCGGGCGTCCGTCCGGACGCCGCGGCGGGCGGTCCCCCGACCGGGGGACCGCCCGCCGCGGAGGGTCAGGCCACCCGCGACTCGAACGCGTGCAGGTGGGGGTTGATCGGGCGCACCGCCGTGACCGGCAGGCCCGCCTCGGCCATGAGCGCGGTCATGCTCGCCCTGGTGTGCTTCGCGCCGCCGACGTTGAGCAGGAGCAGCAGGTCCATCGCGGTGGTGAACCGCATGGAGGGGCTCTCGTCGACGAGGTTCTCGATCACCAGGACCCGGGCGCCGGGCTCGGCGGCGGCCACGACGTTGCGCAGGGTCGCGCGGGTGCTGGCGTCGTCCCACTCCAGGATGTTCTTCAGCACGTAGAGGTCCGCCCGGACCGGGATCGCGGCGCGGCAGTCGCCGGGGACCAGCCGGACCCGGTCGGCGAGCGCGCCACCCTCGCGCAGCCGCGGGTCGGCGTGGGCGACGACGTCGGGCAGGTCCAGCAGGGCGCCCTGCAGGGCGGGTTCCTTCTCCAGCAGGCCGGCCAGCGCGAGCCCCTGGCCGCCGCCGATGTCGGCGACGCTGCGGACGCCGGTGAGGTCGACGTACGCGGCCAGGTCGCGGGCCGCCTGGCGGCTGGAGGAGGTCATCGCGCGGTCGAAGACGCGGGCGGACTCGGCCGCGTCCGCGTGCAGGTACTCGAAGAAGCCCTTGCCGTACAGGCCGGCGAACACGTCACGGCCGGACCTGACCGCCTCGTCCAGGCGCGGCCAGGCGTCCCAGGTCCACGGTTCGGTGCACCACAGCGCGATGTGGTGCAGGCTGCCGGGCACGTCCTCGCGCAGCAGCCGGGACATGTCGGTGTGCGTGAAGCGGCCGTCCGCGGTCTCGGCGAACACCCCGTAGCAGGCGAGGGCGCGCAGCAGGCGGCGCAGCGGCTCGGCCCCCACCTCCAGGGCGGCCGCCAACTCCTCGGCGGTGGCGGGGTTCTCGCCCAGCGCGTCGGGAAGTCCCAGGCGCGCGGCGGCGCGTACGGACGCGGCGCAGGCGGCGCCGAAGACGATCTCGCGCAGCCGCATCGAGGCGGCGCCGTCCGCGGTGCCGTGGTCGGCGGGGCGTCCCGCCGCGGTGTCGAGGGGGGTCTTCCCGGGTTCCTGTGGGGATTTCGTGTCCGGTGTGGTGGTCATCGTGGCGGCCTTTCTGGTGGCGTCGTGCCGGTGTCGGGCAGGGCGTACGGCGGCTGCCGTCAGCAGTGGCCCGCGGGGAGGGAGACCTGGCAGTGGTTCGCGGTGAAGGTGTTGCCGGTGCCGTGGTCGCGGTCGGCGAGGTCGGCGGGGCCGTTGTCCAGCAGCGTGTTGTTCCGCACGGTGTTGCCGGAGTCGGGCCCCCCGGTGAAGCTCGGGAAGAGCACGACGCCGCCGGACAGCGGCGACTCGCCGACGTTCCCGTTGACCTCGTTGCCGCTGATCAGGGTGTTCTCGACGCCGGTCAGCACGATGCCGGAGCCCTGGACGTAGGGCAGGCGGGCGGTTGCCGGGCAGTAGGCGTTGTTCGCGTCGACGGTGTTGCCGGTGACCGTGATCTCGCCGGCGCGCGGGGTGTTCTCGTCGCCGACGAGGAAGACGCCGGCGCAGTTCCCGGAGATCGTGTTGGCGGCCACGGTGACGTGCCGCAGCCGGCGCACGACCAGGCCCATGTGGTTGCCGTCGAGCGCGTTTCCGCGGATCTCGGTGCCCTGGGCGTCGGTGGCGCCGCCCTCCTCGAAGACGGTGTTCGCGACGAACAGGCCCGCCTCGCCGTTGCCGCGTGCCTCGTTGCCGGTGAAGTGCGAACGGGCCGACTTCTCCTGGCCGATGCCGTACTGGCCGTTGGCGTCGGCACGGACCCGGTGGACGGTGAGGCCGTCGGCGGAGGTGGCCCACAGGCCGTACTTCGCGAAGCCGGTGACGGTCAGGGACTCGACGCGCACGCCGGACGCGCCGGTGACGCAGAGTCCGTCGCCGGCGGCGGCGCACGCGGCCGCGCCCGTCCGCGCACCGGCGGTCGAGGGAGCGGGGGCGGTCGCGGGGGCGGGGGCGGCGGGGGTCGCGGCGGCCGGGTCCGTCGTGCTCTGCGGGTCGGAGGCCGCGGTGGCCGGGGCCAGTACGGTGCTGCCCGCGCCGGTGCCGCGCAGCGTCAGGTCCGGCGTGGTGATCTGCACGCTGCCCCGGTACGTGCCCGGCAGCACCAGGACGGTGTCGCCCGGCGCGGCCGCGTCCACGGCCGCCTGGATCGACTCCCCCGGGTGCACCACCCGTACCGCCGCCGCCCGCGCGGGCGCTCCCGCGACACCCACCGCCGCCACCGTCGCGGCTGCCACCGTCGCTCCCGCGACCATGCGCTTCATCATGTGCCCGACCCGCTTCCGTTCGGCCCCCGCAGCGGGGGCGGTGGACGTGAAAACGGCGGCTCGGGCCGCCGTTTCGACGCTATGGACGGCCCTGTCCGGCCGCCACTCACGGGGGTCACTGGGGTGATGGCCGGACCGCGAACGGACCAGCGGGCGTAGGCCGCTGGGGTCGGCGCCCGGGGCAGGCGGGTGGGTCCCCCGCGAGGTGGCGGAAGCCGGATGGGCGCGGGTCCTTCCGCGTGCGGCCCGCGGGGCGCCGCCACCCGGGCGACGCGGTGCGGGACGACCGGCCGCGCCGACGACCGGCACCACCGGGAGGACCGGGGCCGCCGGAGGACCGGCAGCACCGGTGACCGGGACCGCCGGGCCGCCGTTCCGCGAAGGCGGCGGTGTGGCGGCTGGGCGGACGGGAGGGCGCGGAACGGCCTACGGTCGGCGGTGGGTGGGGCGCGGGGCCGGGACGGGGAGGGAGCGGGCGAGGCGGACCCGGACCTCGGTGCCGCCCAGGACGCTGCGGCCGACCGCCAGGTCGCCGCCGGTGGACTCGGCGACCCGGCGCACGATGTCCAGGCCGAGCCCGGTGGACCCGGGTCCGCCGGCGCCGTGGCCGCGCCGCAGGGCGGCGGCCGGGTCGGCGACGCCCGGCCCGGCGTCGGAGACCAGCAGGATCACCGCGCCCTCGAACTCGTGCACGTCGACCGCGAGGGCCGTGCCCTCGGGGGTGTGCCGGAAGACGTTCCCGAGCATCGCGTCCAGCGCGGCGGCCAGGTCCGCGCGGGCGACCGGCACCCGCACCGGCCGGTCGGCCCCCGCGGTGCGCACCTCGCGGTTCTCGTCCTCCGCGAGCGCCGACCAGAACGCCATCCGCTCGCGCACCACCTCGGCCGCGTCGCACCCGGCGGGCACCCCGGCGCCGGAGCGGTGACCGCGGGCGGTCCGGATGATCTGGTCCACCTCGCGTTCGAGTTGGGCGACCGCCGCGCGGGTGTGCTCGGCGGCCGGACTCCCGCCGAGCGAGGCGGTGTTGAGCCGCAGCACGGTCAGCGGGGTGCGCAGCCGGTGCGAGAGGTCGGCGGCGAGTTCCCTCTCGTTGGCGAGGAGTTGGACGACCTGGTCGGCCATCGCGTTGAACGCGGCTGCCGCCGACCGCAGTTCGTCCGGACCCGCCTCCGGCACCCGCACCGCGAGGTCGCCCTCGCCGAGCCGCCGGGCGGCGCCGGCCAGCCGGACCGCGGGCCGGATCGTCCGGCTGCCGAGCCGGTCCGCGACCACCGCGGACCCCGCCATCAGGCCGACCCCGACGGCGGCCAGCACCAGCCACGCGGTGGCCACGCCCCGGGTGACGTCGGCCTCGGGCACGAACACCTCGACCACCGCGATCGTGCCGGTGGGCACCGCGGTCGGCCGCAGCAGGGCGTACCCGCCGGGCACCCGCACGGTCGCGGCCTCGCCGTGCGCCGACGCGCTGTCGAGCGCGGAGCGCGGGGCGCGGTGCCGGCCGAGATCGACCGCCGCGGCGTGCGCGGTGGCCGGGATGCGCAGCGCGATCCGGTTCTCGCCGCCGGCCTGGGCGGTGGCGACGGCCCGGGCGAGTTCGGCGCGGTCGGTGGTGATGGCCAGGGCCGGCGCCACCGCGGCGGCCTGCCGTTCGGCGTTGGTCAGCGCGCGGTCCCTGGCCAGTTCCCTGACCACCAGGCCGAGCGGCACCGCGAAGGCGAGCACCACCATGGCGGTGACCGCGAGCGAGACCCGTATCAGCGCCCATCTCATCGCCGGACCGCCCTCCTCGCGCCGCTCACGCCGGCGGCTCCAGCTTGACGCCGACCCCGCGCAGCGTGTGCAGGTAGCGCGGGCGGGCCGCGGTCTCGCCGAGCTTGCGGCGCAGCCACGACAGGTGGACGTCGATGGTCTGGTCGTCGCCGTAGGACTGCCGCCACACCTCGGCGAGCAGTTCGCGGCGCGGGACCACCACGCCCGGGCGGGCTGCGAGGAAGGCGAGCAGGTCGAACTCCCTCCGGGTGAGGTCGAGTTGGCCGCCGTCGAGCAGGGCCAGCCGGCGGCGCGCGTCGATCTCCAGCCCGCCGACCCTGATCCGCGCGTCCGCGGCCGGCTCCCCCGCGGCCCCGCCCCGCGCCCGTCGCAGCACCGCGCCGAGCCGGGCGGAAAGGTGCTCGACGGAGAACGGCTTCACCAGGTAGTCGTCGGCGCCCGCGTTCAACAGCCGTACGATCTCGGCCTCGTCGTCGCGGGCGGTCGCCACGATCACCGGGACGTCGCTCAGGCCGCGGAGCATCTTCAACGCCTCGGAGCCGTCCAGGTCGGGCAGCCCGAGGTCGAGGATCACCACGTCGAAGCCGACCTGTGCGACCTCGCGCAGCGCTTCCAGCGCGGTGCCGACGCTGCGGACGGTGTGCCCGGCGTCGGTGAGGTGCCGGATGAGGGCGGACCGCACGAAGTGGTCGTCTTCGACGACGAGGACTGTTGGCATGAGGCGAACTTAACGAATCGCTCGGCGGGAAGGGCCGTGGCCGCCCGCCCGGGTGGGACGGAGCCCGCGCCCGATCGCCGCGCGGGCTCGGGTGTCGGGCGCCGTGAGGGGTTTGCACGCGCTCGGACGCCGCGCCGGCTCGGGGGGTGCGGCCGGGGTGGGGCTCAGTCGTCCTCGTAGGTCTGGACGGTCGGGGGATGGGAGTTCCAGGTGCACAGCAGGGTGGTGGCGGTCGTGCCGGAGGCGGAGGTGAAGGTGACACGGAGCCAGCCGGGCTGGTCCGCCCAGAGCTGCATCTTCCAGGTGGGGTCGGGGGTCGCGGAGACGAGGGAGGCGGAGGTGGGGCCGAGGTCGAGGACGACCTGGCCGCCGGAGAGGGTGTAACTGTGCACGGTGCCGGGGTCGGTGCCGGTGGGGGCGGGGGTGGGGGTGGGCTTGGTCGAGGCCGTCGGAGAGGGCGGGGCCGAGGCCGGGGTGGAGGGGGCGGGGTGCGGGGTGGTGGGGCCGGAGGAGGGCTTGGGGCGGTGGACCGCGCTGGATATGCCCGGGGGCGGGCCGGTGCTCGCGGCCTGGAGGGGCAGCGCGCGCGGCGGACCGTACGCGGTGCCGCGGAGCACCGAGCGCACGCCGAACCAGGACACGGCGACCGCCACCGCGGTTGCCACTGCCCAGACGCCGATGTGGAGGACCGCCCTGCGCACGGCCCCATCCTGCCTCGCCCGGGCCGGATCAGTCGAAGACGTGCGCGGGAGGAGGCGGCGAGGCATCGGCGGTGGCATCGGTGACGACGGGTGCCCCGGCGGTGAAGTCGGCCAGGGCGCGGCCGTGTTCGACCCGGCCGGGATGGGGGTCGGTGGCCACCCGCCGGGTGAGTTCGGCGACGGGCAGCGGCCGGTCGGCGGCCAGGAGGATCAGGTTGCCGAAGCGCCGGCCGCGCAGCACCGCCGGGTCCGCGGCGACCGCGGTGTCGGTGAACGCGGCCCGGACGGTGGCCACTTGGCCGCGGACGAAGGCGAGCGACCCGCCGTCGGTGAGGTTGGCGGCGTACAGGCCCGCCGGGTCGAGGGCGCGGCGCACGTCGGCGAGGAACTCGGCGCTGGTGAGGTGCGCGGGGGTGCGGGCGGCCGCGAAGACGTCGGCGATCAGCAGGTCGGCCCAGCCGTCGGGGACCTTCGCCAGGCCCTCCCGCGCGTCCCCGCCGCGCACCTTGATCCGCCAGGAGCGGTCCCAGGGCAGTTCCGCCCGGACCAGCTCGGTCAGCGCCGTGTCGATCTCCACGACCTGCTGGGTCGAGCGCGGCCGGGTGTGCGCGGTGTAGCGGGCCAGGCTCAGCGCGCCGCCGCCGAGGTGCAGCACCCGCAGCGGCCGGCCGGGCGGCGCCGCCAGGTCGACGACGTGGCCGAGCCTGCGCTGGTAGGCGAAGTCGAGGTGCGCCGGGTCGGCGAGGTCGACGTGGGACTGCGGGGCACCGCCCACCAGCAGGGTCCAGGCCCGCGGCCGCTCGCGGTCCGGCCGCAGCTCGGCGGGCCCGCCGCCCACGGGGACGGTGCGGGACTCCGCGGTGCTGCGCCGTTGACGTGCCATGGTCCGATTATCGACCGACGGCGCCGGTGCCCCCGACCCCGGCGCCCCCGCAGCCCGCACCACGCACCCCGCACCCCGCACCCCGCCTCCGGAGTCCGCCGGCGTCATTCGTCCGGCGTCATCCGCCGCCGGACGGCGCGCCTCACGACGCGGGCGGCTGCGCGAACCCGTCGACCAGCTCGATGGTCCGGGCGGCGGTGCCCAGCGCCTCCCGCAGCTCCGCCGGGTCGGTCACCGCCGCGCCGGCCCGTGGCGGGACCAGCCAGCCGCTGCCGCAGGGAGTGGGACCGCCGCCGGTGCGGTGGCACTGGCTGCCCGGCAGGTCCCAGCCGTCCGCGGTGCCCGGCGGGACCAGGAAGGCCAGGCTGTCCCCCACCCGGTCGTGGAACACCGGCCCCACGCCGGTGCTCAGCCGCAGCAGGTCCACCGCCTCCAGGCCCTGCCTGGACGGCACCGTCACCACGTCCCGCGCCGGGGGCGCGACCACTTCCGGGCTGTGGCCCGAAGCACTGCTCTTCTCCACGGCAACCTCCCTCCGAAGGGGGCCGACGTGATCGGCTCCCACCTCGTACAACGGCGTCCGTACCCGCCGGGGGGCACCGCCAGGGGTGGCGTTGCCTGGCGAATCACGCCGCCACCCCCCTGTTCGGGGGTGATACGGGGGTGGGGGGTGCGCCGGGGCGCGCCCGGACACGCCCGGACACACCCCGGGAGCGGCCTACTCCAGGTGCGCCGTGTCGTTCCACCGCTCCAGCGCCGGCGCTCCGTACGCCCAGCCGAGGACCGACAGCGAGGCCGGGTCCAGGCGCAGCGCCGCCGCGAAGGACGGGTCGAAGCCGAGCCAGCGCGCGCCCAGCACCCGCAGGAAGTGGCCGTGCGCGAAGACCAGCACGTCGCGCGGGGCCGAGCGGGCCCACCCGATCACCTCGTCCGCGCGCTCGGCGACCTCGGCCAGCGTCTCGCCGCCGGGCGCCCCGTCGCGCCAGATGTGGAAGCCCGGCCGCAGTTCCTGGAGCTGGGCGGGGGTCAGGCCCTCGTAGCGCCCGTAGTCCCACTCGACCAGCGTGTCCCACTCCTTGGCGCGGCCGAACCCGGCGAGTTCGGCGGTCGCGGCGGCGCGCAGCAGGGGCGAGGTGCGCACCTCGGCGTCGGGCAGGCCGTTCCAGGGGGCGGCGGCGAGCCGCTCGCCGAGCAGCAGCGCGGTGCGCCGTCCCTCGCCGGTCAGCGGCACGTCGGTACGGCCGGTGTGCCGCCCGGTGCGCGACCACTCGGTCTGCCCGTGCCGGACCAGGAGGATACGCGGCGCCACCACTGCCATACCGAAGGACCTTTCACGGACCGGCCGAAAACGCCTCCATCATCACCCACGGTCCTCAGACCCCGGCGAGCAGCCCTCGCAGCAGCCGGTCCAGGCCCCATTCGTACTGCGCCGCCGCGTCGTCCTGCGCGCACAGCAGCTCGGGAACCAGGGAGGCCAGGGCGGGGTAGCGCTCGGGCGGGAGGGCGCGCAGCTTGGCCTTCGCCCGCTCGCGCGCCCCCTCCTCGCACATCGCGCGGGTGCGCCGGGTGCTCCACAGCGCGGAGCCCACCGTGTACTGCATGAGCGCCACGTGGGCGCGGACCGCGTCCTGCCGGGGCAGCCCGCACGCGCGCAGCAGCGTGAGCATCCGGTCGATCACCGCGAGCGCGTCGTCGCCCCGGGTGGGGCGGGTGGTCAGCAGTTGGAGCGCGGAGGGGTGCTCGGTGAACAGCCGGTAGACCCCGAGGCAGACCTCGCGCAGCTCGCGGTCCGGGTGCGCGCCGCAGGCCCCCGGCAGCTCCACCGTGTCCAGCAGCCGCTGGGCGACGGCGTCGCTGATCTCGTCCTTGCCGCGGAAGTGCGAGTAGATCGCCATCGGGGCGACGCCCAGCCGTTCGGCGAGCGCGCGCATGGTGAAGGCCTCGGTGCCGTCCCGATCGAGCAGAGTGATGGCGGCATCGAGGATACGATCGGGATTGAGCGTGTTGCGGGGTGCGCGGCGCCGTGGGGTGCGCAGCGGCTGGGCGGACGGGGGGACCGGCATCGGGTTCTCTGTTCTCGTCTCCTTCGTACCTCGTGCGGGCAACCCGGGAGCGGAACCGGGCGTCCTTCGGAGTGTGCCCACCCTGCGTGATCGGGTTGAACACCGTACGAACTCGGGGTATCTGCGAAACTTCGGGGGCGAGGTGCGCCGCACTTACCGTACGGCGTACGGTTGAGCCTACGCCACCGACCAGAGCGCCGGACCCGCGGCCCAACGGAGAACCTGGAGAGACGTCCGGATGACGATCACTGCCACTGCGCCGCGCGCCGCTGCCTACCGCGGCAGGCTGCGCTGGTGGACCGAACTGCCGCTCATCGCCGTGGTCTACGCGCTGTACTCCGGAGCGCGGCTGCTGGTGCGCGGCGACGTGAGCGGCGCCGTGCAGCACGGCGCGGACATCCTGCACTTCGAGCAGATCGTGCACCTCGACCCGGAGCACTGGTTCAACCGGCTCTTCACCGACCACGCCTTCCTGGGCGTGCCGGCCGACTTCGCGTACGCGTCGCTGCACTACATCGTCACGCCCACGGTCCTGGTCTGGCTGTGGCGCCGCCGGCCCACCCACTACCGCACGGCCCGCACCTGGCTGATGCTGTCCACCCTGATCGGGCTGATCGGCTTCACCCTGCTGCCCACCGCGCCGCCCCGGCTGCTCACCGGCCACCACGGCTTCATCGACACCATGGCCCAGTACGGCTCCTACGGCTGGTGGGGCAGCGACGCGAGCGCGCCGCGCGGCATGGGCGACCTCACCAACCAGTACGCCGCGATGCCGAGCCTGCACGTGGGCTGGTCGCTGTGGTGCGGGATCATGCTCTTCCGCTACGGGCGGCACTGGACGGTGCGCACCCTCGGTGTGATCTACCCGCTGATGACCGCGTTCGTGGTGATGGGCACCGCCAACCACTACCTGCTGGACGCCGCCGCGGGCGTCGCGGTGATGGGGGTCGGCTTCCTGCTGGCCAGGCCGGCGCTGCGGATGGTGGACGCGCTGTACGCGCGGTTCGGCTCCGGGCGGGCGGCCGCGGACGTGGCGGCGTCCGGCGCGGCCTCCTCGCAGGCTCCCTCGACCTCTTCGGCGCCGGCTCCGGTCGCCGCCACGTCCGCCGCGTCCACCACGTCCACCGCGGAGGCCGTGCCGGACGCGAAGGGCTCCGCGGCTGCGCAGGACGGGGGCGTCCGGGAGGCGGGGCGCGCGCGGTCCGCGTCCGCGCCGTCGGTGCCGCGCCAGAGCCCGGCGCGCGGGGACCGCGACGACGTCCGCGGCGAGGTGGACGGCGACGGTGGCGAGGCGGGCGCCGCCCCGCTCCCCGACGGCGAGCCGGCCGGCCACAACTGACCTCGGCCGCCGGGCCCGCGATCCTCCGGCCCGCGACCCTTCGGGGTGCGCGGGCCGGCGTGCGTCCGCGGGCCGGTGCGCGTCCGCGGGCGTCCCGGGACACCGGCCCGAAGGCCCGGCCCGGAGACCGGCCGAAGAGCGCACGGGGCGCCCTCGGGGTGGTTGTCAGTGGCGGATGACACACTCTCACGGGTGAGCACTACGCACTCCCTGCGGGAGCGGCTGGCGGTCCTGCGCGGCCACGGCACCGCACCCCGCCCGATGGACGCGCGGGCGCTGGCCGCACTGGCCGCCAACCCCGGCTGCAAGCGCCGCGCGGTGATGGACGCCGCCGGGGTGGACAAGGGCGCCGTCGCCGAAGCGCTCGGCTCCCCCGCCCGGTTCGGCCAGTCCCGGTTCGCCTTCTCCCGCGGCCACGCCTTCGAGGCGCGGGTGAAGGCCGACGGCTGCGCCGAACTGCTGCGGCTGCTGGGCTGCGAGGGCGGGGCGGAGCTGCCCGACCTGGCGGCGCCCGGCCCCGAGGGGCGGGTGGCCCGGACCCGGATGGCGCTGGCCGAGGCCGCGCCGGGCGCGTGGACGCTGCTGGACCACCCGCTGCTCGCCCTGGACGTCGCCGGCTCCACCGTCCACCTCGAACCCGACGCGGTGGCGGTCGCGCCCGACGGCACCTGGACCGTGGTCGAGATCAAGTCCTTCCCGATCCTGGACGGCGGCGCCGACGCGATGAAGGTCGGCGCCGCGGCCCGGCAGTCGGCGGTGTACGTCCTGGCGCTCGACGCGGTCACCCCCGGCAGGACCCGCGCCGACATCCTGCTGGTCTGCCCGAAGGACTTCTCCAACCTGCCGACCGCCGACCGGGTGGACATCCGCAAGCAACTCGCCGTCACCCGCCGCCAGCTCACCCGGCTGACCCGGATCTCGGACATCGCCGACCTGCTGCCGGAGGGCACCACCTTCGACCTGTCGTACACGCCCGACGGCCGCACCCCGACCCGGCCGCGGGCCGAACTGGCCGCCGCCGTGGACACCGTCCCGGCGGCGTACGCCCCGGAGTGCCTGTCCACCTGCGAGCTGGCCTTCCACTGCCGCGACCGCTCCCGCGCGGCGGGCCGGGTCGAGGCGCTGGGCCGCTCGCTGCGCGGCGAACTGGGCGGCCTCACCACGGTCGAGGCGGTGCTCGCCGCCGCGCACGGCCGCGCGGGCGACCCGCGGGACCCGGCGGTCGCCGCGCTGCGCCGGGCCGCCGCGCTGCGGGAGGAGGCGCTGACCGCGGCGGGGGACGGGCCACGGGCAGCGAAACCGGGACCGGGCGCGTCCGCGGGGGCCGCCGGGCCGGCGGAGGGCGGCGCCCCGGCCGGAGGCGGCTCCCCGACTCGTGTGCCGGCGCCCGCGCGTCCCCCGGCGGACCCGCCCGCGGCGTCCGTGCCCCCGCCCGGCCGGTCGCCGCACCCCGCACACCCCGCACACCCGGGACGGCCCGCGCACCCCGACCACCCCGCGCATCCGGGACCGCCCGCGCCGCCCTCCGCCGGGCCGGAGCGTACGGCCGGAGGCGCGGCGTGAGCGTGCTGCACACCCTCGCCCGGGCCGAGGCGGTCGCGGCGCGGCAGGCCGTGCCGGCCGCGACCGTACGCCACTGCCATCTCTCCGACCGGCCGCTGGTGCTGGTGCCGCTCACCACCGCCGGCGAGGCGGGCGCGCCGCTCGGCGCGATGCTCGGCACCGACCGGGACGCCCCCGAGCTGCTGGTGGTGCCCCAACCGCTCGACCGCGAGCTGCGGTTCGGCTTCTTCGCCGGGCTCGCCACGCAACTGCTGCGCGCGCTGGACCGCTACGCGGACGAGGTGGAGGTCGAGCCGGCCACCCGCAACCGCGAGGAGACCGAGCTGTGCGCCGACGCGCTCCAGGTGGTGGTGCCCAACAGCGCCGCCGTGGAGTACGTCCGGCTGGTCGGCCGCTCCACCCGCTTCCTGCGCACCGTCGAGGACCAGGACGCCCCGCACCCGGTCCCGGTGCCGGTGCCGCTGCTCGGCCGCTGGCTCACGCACTACGCCGAGCGCTCCCGCACCCCGGGCAGCGGGCTGCTGCTCGCCATGACCGACCTGCTCACCCGGCACTGGGCCACCGGCCAGAGCGCCATGGAGGACCAGCACCTCGGCGCCCTGCTCGGCTGGATCGACCCGCCGCCCGGGCTCGACGGGCCCACCGCCGCCGCCCGCGCCCAGACCGGCCGCGCCCCGGACGGCCTGCTGCTCAGCCCGCCGGCCGGCCCGGCCACCGACCCGGTCTTCGACAACCGCGTCCTCGCACCGGCCCAGGCCCGTTACGACAAGGCCCGGAGCGCGGCCGAGCGCGCGGCGGCCGAGGCGGGGATACGCGACCTGGTCGCCTCCCAACTCCGGCCCACCTGGGACGACATGTGGCGCGGACTCGACCTGCTGCGGGACCTGCCCGAGGGCGCCCACGTGGCGGAGCGGTGGAAGCGGGACCGCTGGTCGTTCACCGGCCACCGCGACCGGGTGCGGGCGGGTGAGCCGCCGCAGCCCAAGCGCGACGACGCCATCACCGCCGCGCAGAAGCTCGCCGGCCGGGAGACCGCGCAGGCCCGGCTCGCCGCCCAGGAGGCGTTGGACGACCCCCTCGCAATGGCGGCGCGCCGGCTGTCCGGCGAGGCGTTCACCGGCACCGTGGTCGAGGTCGAGATGACCTGGTCCGAGGGACGCCGCCCGATGCCCCGGCCGGTCCTCACCCTCCTGACCGGGGACCTGCCGCAGGCGGAGCCGGGCGCGAAGGCGTACCGCGCGCTGCCCGACGCGAGATCGGCGCAGGGCGCCGAGCTGCTGGAGGTGCTCCAGGGGGCGGACCCGGAGGACGGTCCCCCGCACGGCGGCCCCCCGGATGTCCCGGAGACGGACACCGCGAAGACGGCGGACACAAGGGCGGCCGGCGCGGACGGCGCCGCGTACGGCACGCCCGCGGACGGCCGAGCCGGCGGGGACGGCGGGGACGGGGGCGGCGGGGGCGGCGGCCGCCTGCCCGCGTGGAGCGTGCGGGTGAAGCTCACCGGCGGCATGGGCAGCGGCCGCACCCCGCGGGAGGGCTCGGTCCCGGCGCCGGGCGACACCGTCACCTTCACCCTCTTCGAGCACGACCCGAGAAGCGGCCCCGCCCTGCCCGACGCGGAGCAGACCCCGTGGACGCACGGCGGCCCGCCCGGCTCCGACACCACCCCGCCCGCCCCCGACCCCGTCACCGCGGAGGACTTCCTGTGATCCAGCCCGTGCCCAGCACCGGGGCGGCCGCCGGCGGCGGGCCGTACCCCCCGGGGCCCGCGGACGATTCCTCCGGTGCGCCACGGGAGCCGTCGAGGCCGAAGGAGCCGTCGGCGCCGGGGGGACCGTCGGCGGAGGGGCCGTTCGATCCCGGCAGGGCGGCCGCCGAGGCGACCGCAGCGATCCTGGCGAGCACCCTGCGCGGCACCGAGCGGGGCGTGGTCGTGGACTCGCCCCCGGGCGCGGGCAAGTCCACGCTCGTGGTCCGCGCGGCCCGTGAACTGGCGGCGGCCGGCGAGTCGTTGATGATCGTGGCGCAGACCAACGCGCAGGTCGACGACCTCGCCGACCGGCTGGCGACGGCGGACCCCGACCTGCCCGTGGGGCGGCTGCACGGCACCGACTCGCCGCCGGACCCCGCGCTCGACCGCCACCCGTCGCTCGCGAAGTCCACCTCCGTCGCCGAACTGCGGGACCGCGCGGTGGTGATCGCGACCGCGGCGAAATGGGCGTACGTCAAGGACGTCGAGCCGTGGCGGCACGCCATCGTGGACGAGGCGTACCAGATGCGCTCGGACGCGCTGCTCCAGGTCGCCGGGCTCTTCGAACGCGCCCTGTTCGTGGGCGACCCCGGCCAGCTCGACCCGTTCAGCGTGGTGGGGGCGGAGCAGTGGGCCGGACTGAGCTGGGACCCGTCGGCGAGCGCGGTGGTGACGCTGCTCGCCCACAACCCGGGCCTGCCGCAGCACCGGCTGCCGGTGTCCTGGCGGCTGCCCGCGTCCGCGGCGCCGCTGGTGTCGCGGGCGTTCTACCCCTACACCCCGTTCCGCAGCGGCACCGGTCCCGGCGACCGGCGGCTCGGCTTCGGCGTGCGGGGCGACGGCGGCGGGCTGGACCGGGTGCTGGACGAGGCGGCGGAGAGCGGGTGGGGCCTGCTGGAGCTGCCCGCGCGGCACACCCCGCGCACCGACCCGGAGGCGGTCCGCGCCGTCGCGCTGCTGGTGCGCCGCCTGCTGGACCGGGGCGGGCTGACGTACTCCGCGCCCGACCCCGATCCGGCGCCGCTGACCGCCGAGCGGATCGCGGTCGGCACCGCGCACCGCGACCAGGCCGCCGCGGTGCGCGCCGCGCTCGCCGCGCTCGGCGTCCTCGGGGTCGCGGTGGACACCGCCAACCGGCTCCAGGGACGGGAGTTCGACGTCACCGTGGTGCTGCACCCGCTGTCCGGGCGGCCGGACGCCACGGCGTTCCACCTGGAGACGGGGCGGTTGTGCGTACTGGCCTCGCGGCACCGGCACGCGTGCATCGTGGTCTGCCGGGCGGGGGTGGCCGACCTGCTCGACGAGCATCCGTCCTCCGAGCCGGTCCGGCTCGGCGTCACCGTCAAGTTCCCCGACGGCTGGGAGGCCAACCACTCGGTCCTAGCCCACCTCGCCGAACACCGCACCCCCTGGCGGGGCTGAGGACCCACCCCCTGGCGGGCTGAGGGCTGTCCGGCGGGATCCGCCGGACAGCCCCACGGCGTCTCCCCCCGGCCGCCTGGCCGCGGACCCCCGCCCGGCGGCGGGGGCACCGCTCCCGGTCAGGACGTGGTGAGCATCCAGTGGCTGAAGGCGGCGTAGCGCTCGGCGAACTCGGCGGCCCCGTCGGCCTTCTCGACGGCGGCGGAGTGCTCGCGGACCTGGTCGAAGCGCGCCCGGCGCTCGTCCTCGTAGCGGGTGAACGCGGTCGCCGCGTCGGGGGCGTCCGCGAGGTGGGCGCGCAGCACGCCGACGTCCTCCACCCCGAGGGTGCCGCCGGCGGCGATGTGCGGGGACAGGCCGTGGGCGGCGTCGCCGATGAGGGCGATCCGGTCGCTCGTCCAACGCGGCAGCGGGGGCACCAGGGTGATCTGGTTCTCCAGGATGTCCTCCTCGGGGGTCGCCTCGATCATCGCCAGCAGGTCCTCGTGCCAGCCCTCCGCGGCCAGGTGCCGGGCCCGGGTCAGCGCCCGCTCCCGCTTCGTGCCGGTCAGCTCGGCGACGTCGAACTGGTTGACCATCCACATGGTCTGCTCCGGGGAGACCCGGGCGTAGCCGCCCCGGGTGCGCGCCCCGCCGATGGTGAGCACGCTGCCCTCGGGCCGCTCGGCACCCGCCGGCACCAGGGCCCGCCAGGCGAAGTGGCCCTCGTGGGCGACGGCTTCGCTGCCGGGCACGAGCGAGGCCCGGATACGGGAGTGGACGCCGTCCGCGCCGATCAGCAGGTCGGCCCGCACGTCCGTGCCGTCCTCCAGGTGGACGACGACCTCGGCGTCCGTCTCGGTGCAGCCGGTGGCCCGGGCACCGAGGCGGATGCGGTCGAGGCCGACCCGGTCGGCGAGCAGCCGGTTCAGGGCCGGCCGCGGCACCAGCAGGAAGCGGTGGTCGTCGGTGCCGTAGCCGGGGGCGCGCTGGGGGCGGCCGGCCGGGTCGAAGAACCAGGTGTCGATCCAGGCGCCCAGGGCACGCACCTCGTCGCCGACGCCGATCTGGTCGAACTCGCGCAGCGCGTTGGGCCACAGCCCGATGCCCGCCCCGGCGGCGCGCACCTGCGGCGCCTGCTCCAGGACCGTGACTTCGTGGCCGATCGACTGAAGGGACGCCGCCGCGGTGAGCCCCACCAGTCCGCCTCCGGCGATCACAGTACGCATCGCTGCCTCCTCGTTCTCCCGACGCCGTCCGCCGACGCCGCGCCCGACGTCCTCCGACGTCCCGCCGTGCCCGGATGGGCACGACAACCAGTGAACCGGCGCGGTGACATAACTTCAAATGCATGGATCTGATCTCTACCATTACCTGTATGCATATGGACCTGAACCTGCTCACCGCGCTGGACGCCCTGCTCGACGAGCGCAGCGTGGGCGGCGCCGCCGACCGGCTGCACCTGTCGCAGCCCGCCATGAGCCGCACGCTCAGCCGGATCAGACGGGCGACCGGCGACGAGATCCTGGTCCGCTCCGGCCGCGAGATGCTGCCGACCCCCTACGCCGAGCAGGTGCGCGAGGAGGTCCACCGGCTCGTCACCCGCGCGCAGGCCGTCCTCACCCCGAACGCCGAGGTGGACCCGGCCACGCTGGAGCGCACCTTCACCCTCCAGTGCAACGACGTCGTCGCCGGCGCCCTGCTGCCGCGCCTCGCCGCCGTCCTCGCCGAGACCGCGCCCGGCGTGTGCCTGCGGCTGCTCGCCGAGGGCCCCACCACCACCGACGAGCTGCGCCGCGGCCTGGTCGACCTTCAGATCACCGACAGCGCGACCGACCACGCGGACACCCGCCGCACCACGCTGTTCGCCGACCACCTGGCCGCCGTGGGCCGCCGCGACCTGCCGCACGACCCGTCCGACTGGGCCGGGTTCGCCGCCCTGCCGCATGTCGTGGTCTCCCGCCGCGGCCGCACCCGGGACCGTATCGACGACCTCCTGGACACCCGGCACCTGCGCCGGCACGTGGCCTTCACCGTGCCCACCCTCGCGCTGGCGCTCGGCGTGGTGGCCGCCCACCCGATGATCGCCGTCGCGCCGGCGGCCCTGACCGCGGAGGTCCTGCCCGCCGGCCTGCGCACCTACCCCCTGCCCGCGCCCGCCCCGCCCGTCCCCGCCGTCCTCGCCTGGCACGCCCGCCACGACCGGGACGCCGCCCACCGCTGGCTGCGCACCCTGGTCACCGCCGAGCTGACCCCGGCTTCCTGACGCCCGGGGGTGGGGCCGGGCGCGGGGGGTGCGGGACAATGGGGGGTGTTGCCGAGTACGGGAGGTAGGGATGAGCCAGCCGCCACAGGCGCGCCGGCCGGGCGGTGAGCGGCCGAAGCGGCCCGCGCCGCTGCTGTTCGAACCGGGGGCCGTGCCCGAGGAGGGGGCCGACCGGTTCTTCGACCTGGAGTCGATGGAGGACCCGCGGGAGTTGCTGGCGCGGGCCACCGAGCTGGCGGTGGCGTTCCGCGCCGCGGCCGACCGCGCGACCGACTTCCAGGCGATGGCGGCGGCCCAACTCGCCGATCCGCGCCGCTTCGACCGGCTGACCTTCGCGAAGCTCGCCGAGCGGGCCGGATGGACCGAGGACTACGCGAAGAAGATGGTCGAGTACGGCGAGGGCCTGATCAAGAGCGGCGGCGTCACCCCCTGAGGGCCGTCCGCCCCCGTCCGCCCCTCACTGCCGGCGTCCCCGGGCGGGGCAAGGTACCTCCCCCACATCACTCCTGTCCCGCTTTCCCCTGATTCCGCGGGGGTGCAAGCATGCAGTCGGTAGATGTGGACGCATGGACGAGATCCAGCGTCAGCAGCAGACCTCCTACGTCACCTCGGCGGGCGCCGCGTGGCTCGCCTCCGCCAGCGCCTTCCCACGCAGCGTCCAGGCGCTGTGGTCGGCCCGCCCGGCCGCGCCCAGCGTGCTGCCGTGCGGCACCGTGTTCGACGTGGTCAACCTCCCGCTGCTCTTCGGACGGCGGGTGCTGGAGCAGCTCTGGACGACCGGTCCCGGCAGCGGCCCGGCGGCCGTGCACCGGGGCCGGGTGCTGGTGCTGGCGGCGCCCGGCACCGCCCATCGGCTGCCCGCCCTGCTGGCGTGGGAGGAGTGGGGCCGCCGGGTGCCGCCGCCGCTGTGCCACGGCCGGGGCGACGCGGTCACGGTGCCCCCGCTCTACGACTGCGTGCCCGCCGACGGGGCCGCGCCGGACCCCGGGACCGGCCGGTCCCGCTGGGTGGTCGCGCCGGACACCGGCAGGCCCTGGCTGCCGGGCGCCGACGTGCTGCTGTGGGCCTGCGTGCGGGTGGCCCGGCAGGAGGAGCACCTCCCGCCGCCGCCGGCCCAAGGGCCTGGTCAGACCGCCCGTGACCGGTCGGCGTCCATCGATTTCCCACCCCGCTGGAGCGGGTGCTAGTGTCTACGACGTCAGCAGGCGCCGCTAGCTCAGTTGGTTAGAGCAGCTGACTCTTAATCAGCGGGTCCGGGGTTCGAGTCCCTGGCGGCGCACCTGAAGGACGAAGGCCCTCCGCGCGAGCGGGGGGCCTTCGTCGTACCCGGACACCGCCCGCCGCACCGCCCGTCCTCGCGGCGCGCGAGGACTTCCGGCGCGCGAGGACTTCCGGTGCGCGTGAACTCCCGGTGCGACTCGGCGCCTTCGCCCCCGGCCGCCCCGCCGCGAGGTAGCGTTCCTACGGCGGCCCGAGCCGCCTGCCGGTTCGTACTCTTGGAGGCTTCACCATGGCAACCACTCGTACCGCGACGACCCAGTGGAAGGGCCCGCTGATGGGCGGCGCCGGGACGGTCTCGCTGGACACCTCGGGCGTGGGCACGTACGAAGTGTCGTGGCCGTCGCGCGCCGAGGCCGCGAACGGCAAGACCAGCCCCGAGGAGCTGATCGCCGCCGCCCACTCCTCCTGCTACTCGATGGCCCTCTCGCACGGCCTGGCCGGTGCGGGCACCCCGCCCGAGACCGTGCAGACCGTGGCGAACGTCACCTTCCAGCCGGGTGAGGGCATCACCGGGATCACCCTCGCGGTCAAGGCGCGCGTGCCGGGCCTGACCGCCGAGGCGTTCGAGGCCGCCGCGCAGGACGCCAAGGCGAACTGCCCGGTCAGCAAGGCGCTCGCGGGCGTGGACATCACCCTTGAGGCCGATCTGCTCGCCTGACCCGAGGTTCCTCCCGGCCGGCCGACCCGCCGGCCGGGCCCGGTTCAGCGGCGGGTGACCCGCACCCGCCAGTCACCCGCCGCGTCCGGTGCCAGCACCTTGAAGGCGAAGCCGTCGGCCCGGTCGGTCCACCCCTGGCCCTCGGTGAAGGGCGCGTCGTTGAGCGAGTTGAACGACGCGCTGCTGAAGTCGCACGCCCCGGTGCCCGGGTGGGCGTCCTCGACGGTGACCGGCCCCTTCCCCGAGTCGACGTCGGTGCGCACCCGGTAGGCGAGTATCCCCTCGCGGCAGGCGTCCTTGTCGTTGCCCAGCGGCTCGCGCAGCTCCAGGACGTACGCGGTGGTGTCGCCGAACGGTATGACGACCGCCTTGCCCCCGCCGGGCACCTCGACCGGCCGCAGCGCGTACGTCCGGGTGCCGGGCCTGCTGACGCAGGCGATCTGCCGGTCGTCGATCCAGCCGAGCTTCCACTTGTGCCAGGCGAGCAGGTCGCCCTGGAGCCCCCAGTCCAGCGACATGGTGTCCCACTGCCCGGCGAGGCGGTCGGTGCGCTGG
Source organism: Streptomyces sp. SN-593 (assembly GCF_016756395.1). Classification (NCBI taxonomy): domain Bacteria; kingdom Bacillati; phylum Actinomycetota; class Actinomycetes; order Kitasatosporales; family Streptomycetaceae; genus Actinacidiphila; species Actinacidiphila reveromycinica. The sequence goes on from NZ_AP018365.1 coordinate 2,930,887, forward strand.
AAGTCGTCGGCGGCGTAGAGGTCGGGCAGGCCCAGCGCGTGGCCGTTCTCGTGGGCCAGCACCCGGAAGCCGGACTGGTCGTGGCCGTAGATGAGCGAGACCTTGTCCAGGTGGGTGCCGTCGTCGGTGGTGGCGGCCGAGGCGCCGGTCCAGGTCACCGAGAGCACCGCCTGGTCGGCGGGCGGCCCGGCGTTGGGGGTGACGAGGATGTTCACGATGTCGTAGCCGTGGAAGTCGACGCTCCGGCCGGCGGCCCTGATCAGGTCGCGCATCATCTCGGTGTGCGCGTCCCAGCCGTAGCCGCGGCCGATCCCGTACGCGGAGAACGGCCGCGGCATGCGTATCCAGCGCAGCACCGGCGTGGACTCGTAGTCGAGCCGGCCGTAGGAGGCGGCGGCGTACCACTGCTTGACGGCCGGGAAGAACTCGCCGTACCGCTCGCGGGCGCTGTACGGGGCCTTGGCGTCGGGGAAGTCGATCAGCAGGGTGAGCGCGCGGACCGTGCCGGTGGAGGGGGCGAACTCCTCGTCGCTACCGTGGTACGGGTGCGGCGGGAAGCCCTCCGACATGGCGACGCCGGGCTCGGCGCGCAGCGCGCAGGGGCGGGCGGCGGGCGGCGGCGCGGCGTGCGAGCCGACCAGCTGGGGCTCCGCGATGACCGTGGAGCCGACGGCGAGCAGCCCGCAGGCGGCGAGGGCGGCGGCGCGTATGCCGGGGCGCGGGCGGCGGCCGGTACGGGCCGGCCGGCGGCCGCGGGCGCCGGGGCGGGGACGGTCGGCCATCCGTCAGCCCGCCGTGCCCGCGCCGGACGTCCGGCCGAGGGCACCCGCCGGCGCCTCGGTGACCCGGACCGACCAGGTGCCGTCGCTCTGGTGGCCGAGCACGGTGACCTGGGTGCTGCCGTCGGGCGTCGTGTACGACTCGCCGACGCCCAGCGGCGCGTCGGCCAGCGGCGGGTAGACCGAGGTGGCCGGGCAGGCGGCGTGGCCCGGGTGGCCGTCGACCACGTCGATCGGGCCCTCGCCGGACTGGCGGTCGGAGCGCACGTCGTAGAGCAGGACGCCCTCGGTGCACGCCACGCGGTCGTTGCCGGTGCGGGTGCGGGCCTCCATCGCCAGCGCGGTGTCCTCGCCGGTGCGCACCACCAGCAGCTTGGAGCCGCCGGGCGTCTCGTCGGGGCTGAGGTCGTGGTAGGTGGTGCCGACGCCGGTGACGCAGCCGACCTGGTCCGGCCGCAGCCAGCCCAGCCGCCACTTGTGCCAGGCGAAGGGGTCGGGGGCCAGCCCGAACTGGCTGCCCATGAGGTCCCAGTCGCCGACGTGGGTGTCCCAGTCGGCGTCGCTGCCGGGCGGCGGCTGGTAGTACAGGTCGGGCAGGTCGAAGATGTGGCCGGTCTCGTGGGCGAGCACGTTGCGGTCCGGCGGGTGGTGCTCGAAGACGGTCACCATGTGGCGGACCGGGTTGCCGTCGACGGCGATCGGGGCGGCGAGGTTCACCACCTTGGTGGCGTCGGAGTCCACGCCGGGCGCGTCCGGGTCGGCGACGAGGTAGACCACGTCGTAGCCGGCGAAGTCCACCGACGGGTCGGCGGTGGCGATCGCGTCGCGCAGGTAGGCGTACCGGTCGGCGGCGTCCCAGTTCCGGCTGATCAGGTAGTCCGACGCGGGGCGGGGCATGCGGAGCCAGCGGGTCTCGGCGTGCAGGTGCAGCCGGAACTGCCCGTAGGAGGCGCCCGCCCAGAACCGGCTGGTCGCCGGGTAGTGGTCGGCGGCGACCTGCGCGGGGGTGAGCTGCGGAGGGGAGCCGGGGAAGGACAGGAAGACCATCAGCGCCCTGACGTCGCCGTCGGGGCGGGCGTAGTCGCCGTCCCAGCCGTCGACCCCCTCGGAGTGGTGCACCGCGGTGCGCGGCAGCAGGCACGCGGCACCCTCGGCGGCGCCGGCGGCCGGCCCGGTCATCAGGGTCCAGGCGACCAGGGCGGCGAACCCGGCGAAGGCGGCGGCGAACGCCCGCAGCACCCGGGGCCGGGGGCCGGCGCCCGCCGCGGCGGGGCCGTCCGCCGGGTTGCCTGACGCGAGGTCTGACCGCCGCACAGGGACCTCCGGGAGGCTGGGGTTTCGGTCCGGGACTTTCCCCACATTGCTATGGATCGTGGGGGTTCGCCGGTTTCGGATGCTCCGTGCGGGTTGCCGCCCGCGGGGCTCGGCGGCGCGGGCGGCAGGCGGTACGACCGCCCGGGTGGCGCGGGCGGCGCGGGCCGGCCCGGGGGCGCGGAGCCACACCGCCGGCGCGAGACCGCGCACGGGCACGGGCGCCGGCGCGGAGCGGCCACCACCCGTCCGGGTGACTACCCTCCGTCATGATGTGCGGAGTGCGTTCACCTGCTCGACCAGGGGCCGCCGCAACCGCCCGCGCGGGTGGCACCCGTGCGACACATCACCGGAGCGACGCTGGATCGTCCGCTCCGCCTGCCCATATGATCGCGGGTGACGGAAGTGCGAACAGGGAGCATTCGATGGGCGGACCCTCGGGCGGCCCCGGCGTCGAGCCCGACAGCACAGCAGCCACCATCACCCGCTGTGACCGGTCGCGCGGATCGTCGCCCGCCGCGGAACCGGACGACTTCCGGGCCGCCTTCGCGGTCGCCGGCTCGGCGATGGCCCTGCTCGGCCCCGACGGCGGCGTGCTGGCGGCGAACGCCGCGCTGGCCCGGCTGTTGGGGGTGCCGCCGGAGCGGATGGCGGGGACCGACGCCCGCGTGCTGCTCGGCCTGGCCGGCGACCCGCACACCGGCCCCGCCTTCGAGGAGGTCCTCGCCGGCCGGCGGGGCCGCCTGCACCACGCCCTGCGGCTGGCCCGGGCCGACGGCGACGACCTGAGCGCCGAGTTGTCGCTGTCGCGCACCGACGGCGGGTCGCTGCTGCTGACGGTCGAGGACATGACCGAACGCGAGTCGCTGCGCCGGCAGTTGCGGCACCTGCGGATGCACGACCCGGTGACCCGACTGCCCAACAGGGCGCTGTTCTTCGAACGGCTCGCGGACGCCTGTGCCCGCGCCCCCGAACGCGGCAGCGGCCGGATCGGGCTGTGCTACCTCGACCTCGACGGCTTCAAGGCGATCAACGACACGCTCGGGCACCGGGTGGGCGACGAGTTGCTCGCCGCCGTCGCCGACCGGCTGCTGGCCTGCGCCGGACCCGGCGGCCACCTCGCGGCCCGGCTGGGCGGCGACGAGTTCGCGCTGCTGCTGCGGGACTCCACCGGCACCGGGCAGGCCACCGCGCTCGCCGAGACCGTCCTGGAGGCGTTCCGGCAGCCGTTCGACGTCTCCGGGCACCGGCTGGCGGTCTCCGCGAGCATCGGCGTGGTCGAGCGCGAGGCCCAGGGCACCTCCCCCACCGGGCTGATGCAGGCCGCGGACACCACGCTGTACTGGGCGAAGGACGACGGGAAGGGCCGCTGGACGCTCTTCGACCCGGAGCGCAACGAGCACCGGATGACCCGGCAGTCACTGTCCAGCACGCTGCGTCAGGCCGTCGAGCGCGGCGAGTTCGTCCTCGACTACCAGCCGCTGGTCGCGCTCGACACCGGCGAGGTGCGCGGCGTGGAGGCTCTGGTGCGCTGGGAGCACCCGCACTTCGGGCGGCTCGGGCCGGGCCGCTTCATCGGCCTCGCCGAGGAGGACGGCTCGATCGTGCAACTGGGCCGCTGGGTGCTCGCCGAGTCCTGCCGCCAGGCCGCCGCCTGGCAGCGGGAGCGGCCCGACACCCCCCTGGTCGTCAGCGTCAACGTGGCGGTCCGCCAGGTCTGGGACTCCGACCTGGTGGCCGACGTGGCCGCGATCCTGCACGAGACGGGGCTGCCGCCGCAGCTCCTGCAACTCGAACTCACCGAGTCCGCCGTGATGGGCAGCGCCGGCCGCCCGCTCCAGGCGCTGCACGCGCTCCACGAGATGGGGGTGCGGATCGCCATCGACGACTTCGGCACCGGCTACTCCAACCTCGCCTACATGAGCCGGCTGCCGGTCTCCACGCTCAAGCTCGACGGCTCGTTCGTGCAGGGCTTCCGCTCCGCGGAACACCCCAACCCCGCCGACGAGACGATCGTGGAGGCGCTGGTCGACCTTGCCCACCGGCTCGGCCTCACCGTCACCGCGGAGTGCGTGGAGAACGCCGAGCAGGCCGAGCGGCTGCGCCGGATCGGCTGCGACACCGGCCAGGGCTGGCACTACTCCCGCCCGGTGGCCGCCGCCTCCATCTCCCGCCTGCTGGACTGACTACGGCGGCCCGCGCCCTCGGGCCGGTCCGAACGCCCGTAGGCGGTGGGCGGGCGGCCCAGCAGCCGGCCGAACGCGGCGGTGTACGCGGCGGGGTTGTCGTAGCCGAGCAGGGCGGCGACCCGAGTGACGGGGGTGCCCGCGGCCAGGTGCGGCAACGAGTGCAGGATGCAGGCGCGTTGCCGCCACTGCGAGAAGCTCAGCCCGGTACCGCGGCGGAAGAGGCGGGCGAGGGTGCGCTCGCTGACGTTGAGCACGGCGCACCAGCGGGCCGGCGGGTCGTGCACGTCCGGACGCCGCAGGAACGCCTCGCACAGGTCGCGCAGCCGCGGGTCGGCGGGCAGCGGCACGTCCAGCGGCAGCGGGGCGAGGTCCTTCAGCTCGTGCAGGATCAGGGCGACCACGGCGCCGTCCCGGCCGTGCTCGGGGTAGCGCGGCTCCATGTCGACGGCGGCCAGCAGCAGCGCGCGCAGCAGGGCGGAGACGTCCACGGCCCGGCAGCGGGTGGGGAACCAGGGCACCGCGGCCGGTTCGATGTACAGGCTGCGGGTGCTGACCCCGGTCATGGCGACCTGGTGCCGGGTGCGCGGCGGGATGAGCACCGCGCGGGCGGTGGGCACCGTCCAACTGCCGTCCGCGGCCTCGACCCGCATCACGCCGGTCGCCGCGTAGAGCACCTGGGCGCGGCGGTGCTCGTGCCAGGCGAGCAGGTGGTCGCGGGGGTAGTCGGTGCCGATGGCCAGCACCGCGCGATCGAGGGCGTCCACCTCGGCGACCGGGACGTTGCGCATGCGCACGAGGCTACGCGCGATCCCGTCGGCTGTCTGCTGCGCGTAGGAACATGGCCGGACATCGATTGTCCGCCAGGGCGGGCGCCGCCTAGCGTCGGGACCGTGCTGACCTCCTTCCTCACGCTGGTCGCCTTCGGCTGCCTGACCGGCGTCACCACGGTGCTCTTCGGCTTCGGCGGCGGGTTCGTCACCGTGCCCGTCGTCTACGGCGTCCTGACCGTCACCGCGCGGCCGGGGGCGTCCGGCGCCGACGCCATGCACGTCGCCGTCGCGACGTCGGCGGCGGTCATGGCCGTCAACGCCTCGGCCGCCGCGCTCGCCCAGTGGCGCGAGGGCCGGCTGCGCGCGGAGTACGTCTGGCCGCTGGCCGCCTTCATCGCGGTCGGCGCCGCCGCGGGCTCGCTGGCCGCGACCCTGGTCGGCGGCACCGCGCTGCGCCTGCTGTTCGCCGGCTACCTGCTGGTGACGATCGCGGACAGCCTGCTGCGCCGGGGCTTCCTGACCAGGGCGCCCCGGGAGCGCCCCCGCCCGCTGGACCGCGGCACCACCACCTTCGGCGGCGTCGGGATCGGGCTGGTGGCCGCGGGCCTGGGGGTGGGCGGCAGCGTGATGACGGTCCCGCTGCTGCGGCGCCGCGGCCTGCCGATGGCCGAGGCGACCGCGACGGCCAACCCGCTCAGCGTCCCGGTCGCCCTCACCGGCACCCTCGTGTACGCCCTCGCGCCCGCGTTCACCGGCTCGGCCGGCGCGGGCCGGCTCGGCTACGTGGACCTGCCGGCCGGCGCCGCCCTCCTGCTGGGGTCGTTGCCGGCCATCGCCCTGCTGCGGCGGAGTGCCGCGCGCGTCCCGGACCGCGTCCACTCGGCCGCGTACGTGGCGCTGCTGCTGGTCGTGCTCGTCGTGATGGGGGCGGCGGCGGTCTGACCCGCGGGCCGGGCCGGCCGCACCGGCGCAACCGGCGTCGGCCGGGGCGCCGTTCCGGCCGCGGGACAGGGGAAGGGCCCGCGTCCTCGGGGGGAGTAAGGACGCGGGCCCTTCGGCGGGACGGGCGTGTGAGGACGCCCGCCCCGCGGGAGGGGAGAGATACGGATCAGCAGACGCCGAGGTCGGTCCAGACACCCCACTCGCCGGTGGTGCCGGGCACCTCGTTGGTGGTCCACCACTTGGCCTGCCAGTTGTGGCCGTTCCAGGAGACCTTGTCGCCGTTGACGTAGATGGCGCTGGCGCTCCAGGACGCGAGGGTGCAGGTGCCGCCGGTACCGCCGGTGGTGCTGCCGGCCGTCGTGCCGGTGGAGGTGCCGGTCGAGGTGCCCGTGGACGTGCCAGTGGAGGTGCCGGTCGAGGTCCCCGTGGACGTGCCGGTCGACGTACCGCCGTCCGTGGTGCCCGCGGTCGTGCCGGACGTGGTGCCCGAACTGGTGCCCGAGCTGGTGCTGCCGCTGGAGGTGCCGCCGGTCGTCGAGCTGCCGGAGCAGTCGGAGGCCGACCCGTTCGTCGCGGTGACGATCTTGTTGAAGAGCGTCGCGGAGCTGTCCAGGTCGAGCAGCGAGTACATCATCGAGCCGCCGAGCCCGTTGCAGTGGGCGTAGTCGGCCCTGGCGGTGATCGACGCGTCGCTCAGACCGGTCCAGAAGGTGGACCCGTCGTAGAAGTACGCCGACTGCGACTTCGCGTCGTAGAAGGTGTCGGCGGGGTTGTCGACCACCCCGCTCAGCTCCTTGTAGTACGCGATTCCGGCCGTCGCGCTGATGCCGCGCGCGGCGGAGGGCCCGGTGGCGGTCTGGTACAGGCCGTGGTTGCCGCCCGCCGGCACCCCGGTCCAGCCGCGGTAGTAGAGCGGGTAGCCCATGGTGATCTTGCCGGCCGGCATGCCCCCTGGGATGCCGTAGGCCGAGTCGCCCTGGGTCCAGGCCTTGAGCGCGTTGTCGGTGCTGTACTTCTCGGTGCCCGGGGCGACCGCGGAGGACGGGTCGTCCGGGGACTGGTAGAGCGGGTCCTGCTCGTTGGTCGGGCCGGTGGCCTCGAACCCGCCGTGCATGTCGTACGTCATGACGTTCGCGTAGTCGAGGTACTGGCCGATCTTGTCGGTCTGGATGTTCGCGATCTTGTCCTGGCCGGACGGCAGGGCCGCGGTGAGCAGCATGTGCTTGCCGCCGTTGGCCGCGCCGTAGGCGTCCAGCTCGCTGCGGAACTCGGCGAGCAGTGCGGTGTAGTCGGCCTTGTCCGCCGCGCTGTAGTGGTTGCCCACGTGGCCGCCCGCCGAGCCCGGGTACTCCCAGTCGATGTCGAAGCCGTCGAAGATGCCCGCCGCGCTGCCGGTGCCGCCGTAGCCGCCCTGCTGGGGCAGGTTGCCCTTGATGAACATGTCGATGCAGGAGCTGACCAGCTTCTTGCGGCTGGCGTCGGTGGCCGCGGCGTCGGAGAAGTACTTGGAGTAGGTCCAGCCGCCGAGCGACACCAGGATCTTCAGGTTCGGGTACTTCGCCTTCAGCTCCTTGAGCTGGTTGAAGTTGCCCACGATCGGCTGGTTGTAGACGTCGGCGGTGCCGTTGACGCTGATGTCGGAGCCGAACGACTTCTGGTAGTCGGCGAAGGCGTCACCCGCGCCGTCGCCCGCGTTCGGGTCCTGCTCGTTCGTGGAGTCCGACGCCTTGGTCGCCTCGAAGCAGGTGAGGTTCGTCGGGTCGATGTTCTCGAACGAGTAGTTGAGGATGTCGAGCTTGCCGGCGATGCCCTCGGTGTCGAGGTTCTTGGGGTAGAAGGCGTTGCCGTAGACGCTCCACTGGTCGTAGTAGGCGATCTTGGCCCCGCCGCTGCTCGCGGCCGCGGGCTGGGCGGCGGCCGCCTTCGCCGCGGTCCCGGCGGAGTCCGCCTGCGCGGTGCCGACACCGCCGACCAGGGCGGCGAACAGGCCCAGTCCGACGGCGGCGCTCGTGGCGGCGGCCACGAACGCTCTCTTCCTTGACCTTGACTGCACGAGGACCTCCGGGGGGAGAGGGAGGAGCAACAGGGGCGACCAGAATGGTTAACCCTTGGTCAAGTGCACGTCAATGGTCTGCACCAGACTTGGACTAGACCAATTTGACGACGGCGGGGCATACCGCGACCGCCGGCGGACCCGGTGCGGGGGTCCGCCGGCGGCGGTGACGAGGGCTTTAAGCCGCGCTTAAGTCGGACAGCGGCGGCCGCTCGCGGCGCGGACCACCGACCCGTCGGTAACCGGGCTTTAACCGGCGCGGACGGCAGGCGGGCAGCCCGGGACGGCGCGGGAGCGCTCCCCCGCTCCTTCGCAGGAGCACTCCCCCGCTCCCTTCGTAGGAAGGCTCCTCACGCCTCCGCGGAAAGGCTCTTCACGACTGCACGAATGCGCGGGAGGAGCCTCACGCCTCCGCGGCGACGTCCTTCGGGAGGCCGTACGCGTCCGCGATCAGTTCGTACGAGCGCAGCCGCGCGGACGGCGTGTGCGCGTTGGCGGTGATCACCAGTTCGTCGGTGCCGGTGCGCTCCACCAGTTCGTCGAGCCCGGCGCGGACCGTCGCCGGGTCGCCGTGGATCACGTTTCCGAGCCAGGAGTCGACGAAGTCCCGCTCGACCGGGCTGAACTCGTACGCCGCCGCCTCGTCCGGGGTCGGCACCAGCCCGGGGCGGCCGGTGCGCAGCCGGAGCATGCTCAGCGCGCCGGTGAGCACCTGGCGGCGGGCCTCCTCCGGGTCCTCGGCCGCCAGCGCGGCCACGCCGATCGAGGCGTAGGGGCGGTCCAGGACCGCGGAGGGGCGGAACGACTCGCGGTAGAGCGCCAGCGCGGGCAGCGTGTTGGCGGCGGAGAAGTGGTGCGCGAAGGAGAAGGGCAGGCCGAGCGCCCCGGCCAGTTGCGCGCTGAAGCCGGAGGAGCCCAGCAGCCACACGCTCGGCCGGGCCCGGGACTGCACCCCGCCGGGCGCGCTGCCCTGGACCGGACCGGGGATGGCGTGGATGCGGGCGTACCGGTGGCCGTCGGGGAAGGTGTCGTCCAGGAACCGGGTCAGCTCGGCGAGCTGGCGCGGGAAGTCGTCGGCGCCTTCGTGCAGCGTCTCGGTGCGGCGCAGCGCGGCGGCGGTGGCGCCGTCGGTACCGGGGGCGCGGCCCAGGCCCAGGTCGATCCGGCCGGGCGCGAGCGCCTCCAGGGTGCCGAACTGCTCGGCGATCACCAGGGGCGCGTGGTTGGGCAGCATCACGCCGCCCGAGCCGAGCCGCAGGGTGCCGGTGTGGGCGGCGAGGTGGGCCAGGATCACCGCGGGCGAGGAGCTGGCCACGCCGGGCATCGAGTGGTGCTCGGCGACCCACATCCGGTGGTACCCGCGGGTCTCGGCGACCCGGGCGATCTCCACGCTGGTGCGCAGCGCGTCGGTGGCGGTGTACCCGCTGCCGACGGTGGCCAGATCCAGCACCGACAGGGGCACCGGCGCGCTCCCGCGGGCCGTCCCCCGGATACCGTGTCCCGGGTCGGGCAGGGTTGCGTCGGCCACGGCGGGCGCCTCCTCGGTCGTCGGTCACCGCGCCCGCGGACCGGATCCGGCGGCGGGTCCGGCCCGCCGGGGCGAAGTGGGGTACGGGTCCGTCCCGTCCGCCGGGTGCAACCGGAGCGCGCACCCGCCTTATTCCCGCCTCCGCGCGCTCCCGCCGGGTCGGCCGGAAACAGCACTTGCAGATCAGCCACAAGAGGGCAATGACCATGACATATGCCAGCGTGGCGCCTTCCTGCGTATACGGCCGTGGCCGGTGGGAATAGCTTTCAACCGCCTCTGCCCGAAAGCCCATTGGCGCTATCGTGGAGTACCGTCCCACCGCGGGTCAGCCCTTGACACTGACCCATGACCAGCGGTCGGACCAGGCACGCAGACGGTCTTACCTTGCAGGGGGTCACCGTGGCGCTCGAACACCGACAGGTCGGACCGGGGGTGTACGCGGTCCAGTACGCACTGCGCGTACTGGAATCCGTGCACACGCACAACGACGGCGTCAGCGCCGAACAGCTCTCCCGCGAGATCGGCGTGCCCCTGGGCTATCTCAGCCAGGTGCTCTCGATGCTGCGCCGGGAACGCTACCTCGGATTCCTGCCCGGCGGCGGATACGTGGTCGGCGAGTCCCTGGTGCTGCTCGGCGCCCCCAACCGCGACCTCGCGCTCGCCGAGAAGCTCAAGGTGATCCTCAAGGAGCTGCGCGACGAGGTCGACGCCGCCGTCTACTTCAGCCGGTACGACGACGGCGAGGTGCGGATCATCGACTTCGCCGACGGCCCCAACGCGCCGAAGGTCAACGAGTGGGTCGACTTCCGCTCCGCCGCCCACGCCAGCGCGGTCGGCAAGTGCCTGCTCGCCCAGCTCGACCACGACGGCCGCCGCGAGCACCTGTCCCGGCACCGCCCGGCCCGCCTCACCTCGCGCACCGAGATCGACGACCGCGTGCTGCTCACCAAGCTGGAGCGGCAGCCCGCCAGCGTCCCCACCCTCGACCTCCAGGAGTACGCGGTCGGCACCGTCTGCGCGGCGATCCCGGTCACCATCGGCAGCACCGTCGCGTGCCTGGCGCTGTCCATGCCCTACGCCCAGGCGCACCGGCTGCGGCCGGCCGTGGACACCCTGCACGAACGGGCCGCCCCGGTACTGCTGAGCATGAGCATCTGATTTTCTCCGCGGGGCCGCGATGCGGTACTGTTTTCCACGTCAGCAGGCGCCGCTAGCTCAGTTGGTTAGAGCAGCTGACTCTTAATCAGCGGGTCCGGGGTTCGAGTCCCTGGCGGCGCACATGACGCAGGAGGTCTGGGTCCCGACCGGTCGGAAACGACGGGTCGGGGGTCAGACCTTCTCCGCTTTCCCGGCCCGCTCGGCCGTCCCGACCGCGGGGCCCCGCGGCTCCACCGCGTGCGCGGCGCCCACCAGGCGGTCCCGCCCCGCGCCGTAGCCGAAACCGGCCATGGCGGCGTTCAGCGCGACCAGCAGCAGGAGCGAGGCGGTCCAGCCGCCGGTGGCGTCGTGCAGGATGCCGAGCAGCAGGGGGCCGGCCGCCGCGACGAGATAGCCGACGGACTGCGCCATCCCGGCCAGGGCGGCGACCTCTCCCGGACCGGTCGCGCGCTGCGACTGGAAGGTCAGCGCGAGCACCAGGCAGACACCGCCGCCGAGCCCCAGCAGGACGCAGGCCAAGACCGGCAGCCCCGGCGCGGCGAGCAGCACCGCGAAACCGCCCGCCACCAGCACGGACGCGGCCGCGGCGACCCACCGCTGGTCCTGGCGGCCCCGGGTGACCAAGGGCAGCAGCAGGGCGGCCGCCAGCGCGACGACCTGGTAGAAGAAGAGCATCCAGCCGGCGCCGGTGGTGCTCATCCCCTGGTGGGCGAGGATGCTCGGCAGCCAGGCGACGACCGTGTAGAAGCCGAGCGACTGCAGGCCCATGAAGAAGCTGACCTGCCACGCGAGCCACGAGCGCCACGGCGCCGGGCTGGGCGAGGTGCCGGCGGTGGCCGCCGGCCGGTCGCCGCGCGCCCGCGGCAGCCACACGGCCAGCGCGACGACAGCCACGACCAGCCCCCAGGCCAGCGACGTCCGCCACCCGCCGGGCACCGCGCCGGCCAGCGGCACGGAGATGCCCGAGGACACCGCCGCGACCAGGCCCATCACCGTGACGTAGAGGGAGCTGACCGCGTGGATGCGGGCCGGCGGGACGCGCTGCCGGATGATCGACGGCAGCAGTACGTTGCCGAAGGCGACGGCGGCGGACAGCACCGCGGTACCGGCGAACAGGCACGCGGTCGAGGGCAGGGACCGCACGACGGTGCCCGCGGCGAGGGACGCCAGGGACGCCACCAGGACGCGGGCCGGGCCGAAGCGGTGCGCCACCCGCCCCACGAACGGGGAGGTCACGGCGAACGCGAGCAACGGCAGCGTGCCGAGCACGCCGCCCCAGCTCGCCGCCAGGCCGGTGGAGTGCTCGATGTCCGGCAGCAGTGTGCCGACACCGGTGAGCGTCGCGCGCAGGTTCGCGGCCACCAGCAGGATCGCGACGACCAGGCCGGTGCCGACCGCGGCCGGCGCGGGCGCCGTCCGGGTCGTGGCGGTGCGGCTCATCGGTTTCCCTCCTCTTCGTGGCCGGCGTGGTTCAGTGCCACGATCCGCGCGGCGGCGTGGCGGGCTCCGGTCTCGTCGCGGGCCTCGATCGCGGCGACCAGGTCCTGGTGCAGCCGGGCGTGCGCGGCGAGCACGCCCGTGTCGAACGGCTGGCCGACCAGCGACGCGGTGATGGCGTGGCCGAGGTGGTCGTAGACCTCGGCGAGCAGCGGGTTGCCGCCCGCCCGTACGACCGCCTGGTGGAACCGGCCGTCGACCTCCGCCATCTCCTCCGCCGTACCGCCCTGGCCGGCGCCGTCCGCCTCCTCCAGCAGGGCGCGCAGTCCGACCAGGTCGTCGGTGCCGCGCCGGGCCGCGGCCAGGCCGGCCGCGTACTCCTCCAGCACGGCCCGCAGTTCCAGCACGTCGTCGCGCGGCGAGGACGCGGCCCGGCGTACCAGTACGGCCTCCAGCTCGCTGGCCGCCCGCACGTAGGTGCCGTCGCCGGCCCTGGCCTCCAGCAGCCCGAGGTGGGTCAGCGCGCCCAGCGCCTCGCGCAGCGTCGTCCGGCTGACGCCGAGCCGCTCGACCAGTTCGTGCTCGGACGGCAGCCGCGTCCCGACCGGCCACTGGCCGGTGGTGATGTGCTCGCGCAGGCTTTCCACCAACTGTGCGGACAGGCTCGCCTTCCGCTGCGGTGCTCGTAGATCAACCATGGCGCCTACGCTACAACAAATGTCAGACATTCATATGTGTGAGGGGCCTCACGAAGGTGCGGCCCCGTGCGGCACGGCGGGCAGCGGTGGGCCGGCCCGGCTCAGGAGGGGGGTGCGGCCCGGCGTGCGGGCGGGACCAGGGGGCGGGCCGGACCGGGTGGGCGGGCCGGACCGGGGGCGGGCCGGACCGGGGGCGGGGCGGATCGGGGGCGGGGCGGATCAGGACCAGTGCGCCGGGCGGTCCAGGCCGGGGCCGGTGCGGGTGCGGGCGTCGCCGCGTGCCGCGTTCACCTGGGACTGGGTGAGGAACAGCGCGCCGGTCAGGTCGGCGCCCCGCAGGTCCGCGTCCCGCAGGTCCGCGCCGATCAGGTCGGCCAGCCTCAGGTCGGCGCCCCGCAGGTCGGCCGCGATCAGGCAGGCGCCGCGGAAGTCGGTGCCCCGCAGGTCGGCGCCGCGCAGTCGGGCGCCGAGCAGGTCCGCGCCGCGCCGGACGGCCCGGCGGCGCGCGCCCGGGCCGGGCGCCCTGACCAGCTCGCTCGCCCGCAGCAGCAGCGGGTTGACCGCGGCGCGCTCGGCGTCGAGGTCGAGCGCGGCCAGGGCGGCCGGGTCGAGCCCGGTCAGCGCGCGGACCCGGGCCAGCTCGCGGTCGGCGGCCGGGTGCAGTTCCGCGGCGGCGGGCCGCTCGCGCACCTCGGTGAGGTAGGCCAGCAGCTCGTGCAGTTGGCGCATCCGCGGCAGCGCGGCGAACATGGCCCGGCCGCCGTCCTCGGCCCCGCGCCAGTCCCGGCCGCCGAAGGTGACCTGGGACAGGTGCTGGCCGGCGCCGAAGCAGTCGTAGACGGTGCAACCGCGGTAGCCCTCGGCGCGCAGCCGGGTGTGGATGCCGCAGCGGTGGTCCGCGCCGAGGTGGCGGCACGGCTCGCCGGAGTCCTTGTCGGCGGCGAAGTCGGCGGAGCGGGTGAAGGCGAGGGCCACGCAGCACAGGCCGAAGCAGTTCCCGCAGTCCGCCCGCAACCGCGCCCGCTCTCCGCCGGGCCGGCCCAGCGGGACCTCCACCGCGCTCACCCGCGCCCCCTCGTGCACGCTGTTCCTCCGGGCCGGCCGGATCGGCTCCCGCCCGCGGTCCATGGTGCCCTACGTCCCCGGCGCCGCCCGGTCCGCCCCCGCCCCGCCCGGGGGCCCGTGCCGGAGGGGCGCGGAGGCCACCGGGAGAACCGGCGCCGGCCGGGAGGTTTACGGACCGGGCGGGGTGGGGTATCGCTCGCCACCAGGTTGCACGCGTGCGCGATGCTGGGGAACGTTGGAGGTGTTCGGAGCGTTCCTGGTCATGGCAGTGCCGGTCCCGACCGGTTTTTGTCCGTGGCGTGGGAGGCGCGCGGCTGACGCGGCCGGGAAGGCCAGATAGGTACCCCATGTGAAGAACGCCTGGATGCGAGCCGTGCAGCGGCTGGAGACCGACTACCTCTCCCGCATGGGTATGTCCCTGCCGCTCCTGGCTCTGGCCCTGGTCACGCTGGCCGACCTGTCCGCCGGCCGGGACCACTACCTGACCCCCGGCATCATCGTGGCGCCCCCGCTCGCCGCCATCACCGTGACGTGGAAGCGGACCCTGTTCATCTGCGTGCTCGGCGCCACCGTCCAGGCCGCGCTGTCGCCGTACGACGGCATCACCCACATCCGCAACCACGACGTCCTGGTCGGCCAGCTCATCTCCTACTGCCTGGTCAGCCTCTTCAGCGTCTACATCGCGTGGCGGCGGGAGACCGGCGCGAAGGCGTTCAGCGCGATCACCTCCGTCGCCGAGGCCGCCCAGCACGCCCTGATGCGCCCGCCGGCGCCGCGCGTCGGCACGATCCGGCTCGCGGTGCGGTACGTCTCCGCCGCCGACGCCGCGCAGATCGGCGGCGACCTGTACGCCGTGCTGGACACCCCGCACGGGGTGCGCGCCCTGATCGGCGACGTCCGCGGCAAGGGGCTGGCCGCCGTGCAGACCTCGGCGGTGGTGCTCGGCGCGTTCCGCGAGGCGGCGTACGACGAGGGCGGGCTCGACACGGTCGCCGCGCGGGTCGACACGAGCGTGGCGCGGCACGTCGACACCGGGGACTTCATCACCGCGCTCTTCGCCCAGTTCGACAAGCCGGACAGCGTGGAACTACTGCACTACGGCCACGTGGCGCCGCTGCGGGTGTCCCGCGACGGCACCGTGGAGACGCTGGAACCGGTCGACCCGTGGGTGCCGCTCGGGCTCGCCGACATGGTCGGGGCGGGCGGCGCGGTGCGGGAGTCCCCCGCGCCGCCGACAGGGCCGGGCGCGCCGGGGGCCCGGGCCGTGTCCGGGCCGGTGCCAGGGACCGCGCCCGCGTCAGGGACCGGGCCAGGGCCGTATCCGGTGGCGTCACCCGAGTCCGCGCCCGCGCCCGCGCACGAGTTCGCGGCAGGCGGCCCGCCGCGGTCCGCGGCCGCCGACGTGGCCGCGCTGGCGGCGCGCGGGCCCTCGCCCTGGCGGGTGCCGCTGCTGCCCGGGGACATCCTCGTGCTGTGCACCGACGGCGTGATCGAGGCGCGCAACCCCCGAGACAACACCTTCTACCCGCTCGCCCAGCGGGTCGGCCCGCTCGTCGCCGGCTGCGGCCACGACCTGGACAGCGCCGTGGAGCGCGTCTACGCGGACCTGCTGGAGCACGCCGGCGGCTCCCTCTCCGACGACGTCGTCCTCCTGCTCCTCGCCCCCATTCCCCGCCCCCTGCCCACCCACCCCCAGGACCCGCCGCTGTACTAGCGAGCTCGTGCAACGGTTTGGTCCGGCGCCCCGGGGCGCCCCCGGACAAGGGCCCGAGGGGCATCGGACAGGGGCCCGGGTCAGGGCGCTCGGGTCAGGGGCGCTCGGGTCAGGGGCGTTCGCGCGTCGCGCGTTCCAGGGCGACCAGGACCGACTCGTACGGCTCCCCGGTGGCGTGCTCCATGGCCAGCTCGCACATCCGGTCCGCCGACAGGTGGGCGCCGAAGGCGCGGCCGGCGACCTCCTCGGCCTCGGGGCGGGTGGCAGCCGCGGTCAGCGGCTCGTGGACGGTGCCCCGGTCGCCGGCGAACCCGCAGCACCCGGCGTCGTCGGGGACGACCACCTCCCGCGCGCAGGCGCGGGCGACGGTCTCCAGCGCGCTCGCGCCGAGGCCGTCCCCGCCGAGGCGGACCGCCGCGCAGGTGGGGTGGAGCACCGCGCAGTCCACCGGCCCGGTCGCGGTGAGCTTGGGCAGGAGCTGGGCAGCCGTCCAGGCCACCGCGTCCAGGACCGTCAGCTCGCCGTGCAGCTCACGGTTGGCGTCGGTGAGGTGGGGCACCACGTCGCGGGCGAGCCCGAGCGCGCAGGACTGGGCGTCCACGACCACGGGCAGCCGCCCGCCGCCGGTCCACGCCCAGGCGTGCTCCACCACCCGGTTCGCCATCACCGCGTGGCCGGCGTCGTACCCCCCGGCGTACCAGGCCGTGCCGCAGCAGGTGCGGGTGACGTCGGGCGGGATCCACACCGGCTGGCCGGCCCGCTCGGCGAGGGCCACCAGCGCGTGCACCACCCAGCCGCGGCCGGTACCGGACGGCGGCCCGAAGATCCGGTTGGCGCAGGAGGGCAGGTAGACCGCGGCGGCGCCCTGGCGTTCGGTGCGCGGCAGGCGCGGCGCGGGGCCGGGGGTCTCCGGCGGCCACCCGGGCAGCGCTGCGGCGCGCAGCGCGCGGCGGGCCGGCGCGGTCGCGGCGGCGAGCGGACGGTCGCCGGCCCGGTCGCGTACGGCGCCGACCGCGGCCAGGCCCGCGCGTACCGCCCGCTGCGCGCTGCGCCAGTGGGTGGCGAGCGAGACGGCGGCACGCTGCTCGGCGGGGGTGTGCCGGGTCCGCCGGGCCTCCCTCATCAGCGCGCCGGTGTCGATGCCGACCGGGCAGGCGGCCGCGCACAGCGAGTCCCCGGCGCAGGTGTCCATCGCGTCGTGGCCGTAGGCGTCCAGCAGCGCGCGCAGCACCGGCGAGCCGGCCGGCTGCCGGGCCATCTCGCGGCGCAGCGCGATCCGCTGCCGCGGGGTGGTGGTCAGGTCCCGGCTGGGGCAGACCGGTTCGCACAGGCCGCACTCGGTGCAGGGGTCGGCCGCCTCCCCGGTGGCCGGGAGGGTCTTCAGGCCGCGCAGGTGGCCGCGCGGGTCCTGGTCGAGGACCACCCGGGGGGCGAGGATGCCGCCGGGGTCGAGCAGCGCCTTGACCCGCCACATCAGGGCGGTGGCGCGCGCACCCCACTCCAGTTCCAGGAACGGGGCGAGGTTGCGCCCGGTGCCGTGCTCGGCCTTCAGGGAGCCGTCGAACTGCTCGGTGACGGTGTGGCAGAAGTCGTCCACGAAGGCGGCGTAGCGCTCCACGTCGGCCGGGTCGGCGGCGTCGAAGGCGAGCAGGAAGTGCAGGTTGCCGTGGGCGGCGTGGCCGGCCACGGCCGCGTCGAAGCCGTGCCGCTCCTGGAGCGCCAGCAGTTCCGTGCACGCCTCGGCGAGCCGGTCGGGCGGCACCGCGAAGTCCTCGGTGACCAGGGTGGTGCCCGGCGGCCGGCTGCCGCCGACCGCGGTGGTGAAGGCCCCGCGCAGCCGCCACAGCCGGCCGATCGTGCCGGGGTCGCGGCTGAAGGAGTTGTCCGCCGAGGGGACCGGCGCGACGAGCCCGAGGTCGTCGCAGACCCGGCGCGCGGCGCGCTCGTACGCGGCCAGCTCGGTCTCGTCCGCGGCCCGGAACTCCACCAGCAGCGCCGCGCACCCGGTCGGCAGCCGCTGCCAGTCGGCCGGCGCGCCGGGCACGGCCGCGGACGCGGCCAGCACGTGGCCGTCCATCAGCTCGACGGCCTCGGCACCGGCCTGCGCGAACTGCGCCGCGGCGGCCGCCGCGGCGGCCAGCGAGGGGAAGAAGAGCAGTCCGGCGGTGGCGGCGGCCCGGGCCGGCAAGGTGGCGTAGACGGCCTCGGCGACGAAACCGAGGGTGCCCTGCGAGCCGATCATCAGCCCGCGCAGGATCTGCGCCGGGGTCTCGGCGTCGAGGAAGGCGTCCAGCCGGTAGCCGCTGGTGTTCTTGATCGCGTGCTTGGCGCGGATACGGGCGGCCAGCGCCGGATCGCCCTCGATCTCGTCCCTCAGGTCCAGCAGGCCCTGGTAGAGGTCGGGTTCGGCGGCGGCCAGCGCCGCGTCGGCGTCGGGGTCGGCGGTGTCCACCACGGTCCCGGACGCCAGCACCGCGGTGAGCGAGACGACGGTGCGGTAGGAGTCGCGGGTGGTGCCCGCGGCCGTCCCGGAGGCGTTGTTCGCCAGTACCCCGCCGACGGTCGCGGCGCCCGCGCTCGCCGGGTCGGGCCCCAGCACCCGGCGGTGCCGGGCGAGCGCGGCGTTCACCCTGGCCAGCACGGTCCCCGGCAGCACCCGCGCCCGCGCCCCGCCGGCCTCGACCTCGACCCCGCCGAAGTGGCGCCGCACGTCCACGAGGATGTCCTCGCCCTGCGCCTGCCCGTTCAGGCTGGTGCCGGCCGCCCGGAAGACCAGGTTGCGGCGGTGCTCGCGGGCGTACCCCATCAGCTTGACGACGTCCTGCACGCTGTCGGGGACCACCACGGCCTGCGGCACGAAGCGGTACGGGCTCGCGTCGCAGGCGTAGCGCACCAGGTCGGAGACGCCGCCGAGCACCTTGCCCGGGCCGAGCAGCGTTTCGAGGTCGGTGCGCAGCCCGGGCGGGGTGCCGCCCGCGCGGGCCTCCTCGACCCGGTCGGGCGCCGGCCGCGCGTGCTGGACGGGGGCGGGCCGCCGCCGGCTCCCCTTCGGGTCACGCTTGGGCATCCGTTCCTCCGGTCAGGGGATCGTCACACCGCTTCGCACACCGTTCCTCACGCTGTTCCGCTCGCTGTCACGCCCACCTCCGCGCCCGCCGCGCCGGCGGTGGACCGGTCCGAGGGCCGTCCGTGAACCGGTCCGTGGACCCGTCCGTGAACCGGCCCGTGGACATCGGTGGGTACGCCGGATCGTGCGGGGGCGCGCCCACCTCGATGGGCATCCTTGCACCTTTAGCACCCTATGCCCCGCTGCCGGACGCCGCGCGCGAACCGGTCAGCGAGGCGTACACCACGACGTTCGCCGAGTACGCCTGGCGGGCGCTGTCGAAGTCGCCGCCGCAGGTGATCAGCCGCAGCTCGGGGCGGTTCGCCGCGTCGGAGCCGTAGACCCGGGTCGCGTCGAAGTGGTCCTTCGGGACCACCTCCACCGCCTCCACCGAGAAGTCCGCGACGGAGTGGTCCGCCCGGGTCACCGCCACCAGCGCGCCCGGTCTGACCGTGCTCAGCGGGAAGAAGACCGCCGGCCCGGTCTCGGTGTCCACGTGGCCGACGATCAGCGCCGCGCCGGCGGCCCCCGGGGTCGGGCCGCCGGTGTACCAGCCGGCCACCTGCGGGGTCGAGTACGGCGGCGGGTCGATCGTGCCGTCGGTCAGGCCGCGCCCGACGAGGTCGGCGTGCAGCCCGATCGAGCCGATGTCGAGCCGGACCGGGTCGGACGCGGGCAGCGGGACATGCGCCGCGTACAGGTGCGGCGGGTGGTCCCGCGCGGCGGCGGCCCGAGGGCCGCCGGCCCCGGCGGTCCCGGTGCCGCCGCCGGAACCCTGGCCGACCAGCCAGGCCGCCAGCAGGAGCAGCCCGACCGCGAGGGCCGTCCACGTCCTGCCGTCGGCCCTGGCCCGGGTGTCGGCCCGTACCGCCCGCGCGTCCGCCCCTTCGGCCATGCCGGGTCAGCCGCGGGCCGTGCCGCGGCGCCGGTAGAGCGCGAGCCCGGCCAGACCGGCCGCCGCGACACCGCCGGTGACCAGCAGCGGGCCGGCGCTGCCGCCGGCTTCGGCCGGACCGGCCGCGAGCTGCTCCGCGCCGGCGTCGCGCACGGCGAGCCGCCGGGCCTCGCCGCCCCCGCCGGCCGGCACCGGGCGGATCGGGTCGGTCGGCGTGAGACCGCCGTCGCTCTCGCTGCTGCCGCCGCTGACGGTGACGGACGCGCTGGCGGAGCTGGAGCCGTCCTCGCAGCGCACCGCGATCGTGTAGGAGCCCTGGACCGCGGTGGACTTGATGAACGCGTCGCCGTCCATGCCGTCGCCGCTGCCGGACGGGGACAGGGTCACGGTGTCGACGAACACGTCGGCGCTGGCCGTCGCGGTCTTCCCGGCCTTGCAGGAGGTCGCGAGGTGGAGGGAGACCACGCCGCCGGGGGCGACGGTGCGCGGCGAGACGTCCATGCCGCCCGCGTCGGACGACGAGCTGCCGGTCGAACTCGACGAACTCGACGAGCTGGACGAACTGCTCGACGAGGAGCTGCCCGACCCTCCCCCGCCGTCGTCGGCGGCAGCCGGCTTCGGCAGTCCGGAGACGCCGCCCACGGCGAGCACGGCGACGGCGCCGGCGGCAGCGACGGCGGGCAGTTTCAGACCAAACATGAGGACCTCCGCTCGGCCGGGAGCGGGGGCCCGCGCCCGGTGCTTACGAAGATTCCGCCGCCCGCCGCCGCCCGCACTCCGGGCGGCGGCCCAGTGGCCCATCAGGGTGATCGTCGGTCTACGGAGCGTAAAGACCGCGCGTCCGGGCCATAGGGGCCCGCCCGGTCAGATCTCGGCGACCAGGTCCGCGATCGAGTCGACCACCCGGGACGGGCGGAAGGGGTAACGGTCGATGTCCGGCAGCGTGGTCAGGCCGGTGAGCACCAGGAACGTCTCCATGCCGGACTCCAGCCCGGCCAGCACGTCGGTGTCCATCCGGTCGCCGATCATCGCGCTGGTCTCGGAGTGGGCGCCGATGACGTTCAGCCCGGCCCGCATCATCAGCGGGTTCGGCTTGCCCACGAAGTAGGGGTCCTTGCCGGTCGCCTTGGTGATCAGCGCCGCCACCGAGCCCGCGGCCGGCAGCACGCCCTCCGGGGAGGGGCCGGTCTGGTCGGGGTTGGTGCAGATGAAGCGGGCGCCGCCGTTGATCAGCCGGATCGCCTTGGTCAGCGCCTCGAAGCTGTAGGTGCGGGTCTCGCCGAGCACCACGTAGTCCGGGTCGTGGTCGGTCAGCACGTAGCCGACGTCGTGCAGCGCCGTGGTCAGGCCCGCCTCGCCGATGACGTAGGCGGTGCCGCCCGGCCGCTGGTCGTCCAGGAACTTCGCGGTGGCCAGCGCCGACGTCCAGATGTTGCCCACCGGGACGTGCAGGCCCATCCGGGTCAGCCGGGCGTGCAGGTCGCGCGGGGTGTAGATGGAGTTGTTCGTCAGCACCAGGAACGGCTTGCCCGACTCCTTCAGGCCCGTCAGGAACGCGTCCGCACCGGGGATGGGGGTGCCTTCGTGGATCAGCACCCCGTCCATGTCGGTGAGCCACGACTCAATCGGCTTGCGTGTCGACACGGGTCGCTCCTGTCCTGGGTACCACCTGACCGCCTGAGACGCACCAAGCGTAGCCGGGGCGGGTGGCGCCGCCGCCCGCCGGGCGGACCGGCCGCCGCCGGGCTCGCGCGGCCGGCGCGCGCCCCGGGCGCCCCCGGCGCGGCGCGTGCCGCGGGCAGTGCGAGAGTGGCGGGCATGAGCACTCCCCCGCCGCTGCGCGTCGGCCTGGTCGGGTACGGCCCGGCCGGGGCGTTCTTCCACGCACCGCTGATCGCCGCGACGCCCGGCCTGGTCCTGGACACGATCGTCACCGCCGACCCGGGGCGCCGGGCCGCGGCGGGCTCCGAGCACCCGGGCGTCCGCTTCGCCGACCGCGCGGCCGACCTGTGGGGGCGGGCCGGGGAACTCGACCTGGTGGTGCTCGCCTCCCCCAACCGCACCCACGTGCCGCTGGCCACCGAGGCGCTGGAGGCCGGGCTGCCGGTGGTCGTGGACAAGCCGCTGGCCGGGACCGCCGCCGAGGCCCGTGCCCTCGCCGCGCTCGCGGACGCCCGCGGGCTGCTGCTCGGCGTCTTCCAGAACCGGCGCTGGGACGGCGACTTCCGCACCGTGCGCGACCTCGTCGAGCGGGGCGCGCTCGGCGAGGTGCGCCGCTTCGAGTCCCGCTTCGAACGGTGGCGCCCCCGGCTCAAGGGCGGCTGGCGCGAGTCGGGCGACCCGGCAGACATCGGAGGTCTGCTCTACGATCTCGGCGCCCATCTCGTCGACCAGGCGCTCACCCTGTTCGGTCCGGCCGCGCTGGTCCACGCCGAGGCCGCCGCCGTGCGCCCGGGCGCGACCGCCGACGACGACGCCTTCATCGCGCTCACCCACGCCTCCGGGGTCCGCTCCCACCTGTGGATGAGCGCCGTCACGCCCCGGCTCGGCCCGCGCTTCCGCGTGCTCGGCAGCACCGGCGGATACGTCGTGCACGGGCTGGACCCGCAGGAGGCCGACCTGCGCGCCGGGCGCCGCCCGGGCGACGGCGCGCCGTGGGGCGAGGTGCCGCCGGCCGGCTGGGGCACCGCCGGCACCGACGGCGCCGAGGCCGCGGTGCCCACGCTCCCCGGCGACTACCCCGCCTTCTACGCGGCCGTGGCGGCGGCGCTGCGCGCGGGCACCGCCGCGCCGGTCACCGCGCACGAGGCCGCCGCGGCCCTGGACGTCATCGAGGCCGCCCACCGCTCCGCGGCGACCGGCGGGACCGTACGGCTCTGACCGGCCGGGGAACCGGGACGCGCGCGGAGCGGGAAGCCGGGACGCGCCGGTCGGGGCGGCGGCTACGCGGCGCCGAACTCCTGGCGCTGGCGGCCGAGTCCGTCGATGCTCAGCTCGACGACGTCCCCGGGCCGGAGGTACGGCTTGGGGTCGGGTCGGCCGAGCGCGACCCCGGCGGGGGTGCCGGTGTTGATCACGTCCCCCGGGTAGAGCGTCATGAACTGGCTGAGGTAGCGCACCACCTCGGCCACCGGGAAGATCTGGTCCGCGGTCGAGCCGTCCTGCTTCAGCTCGCCGTTCACCCACAGCCGCAGCGGCAGCGCCTGCGGGTCGGGCACCTCGTCCGCGGTGACCAGCCACGGGCCGAGCGGGTTGAACGTCTCGCAGTTCTTCCCCTTGTCCCACTGGCCGCCGCGCTCGGTCTGGAAGGCCCGCTCGGACACGTCGTGCGCCACCGTGTAGCCCGCGACGGCGGCCATGGCCTCCTCGTGCGAGGCGGCGTACCGCAGCTCGCGCCCGATGACGACCGCCAACTCGACCTCCCAGTCGGTCTTCTCGCTGCCCCGCGGCACCAGCACCGTGTCGTCGGGGCCGACCACGGTGTCCGGCGCCTTCATGAACACCACGGGCTCGGCGGGCGGCCGGGCGCCGGTCTCGGCGGCGTGGTCGTGGTAGTTCAGCCCGATGCAGACGATCTTGCCGATCCCGGCCAGCGGCGGGCCGACCCGCTCGGCCGGATCCAGCGCGGGCAGCGCGCCCCCGGCCTGCGCCGCGGCGATCCGGGCGAGCGCGGCCGGGTCGGCGAGCAGCGCCCCGTCGATCTCGGGCACGATCCCGCCGAGGTCCCGCCGTACGCCCTCGTGGTCCAGCAGGGCCGGGCGTTCCGCCCCGGCGGGTCCGACGCGCAGCAGCTTCACAGGTGCACTCCCTACGTGACGTGGTCGAGCGGTCATCGGATGTCTTTCCCCGCATCCTCCCCGCGGGGTGCCGGGCCGTCAACACACGTCAGCCGCCCACCGCGTGCGAGACCGCGTAGATGAGCAGGCCCGCCAGCGCGCCGACCACCGTCCCGTTGATCCGGATGAACTGGAGGTCCCGCCCCACGTGCGCCTCGATCTTGCGCGAGGTCTGCTCCGCGTCCCACCCCGCGACGGTCTCGCTGATGAGCGAGGTGATCTCGTCCCGGTAGGTGGTGACGAGGTAGGTGGCCGCGTCCTCCAGCCACCCGTCCACCTTCGCCTGGAGCCGCGTGTCCACCGCCAGCCGCGCACCGAGCCCGAGCAGCGACGTCCGCGCCCGCCGCCGCAGCTCGCTGTGCTCGTCGTCCGCCGCGGCCACCACCATCGCCCGCACCGCGCCCCACGCGCTGGCGATGAGGTCCTGCACCTCGCTGCGCGCCAGGAGGTCCTTCTTCAGCCGCTCCACCCGCGCCCGGGTGTCCGGGTCGGACTGGAGCTCGGTGGCGAAGTCCCCGAGGAAGCGGTCCACCGCGCCCCTCGCCGGGTGCCCCGGGGAGTCCCGCATCTCGGTGACGAAGCGCAGCAGCTCCTTGTAGACCCGCTCGCCGATCCGGCGGTCGACGAACCGCGGCGTCCACCCGGGCGCCCCGCCCTGCACGGCCACCATGACGGAGTCGCCGTGCTCCACCAGCCAGTCGTGGGCGCGCACGCACACCAGGTCCACCAGCCGCCGGTGGCCGCCGTCGGCGACGACCCGCTCCAGCAGCCTGCCCAGGCCCGGCGCGATCTCCTGCGCCTCGGCCCGCCGGGTGATCGCCTCGCCGACGACCGCCTGCACGTCGGAGTCGCGCAGCACCCGCAGCGCGCCGCGCAGCGCGGCCGACGCCTGCTCGGTGACCTTGTCGGCGTTGGCCGGCTCCGCCAGCCACCCGCCCAGCCGCGACCCGATCCCGACCGCGCGCAGCCGGGCCCGCACCACGTCGGAGGACAGGAAGTTCTCGCCGACGAAGTCGCCGAGGCTCGCGCCCAGGGCGTCCTTCTTCGTCGGGATGATCGCGGTGTGCGGAATGGGCAGGCCCAGCGGGCGGCGGAAGAGCGCGGTGACCGCGAACCAGTCGGCGAGGGCGCCGACCATGCCCGCCTCCGCGGCCGCCGACACGTATCCCGCCCAGCCGCCCGCGCCGTGCGCCGCGGCCCACTTCGCCAGGGCGTACACCACGGTGGCGACCAGCAGGAAGCCGGTCGCGATCAGCTTCATCCGGCGGACGCCGGCCCGCCGCGCCTCGTCCGGGTCCGCCCCCGGGCCGCCGCCGCCCGCCGGAACGCGCGCCCGCGGCCCGGGGCCGGGGCCCGCGCCGGGGCGCGCCACCGCGGCCGCCCGGACGCCCCCGTCCCCGCCCGCACCCGCACCCGCACCCGCACCCGCACCCACCGCGCGGCCGGTACCGCGGACACCGCCCACGTCACCCACGTCACCCACGTCAGCCACACCCCCCGCGTCGCCTGTGCCGCCCGTGCCGTCCACTCGCCCCGTCTCCATCGGCTCCACCCGCGTATTCTCACCGCCACTGCCGTTCCGGGAACGTACGACGGGTTCCCGACGCCTCCCTCGCACCGCGCCTGCGCGGGGAGGACCCCCGAACAGCCTCCCGCACGACCCCAGGAGAACACCGCGATGACACCGCAGCACGACCGCGGCGGCCTGCCCGGATACGCCGAGCACTTCGAGGAGCCCGAGGGCTACCTCGACTTCGCACGGTACGGCCCCCCGTCGCGTCCGGTGCTCGACGCCGTCCACGACGCGCTGGGCCGCTCCGCCCGCGCGGACCGGCACACCGTCGACGACCTGATGCGCGCCGAGCGGCGCGCCCAGGAGGCCGCGGCCCGCCTGGCCGGTACCGATCCGGCGCACACCGTCCTGCTGCCCAACGCCTCCACGGGCATGTTCCACGCCGCGCTCGGACTGCCCGGCGGGGCGGTCCTGGTGCCCGCCGGGGACTTCCCGGCGAACCACTACCCGTGGCGGCGCTCGGCCGGACTCGGCCGGGCGGTGCCGCACTGGCTGACCGCGGGTCCGGACGGCCGCGTCACCCCCGACGCGGTGCGCGCCGCCCTCACCGGCGACGTCGTCGCGCTGTCGGTCAGCGCGGTCGACTTCAGGACCGGCCACCGCGCCGACCTCGCCGCCCTGCGCGAGGTGATCGGCCCCGACCGGCTGCTGGTCGTGGACGCCATCCAGGGCTTCGGCGTGGCCGACCTGGCCTGGCAGGCGGCCGACGTGGTCGTCGCCGGCGGCCAGAAGTGGCTGCGGGCGAGCTGGTCGACGGGGTTCGCCGCGCTCTCCGACCGCGCGCTGGAACGCCTCGAACCCACCCTCACCGGGTGGACCGGCGTCCGCGACGCCGGCCTCTTCGACGACCGCGAGCACCCGCCGGCCGACGGCGCCCAGCGCTGGAGCCTCACCAACCTCAGCCCGGTCGCAGCCGCCGGGCTGGAGGCGGCGCTCGCCCTGGTGGAGGCGGTCGGAGTGCCGGCGATCGAGGCGCACGTGCGCACCCGGGTCGGCGAGCTGATCGACGCGGTACGCGGCGCGGGCGGCCGCCTGCTGTCGCCCGAGGCACCCGCCGAGCGCGCCGGGATCGTCTCCTTCCGCATGCCCGGGGCCTCCGCCGCCGAGGTCGCCGCCGCCCTGCACGCCCATGAGGTCACCCCCACCACCCGGCCCGACTCCGTCCGGCTGTCCGCCCACGCCTCCACCACCGCCGCGGCGGTCGACCGGGTCCGCGCCGCCCTCGCGTCCCTGTGAGGACCGCGGGAGCGGGCAGGGCCCCGGCCGCTCAGGTCCGCCCCGCGTACATCCGGGCAATGACGTCCTCGATGTCCGGCTCGCGGATCGACAGGTCCACCAGCGGGTACCGGTTCGCCAGCGCCGCGACCAGCGGCGCCGCGCCGGCCCCCGCGGGAAAGGCGAAGGACTGCCGCGGCCCGTCCACCGACACCAGCCGCGCCCCGCCAGCTCCACCGGGGGGAGCTCGCGGGCGAAGTCCGCGACCAGCGTCCGCTCGCTCTCCCCCACGGCGTGCAGACCCCCGAGGCCGCCGTCGTACACGACCTTCCCGTGGTCGATGACCATCACCCGGCGGCACAGGCTCTCGATGTCGGTGAGGTCGTGCGTCGTGAGCAGGATCGTGGTGCCGCGCTCGGCGTTGAAGTCGCGCAGGAAGTCCCGCACCCGGCTCTTGCTGACCACGTCCAGCCCGATGGTCGGCTCGTCGAGGTACAGTACCTCGGGGTCGTGCAGCAGCGCCGCCGCGATGTCGCCGCGCATCCGCTGCCCGAGCGAGAGCTGCCGCACCGGCACGTCCAGCAGCGGCCCGAGGTCGAGGAGGTCCACGCACGCGCCGAGGTTGCGCGCGTAGGCGGCGTCCGGGATCCGGTACATCCGCCGCACCAGCTCGTAGGAGTCCCGCAGCGGCAGGTCCCACCACAGGGTGGTGCGCTGCCCGAAGACCACCCCGATCCGCCGGGCCAGCCGGGTGCGCTCCCGGGCCGGGTCGATCCCGTCCACCCTGATCCGCCCCGCGCTGGGGTTGAGGATGCCGGTGAGCATCTTGATGGTGGTGGACTTTCCCGCGCCGTTGGGCCCGATGTAGCCGACGATCTCGCCGCGCGGCACGCTGAAGCCGATCCCGTCGACCGCGCGCACCTCGTGCCGCTCGCGCCGCAGCCACCCGGCCTTGCGGCGCACCTCGAAGACCTTCTCCACGCCCTCCAGCTCGATGACCGGGTCGGCGGCCCCCGGAGTGGCCTCCGGAGCCGCCCCCGAGCCCGCCCCCGGGTCCGCCGCCGGGCCCGGACCCGCGGCCCCACCCGCGCCCCTGTCCGGCCCCGCCGGCCGGTCGATGCCGCTCACCGTCTCAACTCCCTGTGCTGCGGTAGGTACGAAGACCCCGCCGCCAGACCGCGGCCGCGAGCACGCAGCAGACCGCGGCGACGGCCGGGGAGGCGAAGTCCAGCCAGCCGGGCAGGCCGAGCGGATCGGGCTCGCCCAGCACGTGCAGCACGGGCAGCCAGTTGACGAAGGCGAGCGGCACCACGAAGGTGACCCCCCGCACCAGGTCCCGCGCGAAGATCCCCGGCGGGTACTGGAGCATCGTGTTGCCGCCGTAGGTGACCGAGTTCTGCACCTCCGAGGCGTCCTGCGCCCAGAACTGGAAGGCGCCGCCGGCCACGTACACCGCACTGAAGATCACCCCGCCCGACACCAGCATCATCGGCACCATCAGCACGTTCACAGCCGTCCAGTGCACGTCCACCCGCAGCAGCGCCCAGCCGAGGACCAGCGCGCCCTGGGTGATCCGGCCCAGCCGGCGCAGCGCGAACCGGTCCGCGGCGACCTGCGCGAGCACCGGGACCGGACGCAGCAGCAGCGTGTCCAGGGTGCCGTCGCGCACCCGGCGGCCGAGCCGGTCCATGGAGCCCATCACCAGGTCGGCGATGCCGAAGGAGGTGCTGCACGCGCCGTAGAGGAACGCCACCTCCGGCAGCGTGAAGCCGCCCAGCCGGTGGACGTGCCCGAACATCAGCACGATCGTGACGAAGTCCAGCAGGGTCGCGGTGAAGTTGCCGAGCGCGGTCAGGACGAAGGACGTGCGGTAGGCCATGGTGGAGCGCACCCACATCCCCACGATCGGGCCGTAGGCGCGCACCGCCTCGCCGGCCCGCCCCACCCGGGCCCCGGGCGCGTACCTCCCCGCGCCGCCCGGCGCCGCCCCGCCGGGCCGCTGCCGCGGCAGTTCCGCCTCAGCCACCCTGGACCACCACCCGGCGCGTCGCGGCCGACTGCAACAGCCGCCCGGCGCCGAGCAGCGCCGCCGCCCAGCCGGCCTGGCCGCACAGCGCCGGCACCGCCCCGGCGCCGCGGTGCCGGCCCAGCAGCACGTCCGCGGGCACCTGGAGCATCGACGCCCACGGCAGCGCCCGCGCCAGCTCGCCCAGCGCGCCCGGGAAGACCGTCAACGGCAGCAGCAGCCCCGAGAAGAACAGCCCGGTCAGCAGCATCGCCTGGCTCACCCCGGCGCCGTCCAGCAGCCAGAAGGCGCTGAGCCCGACCAGGAAGCGCAGCGCGAAGCTGACCAGTCCGGCCAGCATCACCGACACCGCGAACAGCACCCAGGTCCCGGGCGCCGACGGCAGCGCCAGGTCGAAGACCAGCGCCCCGCACAGCACCGGCACGACCCCGCGCCCCAGTAGCTGGAATCCCATCCGCCCCAGGTCCGTCGCCAGCCACCAGCCCTGGAGGTCGGCCGGCCGGTACAGGTCCACCGCGATGTCCCCGGACCTGATCCGCTCCATCAGCTCGTCCTCGCACCCGCCGCCCATCAGCGCCATCGGCGTCAGCAGCGCCTGCCCCAGCCACACGTAGGTCAGCGCCTGCGCCTGGTCGTAGCCGCCCAGGTGCGGGCGCTGGTCCCACAGCGCGAGATAGCTGTAGCTGATGATCAGACCGAAGACGCAGTTGGTGAAGACCCCCGCGGCGGTGGCGACGCGGTACGTCGCGTAGCGGCGGAAGACCCGCGTGACCACCGCCCCGTAGAAACCGCCCATCGACTGTGAACCCCCTCACGTGGCCCGGCACACAAGCCGCCGACCCTAGTACCGGCGAAGCCCGCGCTGCCAACGGTTTTCCAGGGCCGAACGGGTGAGCGAGCCGCGCCGCCGGAGTCGTCACAGCCCTGTCACGGATGTCCGGTGCCGATCGGCATCGCACGGATGATGCGACAGTGTGGGAGTCGGAGGGCTACGTGGGTGTACGGACGCGTACGTAACGGTTGGTCCATGATGTACCGCCCCAGGCCAACCCTGGCGGCGGCCGAGGAGTCCTTACAGACATGAGTGACGATCCGAACCGGAGTACGGACCGCGGCGCGGACCGCGGTGCACGCCGCGGCATGGACCGCAGCGCGGACCGGAGCGCGGACCGGGACACGCCGCAGGGCCTGCGCCAGGAAGGATGGGCGCCCCGCCCGGCGTCGGCCGGCCGGCCCCGCCGCACCGGCCTGCGCCGCCTGCTGCCGACCTGGCGGATGGCGCTCGGCGGCACCCTCACCCTGCTGCTGCTCCTGGTCGGCGCCTTCTTCGTCGGCTACGCGCTCGTGTCCATCCCCGACGCCAACGCCGCAGCCACCGCGCAGAGCAACGTCTACCTCTACTCCGACGGCAAGACCGAGATCTCCCGCGACGGCGCCGTCAACCGGCAGAACATCCAGCTCGACCAGGTCGCGTCGACCGCCCGCTACGCCACCCTCGCCGCGGAGGACCGCAACTTCTACCACGAGTCCGCGGTCAGCCCGAAGTCCATGCTGCGCGCCGCCTGGAACACCGCCACCGGCAAGGGCAGGCAGTCCGGGTCCACCATCACCCAGCAGTACGTGAAGAACTACTACCTCACGCAGAGCCAGACGGCCTCGCGCAAGGTGAAGGAGTTCTTCATCTCGATCAAGCTCGACCGCACCGAGTCGAAGGACCAGATCCTCCAGGGCTACCTCAACACCAGCTACTACGGCCGCAACGCGTACGGCATCGAGGCCGCCGCCGAGGCGTACTTCAGCGAGAACGCCTCCGACCTCACCACCGCCCAGGGCGCCTACCTCGCCACGCTGCTCAACGCACCCAGCGAGTACGACCTGTCCGCGCACCCCGAGAACGCCCCCGCCGCCAAGGCCCGCTGGAACTACGTGCTGGACGGCATGGTCAAGGAGCACTGGCTCACCGCGTCCCAGCGCGCCGCCACCAAGTTCCCGGCCATCGGCACGCCGAAGCCGGTCGCGAGCAAGGCCGGGCAGCGCGGCTACATCATCGAGGCGGTCAACCAGTACCTCACCGACCACCACATCGTGGACGCCGACGCGCTCTCCCGCGGCGGCTACCGCATCGTCACCACCATCCAGAAACCCAAGGAGGACGCCTTCGTCGCGGCGGCCCGGAAGGACGTCTACGACAAGCTCGGCAACGCCAAGCAGGACAAGTACGTCCGGGCCGGCGGCGTCTCCATCGACCCCTCCACCGGCGACGTGGTCGCCCTGTACGGCGGCATCGACTACACCAAGCAGTACGTCAGCAGCGCCACCAACCGGACCTACCAGCCCGGTTCCACCTTCAAGCCGGTGATCTTCACCTCGGCGCTGCAGAACCACTCCACCACCCAGGACGGGCGGAGCATCACCCCGACCACCGTCTACGACGGCGACAGCGGACGCCAGGTGCAGGGCCCCGACGGCCCGGTCGGCTACCACCCCGACAACGAGGACGACGCCGACTACGGCGACATCACCGTCACCCGCGCGATGGACCAGTCCGTGAACTCCGTCTTCGCGCAGATGGCCCAGGACGTCGGCACCAAGAAGGTCATCGACACCGCGCACGACCTGGGCATCCCCGACGCCGTGGACATCCCCCAGACCCCGGCCATGGCGCTCGGCGCGTTCGGCAGCAGCCAGTCCCAGCCCAACAGCGCCAGCCCGCTGGACATGGCCCAGGCGTACGCCACCCTCGCCAACCACGGCGTGCAGATCCCCTACACGATCGTGGCGAAGATCACCAAGGACGGCAACACCCTCGGGCTGCCGGACCGCGACCCGGTCCAGTCGGTGCCGCGCAGCGCCGCCGACACCACCACCGCGATGCTCAAGAGCGTGGTCGACGCCCCGCTCGGCACCGCCGCGGCCGCCCGCGACTCCGGCTGGCCGTCGGCCGCGAAGACCGGCACCGCGGAGAACGACAAGGCCGCCTGGTTCGCCGGCTACACGCCCAAACTCGCCACCGTCGTCGCCCTGTTCGGGATGAACCCGGCCAACGGCGCCCAGGAGCAGCTCAACGGCTCCATGAACATGGCCCGGATCAACGGCGGCGGCCCGCCCGGCTCCGTCTGGGCCGACTACACCGCCGCGGCGCTCAAGGGCCAGCACGTCACCGGCTTCAACCTGGACATGCAGGACGGCTCCCAGACGGTCGCGCCGCAGAGCGACGAGCCCACCACCCCCGACAGCGGCGTCACCACCCCGCCCACCACCGGCGCCACGACACCGGCCACGCAGCCGCCGACCACCACCCCGCCGACCACCGGGACCACCGCCCCCGGCACGCCGAGCACACCGCCGACCAGCTCCGTGCCGACCGACCCGGCGGAACCGCCCACCGGCAGTGACCCGACCGACACCTTCGCCCCCCAGGGCGGCTCGGCCGGCACCGACGGCCTGACCGGCCTCGCGGGAGGCCGGAGCGGCTAGCACGAAGGCTCCGGCGGCCCGCACGGGCCACCGGAGCCGGGGCGGGGCCACCGGAGCCCGCGGCGGCAGACGGGAGCCCGGGGCGGCAGACGGACGGCCGCGGCGGCAGACGGACGGCCGCGGTCAGGCGGTCACAGGTACAGGCCGGTCGAGTCGTCGCCCTGGAGGCGCTCGGCGGCCACCGCGTGCAGGTCGCGCTCGCGCATCAGGACGTAGGCCACGCCCTGCACCTCCACCTCGGCCCGGTCCTCCGGATCGAACAGCACCCGGTCGCCGACCTCGACGGTCCGCACGTGCTGGCCGATCGCGACGACCTCGGCCCAGGCCAGCCGCTTCCCGACGGCCGCGGTCGCCGGGATCAGGATGCCGCCGCCGCTGCGGCGCTCGCCCTCGCCGTTGTCCTGCCGCACCAGCACGCGGTCGTGCAGCATCCGGATGGGCAGCTTGTCGTGTGCACTCTTGGAACTCACGCCGACGAACCTACCGGCGACTGCGCCGCACGATGAGACCGACCACCGCCACCGCGACCACGGCCCCGGCCGCCGCGGCCGGCACGACCCGCTCCAGGCGCGGCGCGCCGTCCTCGTCCACGAACTGCGCCCGCGCCCTGCTGACCGCGCGGTTGGCGGCGACGTACGCCTGCCCGACCGTGTGGTCCAGCGCGGAAACCGCCTTCGCCTTGGTGTCCCGCATGATCGTCACCGGGTGGACGCGGACCGCGATCTCGTCCAGCGTCACCGCGAGGTCCTGCCGTCTGCGGGCGATATCCGCCTCGATCTGGGCGGCCGTCCTGGCACCTTCCGACACCGCACTGCCTCCATCGCCTGATTAGGTAGCGTTCGGACAGTCTGTCAGTACGACGCGGCCCGTGCCTCGTCGGCACCCCCGTTTCGCCCCAGGAGCCTCCATGCCCGACCGCCTCGCCCCCGGCGACACCGCCCCCGCGTTCACCCTGCCGGACGCCGACGGCAACCAGGTCTCGCTCGCCGACCACCTCGGCCGCCGCGTGATCGTCTACTTCTACCCCGCCGCCCTGACCGCCGGCTGCACCAAGCAGGCGTGCGACTTCACGGACAACCTCGCGGTGTTCGCGGAGGCGGGCTACGACGTGCTCGGCATCTCCCCGGACGAGCCGGAGAAGCTGGCGAGGTTCCGCGACAAGGAGTCCCTGAAGGTGACCCTGCTCGCCGACCCCGACCGCCAGGTGCTGACCGCCTACGGCGCGTTCGGCGAGAAGACGATGTACGGCCGGACCGTGACCGGCGTCATCCGCTCCACCCTCGTGATCGACCCGTCCGGCAAGGTCGAGCGCGCCTTCTACAACGTGAAGGCCACCGGCCACGTCGCCAAACTCCTCCGCGACC
This sequence comes from Streptomyces sp. SN-593, assembly GCF_016756395.1. Lineage (NCBI taxonomy): Bacteria > Bacillati > Actinomycetota > Actinomycetes > Kitasatosporales > Streptomycetaceae > Actinacidiphila > Actinacidiphila reveromycinica. Next base: position 2,964,023 of record NZ_AP018365.1, read on the forward strand.
TGAAGATCTGACCCGCCCCCGCCGCCGTAACCCCCCGCCCACCCGTTCGTTGACCCGTACGAGAACGCGAACACGCGAGCGATCCCGGAGGAACCGTGGGTGTGCAGGCGAAGGCGGTGAGCCGGTACGCGAAGGACCGGCTGACGGCGGCGGTGGCTTCGTCGCGGACCCTGTCCGACGTGTTGCGGGCCCTCGGAGCGGAACCCGCCGGTCCGAGTCGGAAGTACGTGCGGGAGCTCTTGCGCCGTCACGGAATCGACACCTCGCATCTGGAGAGGGAGGGCACACGCTGGACGAGGGAGGTGCTGGAACCAGCCGTGGCCGCGTCGACGAACATGTGCGAGGTTCTCCGGCGGCTCGGCCTCGACGTGGTGGGCGGCCACCACACGCACATCTCCCGGCGGGTGCGGGCCCTGGGTATCGACACCTCGCACTTCGTGCGGCCTTCCCGGCGGGGCGAGCGCCGCCGGCCACGCACCCCGGAGTCGGTGCTCGTGGTGCAGGACCCCGCCCGCGGGCGGCGGACACCCGGAGACCGGTTGAAGCGGGCTCTGTTGGAACAGGGCGTCCCGGATCGCTGCGCCCAGTGCGGGACGGCCCCGTTGTGGCGGGGCCGCCCCCTCCCGCTCGAGGTCGACCACATCGACGGGAACTGGCGTGACAACCGCATGGCCAACCTGCGGCTGGTCTGCCCCAACTGCCATGCCGCGACGGACTCCTACCGAGGACGCGCGAAGGGACGCACCGGGTGAGCCGGGCACCTGACCCCGGGGCGGCCGCCCGACCCACCACCGAGCAACTGCGGGCAGCCGTCGCCGTGGCGGTCTCGATCGCGGGCGTGCTCCGCGTCCTGGGCCGGGCGGACGGCAGCCGGACCCGCGCCCTGCTGCGGCGGTGGATGGCCGAGGACGGGCTCGACACCTCGCACTTCCTGGGCCAGGCACACGCGCGGAACCGGCCCGGGCCGACTCCGCGCAGGGCACCCGAGGACGTGCTGGTCCGGCACGAAGGCGGCGCACGCACCCGGACCTCCGTCCTGCGCAGAGCACTGGCGGAGATCGGTGTTCCGCAACGATGCGCCGAGTGCGGAACACCCCCGGTGTGGCACGGGCGTCCCATGACCCTGGAGATCGACCATGTCAACGGAGACCGGGCCGACGACCGGGCCGAGAACCTGCGGCTGCTCTGCCCGAACTGCCATGCGGTGACGCCCACCTGGTGCCGAGGAGGACGGGGCGTGCCCGGGCCCCTCGGGCACGCGGGCGCGTGACGGGATATCGGGCCGACACGGCACGCGAGGGCCCGATATCATGGCGGGGCTGGCGGCCGTTGCTGAATTGGCATAAGCGCGGCGCTTAGGACGCCGTGGGAGAAATCCCATGTGGGTTCGAGTCCCACCGGCCGCACGCGGGATGAAGCCCGTCCGGGGTTCCGGACGGGCTTCGCGCGTTGGCGGCGTTCAGGGGAGGAGTTCGGTGAGGAGGGGGGTCAGGGCGCGGAAGGCCTTGCCGCGGTGGCTGATCGCGTTCTTCTCCGCCGCCGTCATCTCCGCACAGGTCCGCTCCTCGCCCTCGGGCTGGAGGATGGGGTCGTAGCCGAACCCGCCGCTCCCGGCGGGTTCGTGCCGGAGGGTGCCGCGCAGCCGCCCCTCGGCGACGCGCGTGGTGCCGTCGGGCAGCGCGAGAGCGGCGGCGCAGGCGAAGTGGGCGGCCCGGTGCGGGTGGTCGATGTCGCCGAGCTGGGCGAGCAGCAGGGCGAGGTTGGCGGCGTCGTCGCCGTGCCGCCCGGCCCAACGGGCGGAGAAGATGCCGGGCGCGCCGCCGAGCACGTCGACGCACAGCCCCGAGTCGTCGGCGACCGCGGGCAGCCCGGTCGCCTCGGCGAGCGCCCGCGCCTTGAGCAGCGCGTTCTCCGCGAAGGTGACCCCGGTCTCCTTGACGTCGGGGATCTCCGGGTAGGCGTCGGCGCCCACGAGGTCGTGGCGGAGGCCGGCCTCGGCGAGGATGGCCCTCAGTTCGGTGACCTTGTGGGCGTTGCGGGTGGCGAGCACGAGACGGGTGGTCATGCGCCGATTATCCCCGGGCGCAGACGACGGTCAGCCGGCCGGCCGCCGAGGCGACGGGTCGCAGGTCCGGGTCGCGGCCGTCGGCGGCGGTGGTACGGGCCCGCCGGACCGACGCGGACAGGTCGGCGACCGCGTGGCCGACGTCCGAGCCGTCCCCGCGGTCCCCGATCCGGTCGAGGTCCTTCTGCACCTTGTCGAGGGCCGCGACGGTGTCCTTGCGGCGGCCGGGGTCGGACACCTGCCCGATGTTGGTGGCGGTGCTCTGGAGGTCCTGGACGTCGCCGGCGACGGTGGCGGCGGTCCTGACGCAGTCCAGGGCGCGGGTGGTGCCCTGGCAGGCGGTGAGGAGCGCGGTGAGGAGCAGGGCGGCGACCGGGAGGGCGGCGGCGCGGGCGCGTGGGCGGTCGCCGGGCCCCGCGGTGGCGGTTGCGGTGCCGGTCGCGGTGCCGCCGTCCTCCCGCGCGGGGCAGGGGCCGGCGGGCCCGTGGTGGATCGTGGGTACGGCGTGAACGGCGGTGCGGCGGTGGCTCATTGCGGTGGCCCTCCCCGGCTGGTGCGCGCGGCCGCGTACCGCGCGCACCCGTACACACGCGGCGCGCGGCGCCCAGGGTTGCCCGTCCCGCCCGGGGGCCGGTGCACGCACGGGCCCCCGGGGGCAGGACACCGACCGGGGGCGGCCGCCGACCGTCCGACCGGGACCGGCCACCGCGACCGAGGGCCGGGGCGGGCCGCGGCCCGTCACCCGCCGGCCGCCGAACCCCCCGGGCCCCGCACCCACCGCGCCCACCCGCCCACCGACCGCCGACCGCCGACCACCGAGCGACCGCGTGCGGCGGGGCGAGGCGAGGCGGGGCGTCAGCTCGCCGCCAGGGCCTCCTGCTGGATCTTGGTGAGCTCGGCGCAGCCGCCGGTGGCGAGCGCGAGGAGCGCGTCGAGTTCGGCGCGGTCGAAGGGCGCGCCCTCCGCGGTGCCCTGGATCTCGACGAAGCGGCCGTCCCCGGTGCAGACGACGTTCATGTCGGTCTCGGCCTTGACGTCCTCCTCGTAGGGGAGGTCGAGGACGGGGACGCCGTCCACGATGCCGACGCTGACCGCGGCGACGGTGCCGGTGATCGGCTTGGCCTTGAGCCGCACCAGGTGGTTGGCCTGCATCCAGGCGACCGCGTCGACGAGCGCGACGTACGCGCCGGTGATCGCGGCGGTGCGGGTGCCGCCGTCGGCCTGGAGGACGTCGCAGTCGAGGACGACGGTGTTCTCGCCGAGCGCCTTGTAGTCGATGACGGCGCGCAGCGAGCGGCCGATCAGCCGGGAGATCTCGTGGGTGCGGCCGCCGATCTTGCCGCGGACGGACTCGCGGTCGCCGCGGGTGTTGGTGGCGCGCGGCAGCATGCTGTACTCGGCGGTGACCCATCCCTCGCCGCTGCCCTTGCGCCAGCGCGGCACGCCCTGGGTGGCGCTGGCGGTGCAGAGCACTCGGGTGTCGCCGAAGGAGACCAGGACGGACCCTTCGGCGTGTTTGCTCCAGCCCCGCTCGATCGTGACGGGGCGGAGCTGGTCAGGGGTGCGGCCGTCGAATCGTGACATGCCTGGAGCCTATCCGGGTGAACGGCCACCCGGAGTCACGGCTTCCCCGCGCCCCCGTGCCCGCGGCTGCCGTACCCCTGCTCCGGCCCCTGCTCGTGCCCTCGCCGCCGGGGCGCGCGACGGCCGAGGGGCCCGCGGCGGTCCTCCCGGGCGTCCGGGAGGAGGACCGGGGCCTCACATCATGCCGTCGATCTCCGCGGCGATCGGGTCGGCGTCGGTGCCGATGACGACCTGGATCGCCGTGCCCATCTTGACCACGCCGTGCGCTCCCGCGGCCTTGAGCGCGCCCTCGTCCACACGGCCGGGGTCGACCACTTCGGTGCGCAGGCGGGTGACGCAGCCCTCGACCTCTTCGATGTTCTCGATCCCGCCGAGCCCGGCGACGATCTTCTCTGCCTTGGTGGCCATGTGCGTCTCCTGTTGTCCTGGCCCCGGCCGCTCCCGTGCACCGGGACCCGCCGGCGGGTCGCCGTGTTTCCGATATGTCACGTTAACCCACTGTTGGAGTGTGTTCGCGGCCGGTGCGGGCCACCGGGACCGGGGCCGCCGGCGGTGCGGACCACATCGTGCGCTGGTGGGGAGTGTGCCCTTCGGCGCGGTCCGGGAGCCGATCGGCGTCGGCGTGAGGCCCTTCGGCGACCGGACGCCCGGGCTCGGCGTGGGCGGCGGCGCGGCGGCGGTGCTGCGGCGGCGCGGAGGTGCGGCCGCGGGACGCCGGAGCGCGAACCGGCGGAGGAGAAACAGCAGAGGAGGAACAGCGGAGGACGAACAGCGGCCGGTACGGGCCCGCGGAGCCTCCCCGGACACGGTACCGGCCGGCGAAAACCCGTCAGATCTCGTAGACCGCGCCCGCCTTCGCCAGTTCGACCGGACCGGCGAAGGCGGCCTGCGCGTCGCGGAGGTTGACCGACGGGTTGGTCCACGGCGGGATGTGGGTGAGCACCAGCCGGTCCACCCCGGCGCCCTCGGCGATCTGCCCGGCCTCGCGCCCGTTGAGGTGCAGGTCGGGGATGTCCTCCTTGCCGTGGGTGAAGGACGCCTCGCACAGGAACAGGTCGGCGCCCGCGGCCAGGTCGTCCAGCGCCTCGCACGGCCCGGTGTCGCCGGAGTACGTCAGCGTCCGGCCGCCGGACTCGATCCGGAAGCCGTACGCCTCCACCGGGTGGCTGACCGCGGCCGTGGTGACCTGGAAGGGGCCGAGCCGGAACGCGCCGGGCTCCAGGGTGCGGAAGTCGAAGACCTCGCTCATGCACTTCTCGTCCGGCACGTCCCCGTAGGCGATGTTCAGCCGGCGCTCGGTGCCCGCCGGGCCGTAGACCGGGATCGCCGAGACCGGGCCGCCCTCGTGCCGGTAGTAGCGGGCCACGAAGTAGCCGCACATGTCGATGCAGTGGTCCGCGTGCAGGTGGCTGAGCAGCACCGCGTCGAGGTCGTACAGGCCGCAGTGGCGCTGGAGTTCGCCGAGCGCGCCGTTGCCCATGTCGACGAGCAGCCGGAAGCCGTCGGCTTCGAGCAGGTAGCTCGAGCAGGCCGAGTCCGCGGACGGGAACGAGCCCGAGCAGCCGACGACGGTGAGGTTCATCGCGGGGTACACCTCCGAGGGCGCGGCGCATCGCCCCGATTCCGGCTCCTAGGTGGCGGACTCCCGCCACGTTCTAGGAAGGGTAAAGCGGCCCGCTGCGCAGCGCGCTCTTACGGGCACCGGTTGTGGGCGGAATCACCAGTCCGGGTCACCCCGAACCCCGCTGCGAACGCGACCCGCCCCCGCCGGGCGTCCGGGGGGCGGGTCACCCGTGCTACGGCGGGTCCGCGCCCTCCCGGACGGGCGGCGGGCACCGGGCCGGCGGCCGGTCGCCGGCCGTGAGGCGGCTACGCCCAGAGCTGGCCGTGCAGCGCGGCGACGGCCTCCTCCGTGGAGGCGGCGGTGTAGATGCCGGTGGACAGGTACTTCCATCCTCCGTCGGCGACCACGAAGACGATGTCCGCGCGCTCGCCGGCCTGCTCGGCCTTGCGGGCCACGCCGAGTGCCGCGTGCAGCGCGGCGCCGGTGGACACCCCGGCGAAGATGCCCTCCTCGGACAGGAGTTCACGGGTGCGGCGCACCGCGTCCTGCGAGCCGACCGAGAAGCGGGTGGTGAGCACGGACTCGTCGTACAGCTCGGGGACGAAGCCCTCGTCGAGGTTGCGCAGGCCGTAGACGACGTCGTCGTACCGCGGCTCGGCGGCCACGACGCTCACGCCGGGCACCTTCTCGCGCAGGTAGCGGCCGACGCCCATCAGGGTACCGGTGGTGCCCAGGCCCGCCACGAAGTGCGTGATGGTGGGCAGGTCGGCGAGGATCTCCGGGCCGGTGGTGGCGTAGTGGGCACCGGGGTTGGCCGCGTTCCCGTACTGGTAGAGCATCACCCAGTCGGGGTGTTCGGCGGCCAGTTCCTTCGCCACCCGCACCGCGGTGTTGGAGCCGCCGGCGGCGGGCGAGGAGATGATCTCCGCGCCCCACATCGCCAGCAGCTCGCGCCGCTCGGAGGAGGTGTTCTCCGGCATCACGCAGACGATCCGGTAGCCCTTGAGCCGGGCCGCCATCGCCAGCGAGATGCCGGTGTTGCCGGAGGTCGGCTCCAGGATGGTGCAGCCGGGGGTGAGCACGCCGTCCGCCTCGGCCCGCTCGATCATGTGCAGCGCCGGGCGGTCCTTGACCGAGCCGGTCGGGTTGCGGTCCTCCAGCTTCGCCCAGACGCTCACCCGGTCCGAGGGCGAGAGCCGGGGCAGCCGCACCAGCGGGGTGTTGCCGACCGCGGCGAGCGGACTGTCGTACCGCATCAGCAGCGGCCGGACGGCGCGTCCGCGGTCCCCGAGCCGCCGGCGACGGCCGGCAGGATCGTCACGCTGTCGCCGTCGGCGACCTTGGTGGCGATGCCGTCGAGGAAGCGGACGTCCTCGTCGTTGAGGTACACGTTCACGAAGCGGCGCAGCTCGCCGCCGTCCACCACGCGGTCGCGCAGACCCGCGTGGCGGGAGTCGAGGTCGGTGAACAGCTCGTCGAGCGTGGTCCCGGCACCCGCCACGGCCTTCTGGCCGTCGGTGTACGTGCGGAGGATGGTCGGGATGCGGACCTCGATGGCCATGACTGCGCTCCTGTGAGTGCGGACGAAGCTGGGTGGGTGACGCCGGTCTGGAGCCGGGGTGGTTCCGTGCGGGCCGTGCGGTTGCGGTGCGGTGCCGGTACGACGGCGAGCGGCGTGCCGCCTCGGCGGCGGGCGTGCGGGGCTACCGACACGCCGCGGCGGTGCGGCGGCACAGGTCGACGTGCAGCCGCGCCACGAGCAGCGCGCCGGGCGCCGTGTCGCTCATGAGTCGCTCACACCGAGGAGAACCATGCGGTCATCGTATCGATTCCCGACCGCCGCCCGGCGAGCGCGTCCCAGCATCCGGAAGGTCAGGACGCGGAAGGCACCACTTCGACCGGTTCCTCGGTGACCTGGCCGTCCACGATGCGGAACGAGCGGAACTGGAACTCCTCCGCGGTGGAGACCAGCACGTAGTGCGCGCCGGGCTCGTTGGCGTAGGAGATGTCGGTGCGGGAGGGGTACGCCTCGGTGGCGGTGTGCGAGTGGTAGACGATCACCGGCTCCTCGTCGCGGTCGTCCATGTCGCGGTAGAGCTTGAGCAGGTCGGTGGAGTCGAACTCGTAGAACGTCGGCGAGCGGGCGGCGTTCAGCATCGGCACGAACCGCTCGGGGCGGCCGCTGCCCTCCGGCCCCGCCACGATCCCGCACGCCTCGTCGGGGTGGTCGGCGCGGGCGTGGGCGACGATCGCGTCGTACAGGTCCTGGGTGATGGTGAGCATGCGGGAAACGTAACAGGGGCGGGTGCGGCGGCTACAGCGCCGGGGTGGGCGGGATTCCGCCCGCCCCGCCCGCGCCCGCCCCGCCCCCGCCCGCCCCGCCGGCGGCCGCTCCGCCCCCGGCCGCCGGGCCGTCCGCCGCGGCCGGGTCCGCGAGCGGCGTCTCCGCTCCGGCCGGGCCGCCGGGCGACAGGTGCGGGCGGCGGGCGAACGCCGCCGGGTCGCGCCGCCTGAGCACCCGGTAGCCGGCGCCGAGCAGCGCCGCCCACAGCGGCACCCCGTACAGCGACACCCGGGCGTCGGCGTCGGCGCCGATCAGCACCAGCACCAGCGCGAGGAAGGCCAGCGCGCACCAGCTCGCGGCCGCTCCGCCGGGCGCGGCGAACCACGCGCGCGCGGCCCGCCCGGCGCGTACGGCGGCGCGGTAGCGGATGTGCGCGGCGAGGATCACCGCCCAGGTCCACACCGCGGCCACCGTGGCGAACGCGGTGATGTAGGTGAACGCCCCTTCGGGATCGACGTAGTTGACCCACACGCCGATGCCCATCACGGCCACCGAGGCGAGCGTGCCCAGTGCCGGGGTGCGGCGGGCGGTGAGCCGGTCGAAGACGCGCGGGCCCTGCCCGTTGGCGGCCAGGTCGCGCAGCATGCGGCCGGTGGAGTACATGCCGGAGTTGCAGGAGGACAGCGCGGCGGTGAGCACCACGAAGTTGACCACGCCCGCGCCGAAGGGGATGCCGATCTCGGCGAACGCGGCCACGAAGGGGCTGACCCCGGGCCGGAACCGCGTCCAGGGCACCACGCACAGGATCACCGCGAGCGCGCCGACGTAGAACAGCACGATCCGCCAGGGCAGCGTGTTGATCGCCTTGGGCAGGGTGCGGTGCGGGTCGCGCGCCTCGCCCGCCGTGACGCCGACGAGTTCGACCCCGAGGTAGGCGAACATCACCATCTGGAGGGTCAGCAGCGAGCCGCCGACGCCGCCGGGGAAGAAGCCGCCGTCCCGCCACAGGTGGCCGGCCGAGGCGGTGCCGCCGGCCGCGGACACCCCGAGGGTGAGCACGCCGACGCCGATCAGGATCATCCCGAGGATCGCGGTGACCTTCACGGTGGACAGCCAGAACTCGATCTCGCCGAAGAGCCCGACCGACACCAGGTTGGCGGCGGCCAGCAGCAGCAGGAACGCCAGCGCGGCGCTCCACTGCGGCACCCCGGGCCACCAGTAGGCGACGTAGGTGGCCGCGGCGGTGACCTCGGCCATGCCGGTGGTCACCCACATCAGCCAGTACGTCCACCCGGTGGCGTAGCCGGTGAAGGGGCCGAGGAACTCCCGGGCGTAGCCGGCGAAGGAGCCGCTGACCGGACGGTAGGTGAGCAGCTCGCCGAGGGCGCGCATGACGCAGAAGATGGCCGCGCCGGCGACGGCGTACATCAGCAGCAGGCTCGGGCCGGCGCGGTGGATCGCGCTTCCGGCGCCGAGGAAGAGGCCGGTGCCGATGGCGCCGCCGATCGCGATCATCTGGACCTGCCGGCCGCCGAGGCCCCGGGCGTACCCCTCGGAGCCGGCCGCCGGGTCGCCGCCCGGGCCGTCCTCGGGGCCCCCGGGCACGGGCCGCACGCGCGTTTCGTCCGCCATACGCGGATACGTACCCCGCGGCGGCCGCGGTGCGGCGGCCGCGGCGGCAGTGGGCCCGGACGTCACCGTGAAGGCCGAAGGGGCCCGCCCGCGGCGGTGGGGCCGGAAGGGATGCGCGACGGGCCCGGGAGCGGGCACGGTGGGCACGGGGCGGTGCGATCGGGCCGGGCCCCGGGGCGGTGCGCCCGGGCCCGGGGCGGCGCACGTCAGCGCGTCAGCGTCTCGACCAGGCTCTCCTGGAGGCCGCCCAGCCACAGGTACGCCATGACCAGCGGCTTGCGGGGGTCGCTGTCGGGCAGGTGGTACAGCTCGCTGCCCTCGTCCTCGGTGACGCCGAGCCTGGTGCCCAGGGTCAGCCGCAGGTCGTTGAGGGTGCCGAGCCACTGCCGGGACTCGTCCGCGGTCAGCTTCAGCACCGGGCCGCCGGCGTCGAGCACCCGGATCACCGCCAGCGCGTCCTCGCGCTTGCGGGCCCGCAGGTCGTTCTCGGTGAAGCGGCGGAACTCCGAGGCGTCGGCGGTCTCCTCGTACGCGTCCGGGAAGAGCCGGGCCAGCGCCGGGTCGTCCGGCGGCTTCGTGGGGCCCTCGGCGAACAGCCGCGCCAGCGGGTCGTCGTCGGCGCCCGACGGCTCCTCGCCGGGGCCGACCAGCTCCAGCAGTTGGACGGTGAGGCTGCGCAGGATCGAGATCTCCACCTCGTCCAGCGCGATGGCGGCGCCGCCACCGCGGACCGGTTCGAAGGAGCCCGCACGGGCCCGCCGGAAGGCCATCAGCGGTCCTGCGACAAGGTCGCCCACAGGCCGTAGCCGTGCATCGCCTGCACGTCCCGCTCCATCTCCTCGCGGGTGCCGCTGGAGACCACGGCCCGCCCCTTGTAGTGGACGTCCTTCATCAGCTTGGTGGCCTTGCCCTTCGAGTACCCGAAGTACGTCTGGAAGACGTACGTCACGTAGCTCATGAGATTGACGGGGTCGTTGTGGACGAGGGTCACCCACGGAACATCCGGCTCGGGGACCACGGAGGGGGCCTCGCTCGGCTCGGTACGTTCGATCTCGACAGGTGCGACGCTCACAGGTTCCATGCTGCCGCGCCGCGGGGCCGTCGCACAAATGGGCGTGTGAGAGGGCCCACAGACCCGAGATCTCGTCAGTTTGACGAAATGAGGGGTAGCATCGTGGGCATGAGCACAGCAGACCTGGCACTGCCGGTGGACGTGCCGTCCACCGCGCTGTTCACCGACCGGTACGAGTTCACGATGCTGCAGGCCGCCCTCAAGAGCGGCGCCGCACACCGCCGGTCGGTCTTCGAGGCGTTCACCCGGCGACTGCCGGAGGGGCGGCGGTACGGCGTCGTGGCCGGCACCGGCCGCGTGCTGGACGCGGTGGAGAACTTCCGTTTCGACGCACCCCTGCTGGAGTTCCTGGAACGGGAACGGGTGGTGGACGCGCCGACGCTGAAGTGGCTGGCCGACTACCGCTTCACCGGCGACATCTGGGGCTACCCCGAGGGCGAGGTGTACTTCCCCGGCTCGCCGATCCTGCGGGTGGAGGGCAGCTTCGCCGAGGCGGTGCTGCTGGAGACGGTGGTGCTGTCGATCCTCAACCACGACTCGGCGATCGCCGCGGCCGCCTCCCGGATGGCGGTGGCCGCCGGCGGCCGCCCGCTGATGGAGATGGGCGCCCGGCGCACCCACGAGCTGGCCGCGGTGGCCGCCGCCCGGGCCGCCTACGTCGGCGGGTTCCGCTCCTCCTCCAACCTCGCCGCCGGCTTCCGCTACGGCCTGCCGACCATCGGCACCAGCGCGCACGCCTTCACCCTGCTGCACGACACCGAGCGGGACGCCTTCACCGCGCAGGTCCAGTCGCTCGGCCGCTCCACCACCCTGCTGGTGGACACCTACGACCTCACCGAGGCGGTGCGCACCGCCGTGGAGGTGGCCGGGCCCGAGCTGGGCGCGGTGCGGATCGACTCCGGCGACCTGCTGCTGCTCGCGCACCGGGTGCGCCAGCAGCTTGACGACCTCGGGGCGCGGAACACGCAGATCGTGGTCACCTCCGACCTCGACGAGTACGCGATCGCCTCACTGGCCGCGGCGCCGGTCGACGCGTACGGGGTCGGCACCTCGCTGGTGACCGGCAGCGGGCAGCCGACCTGCTCGATGGTCTACAAGCTGGTCGCCCGCGCCTCCGTGCCGGACGACGCCGGGGCACCGCTCACCGCGGTCGCCAAGAAGGCGCTCGGCGGGAAGACCAGCGTGGGCGGGCGGAAGTGGGCCGCGCGGCGGCTGGACGCCGACGGTGTCGCCGAGGCCGAGGTGGTGGGCAGCGGGGAGATCCCCGCCGACCTGGTGGACCGGCAGCTACTGGTGCCGCTGGTGCGCGGCGGCGAGGTCGTGGGGCGCGAGCCGCTCGACGCGGCGCGCACCCGGCACATCGCCGCGCGGGCGGGCCTGCCGCTGTCGGCCACCCAGCTCTCCCGCGGCGAGCCGGTGCTGCCCACGGAGGTCCGGTAGCCCCCACGCCCCTGGAGGCCGGCCGCCTCCCGCAATAAGCTCGGCACCCCGGACCGGAGAGCACACGGAGAGACCATGCACCGCGCACTGATCGTCGTGGACGTGCAGAACGACTTCTGCGAGGGCGGAAGCCTCGCGGTGCGCGGCGGCGCCGACGTCGCCGCCGCGGTCACCGACCTGATCGGGCAGTCCGCCGGGGTCTACCGCCACGTGGTGGCGACCCGTGACCACCATGTGGACCCTGGCTCCCACTTCTCGGACGAGCCGGACTTCGTGACGTCGTGGCCGCCGCACTGCGTCGCGGGCACCGAGGGGGTCGGGTTCCACCCGAACTTCACGCCCGCGGTCGCCTCGGGGGCGGTGGACGCGGTCTTCGACAAGGGCGCCTACGCGGCCGCCTACAGCGGCTTCGAGGGCGAGGACGAGAACGGCGCCGGCCTGGCCGCGTGGCTGCACGAGCGCGGGGTCACCGAGGTGGACGTGGTGGGCATCGCCACCGACCACTGCGTGCGCGCCACCGCGCTGGACGCCGTCCGGGAGGGTTTCACGGCCCGGGTGCTGCTGGACCTGACCGCGGGCGTGGCGCCGGAGACCACCCGGCAGGCGCTGGTCCGGCTGCGGCAGGCCGGGGTGGAGCTGCGCGGCGAGGTGGCGGCCGCCGGAGAGTGACCCCCGGCCGGCCTTCACGGGTGGTGCGCGACCCGGTTGAGCGCGGAGATCGGGTGCCAGGGGTCGGTGCCCCGGGCGCGGTACTCCCGCCAGACCAGGCCGTCGGGATGGTGCAGCACCGCCGAGACCTCGTCGGGGTTGGGCGGCTCGGCGTTGCCGGACAGCCGCGCGCCGCGGAAGCCGAGGTTGCTGAGCCGGGTCAGGGCGCGCTGGCGGTTCAGGGCGTGGACGACCACCCGCACGGTCAGCTCGGGACACGCCGGGTGCGGCAGGCCGAGCGCCACCACGACCGTGCCGCCCGGGAGCTTGATGAAACCGCCGACCGCCATGTCCACATCTTGTGCGCATCGGCCGCCGCCCACCAGGGGACGACGGCCGAACGTCGCGTCACCGCAGGTCAGGGCGGTGAGTGTGACGGATGTTACCGGTGTGACGGGCCGACCTGGACGGTGAGGGTGCTCCCGTCGAGGGCCTGTCCGACGATGGTCAGCCGGGTGTTGGTGTCCGGGACCTTGACGCTTCCGTACGGATTGCTCGCGTACCAGTACGTTCCGTAGTGGTCGTCGAAGACCGGGTTGCCGGGCTTGGCCGGGACGCGCGCCGCGACCCCGTCGTCGTGCAGGGTGAAGCCGGCGGAGGGGAACCAGCCGAACGGGGAGTCGTAGGTCTGGACCCGGTTGCGCATCAGCGTGCCGTCGGTGAAGGTCTCCGGCCTGGCGTGCGCGTCGACCGGCAGGATCTCGCCGCTGCCCGGGTGGGCGCCGACGTTGTTGTCCTGCTGCGAGGTGTCCCACAGCCACACCAGCAGGCCGGTCTGGTACGGGTAGTGCTCCACCCAGTCCGGCCGGGTGCCGGTCCAGCCGAAGTTGTACGGGCCGGTCCTCAGCGTGGTGTCGTACGAGGTGTACTGCCGGTTCTCGGCGACGTAGTACTCCGGGTAGTCCTTGCTGAAGGAGGCGCCGATCCGGGAGAAGCCGTCGGCGGTCCAGCCGTTGTCGTCGGTCTCGGCGCCGTCGGTGAGCAGGGTCCCGCCGTCGGCGGTCACGGTGATCGCGTCGGCCGCGAAGCCCTGCTGGGCGACCCCGCCGTCGGTGGCGTAGCGGAAGCGCAGCAGGACCTGCCGGCCCGCGTAGGCGTCGAGCGGGAAGGACAGGTCCTCGTAGGCGCCGGAGGTGCCGGTCAGGGCCGGGCGGTCGCTGCCGTCGCGCGGCAGGTCCGCGCCGTTCGCGGTGCCCTCCAGCGCGGTCCAGTTCGCGCCGCCGTCGGTGGAGACCTCGGTGTAGAGGAAGTCGTAGTTCTGCTCGATGTCCCACCAGCCCTTCAGGTCCAGGGCGGCGGAGGTCGCGCCGGTGAGGTCCACGGTGCGGGTCAGGGTGTGGGAGAGGTCGTCGCCCATGCCGCTCCACCACTGCCGGTCGCCCTCGGCGGGGGTGGTGACGGTGGTGGTGACGGACTTGTCGGGCAACTGCACCACCAGGGCCTGCTTGTCCTTGGTGTTGTACTCGGCGACGCCCAGTTTGGTGGTGGAACGGGTCGCCGCCTTGGCGGTGCCGTAGTTCAGCCAGCCGAGCTGGAGCTTGTCCCAGGCGTTCATGTCGTCGGGCAGGTCGCCGATCGCGTTCTTGCCGGTGCCCATCCAGGAGCCGGAGGACATCAGCGTCCAGAACCCGGTGCTGTTCTCACCGACGTAGGAGGTGTCGTACTCGTCGGGCAGCCCGAGGTCGTGGCCGTACTCGTGGGCGAAGACGCCGAGGCCGCCGTTCTCCGGCTGGAGGGTGTAGTCGCCGACCCAGATGCCGGTGTCGCCGATCTCGGTACCGCCGGCCTTGTCGCCCTCCGGCCCGGTCCGTCCGGCGTCGCTGCCGTAGGCGTACCAGCGGTGCGCCCACAGGGCGTCGGTGCCCTGGGCGCCACCGCCGGCCGACTCGTCCTCGCCGGCGTGCACGATCTGGAAGTGGTCGATGTAGCCGTCCGGCTCGTTGAAGTCGCCGTCGCCGTCGTGGTCGTAGCGGTCCCACTGGTCGTACTGCGCCAGGTCGGCCTTGATCTGCGCGGCGGTACGGCCCTGTGCCTCCTGGTCGGCGACGTAGGCGGTGGTGGCGTCGCGGATCAGGTCCCAGGCGCTGGAGCAGATGCTGGAGCCGCACCAGTTCGAGCCGTAACGGGCCTCGTTGTAGGGCACCTTGACCCAGTCGGAGACCTCGCCGTCGACCGAGTAGCGGCCGGAGGACTGCTTCTCGTAGTACTTGGCCAGGGACTCGTCGTCCTTGGCGTGCGAGAAGTACAGGTCCTGGTAGTGCTGCCGGTCGTAGTCCGCCTGCCAGGCGGTGCTGTTGTCCTGCGAACGGTCCGGCTGGGCGATGGTGTTGTGGGCCGGCCCGGGGTCGCCGCCGTACTTGGCGGCGGGCGGCTCGGGTCCGTCGGGGCCGTCCGGGTCGTAGGTGGTGGTGGAGTCCACCTGGTCGCCGAACTCCACCAGGATGGTGAAGATCTTGTCGGTCTTCTCCCGGCCCAGTTCGACGTACTTGCCCTGCCTGCCGTTGCCGTGGCCGAGTTGGACCACCTGGGAGCCGTCGCGCTGCTGGACGGTGGCCTCGCCGGAGACGACCTGCTGCAGGGCGGCGGAGTGCTCGGCCGCCTGCTGCTTGCTGAACGGGCCCGGCAGGTTGTGCGGTTCGGTCTGCGCGGGGTCGTGGCCCGCGGTCGCGTCGGCGGCGGTGCTCCCGCCGTGGCCCGGGGCCGCGGCGACCGCTCCGGTGGCGACGGCGGGGACAGCGAACACGGCTATCGCGGCCGCCAGGGCGGCTCTTTGACTGATCCAGTGCTGTCTTTTCAAGATCCTTGACCTCCCCTTGGGAAAGGCCATTGCACCGGAGTGGCGGAGGAAAAGACAGACCTTGACTTGTGCATGGCGGACTGGTTGGGTGGACCGCTTGCCGGTGACCGCGCTCCGCTGACCGGACGTCAGCCGCGGCAACTCCCGTGCGCCGCAGGTGCGTCGGGGTCTTCGGCCAGACGTGCGACCCGTGCGCCCCCCGTGCTCCGCACCGTGGGTGAGGCCGCGCTTACCCGACGGCGGCCCTGGGCATCCCGAACCGTAGGGTCACCCCCGTCAGCACGCCCCCGCGTCTCGACGAACTCCGAGGACGGATACCCCTCATGCCACGTCCTACGCACGCCCAAGTCGCCTACGGTGCCGGCACCGTCGTCGTGTTCACCCTCGCGGTCCTGCTGCTGACGGGCGCGCACTCCACCGGCGCGGTGGTCGGCCTCGCCGCGCTCGGGCTGGTACTCGGCCTGCTGGTCGCCGCGGTGCCGCGGATCGGCGGCCGCCGGACCCCCGCCGCCGCGCCGGCGCCCCCCGGCGGCACGGTGCCGCGGGCCCGGATCGGCGCCCCGGCGCAGAGCGCGGAGACCCGCGTGGGCGAACACTCGCTGCGCTAGGGCCCGCCCGGCGGATCCTGCCGGGCTCACGGCGCCCGGCCGCCCCGGCCGGAACGCGCCTCAGTAGGCGGCCACGACCACGGTCCTGGCCGCCTTGTCGTGCAGGCACTGCCGGAAGGGCCGGTCCCAGGTGCACCACAGGGAGTTGACCACCCAGAACAGCGGGCCGACGAGGATCACGCTGAGGACCGCGGGCAGGACGTACACCGCGGCCCGGGTCCACCCGGCCGGGCCGGGCACCGCCCCGTCGACCAGCCGAGCCGCGCGGATGCGCAGCGCCATCTTGCCCAGGGTCTGGCCGCGGGCGGCGGTCATGGCGCCCTCGATCGCGAAGTAGAGCAGGTAGCCGACGATCCCGACCAGCGCGCGCCGGCCGAGGGTCTCGTCGGTGCCGTGCCGGACGTCGTCGCCCATGACGGCCCAACTGACCACGACCACCACGGCGAGGAGGACGACCGTGTCGATCAGCCGGGCGAGGAACCGCTGCCCGAAACCGGCCAACGGCGCCATGCCCTCCGGGGGTTCTGACGTCATCCTCCGAGTAAACCAGCCGTTCGGGTGACGGCACACCCCGGGATACCCGGGCGATCCCGGGATCGTGCCGGCGCGTCAGAGGTTGGCGTAGCCGGGGATGCCGTCCTTGATGCGGTCGAGTTCGCGGCTGTCCGAGACGCCCTGGAAGTCGTACCGGGGGGTGTAGGGCGCCTCCAGGCGGCGGGCCTGCTCGTCGGTCAGCCGCAGGTCGAGGGAGGCGACGGCGTCGTCGATCTGCCGGATGCTGCGGGCGCCGACGACGGGCGCGGCGACGACGGGGTTGCGGCGCAGCCAGGCGAGCGCGACCTGGGCGCGGCTGACGCCGTGCTCGTCGGCGACGGCGCCCACCTCGTCGACGATGAGCCGGTCGCTGTCGGCGGTGGCCCGGTAGAGCAGGTCGGCGTAGGCGCCGTCGGTGGCGGCGCGGTCGGTGGCGTGCGCCTCGTCGAAGGGGCGCGCGAGGCGGCCGCGGGCCAGCGGGCTCCAGACCATGGTGGCGACGCCCTCGTCGGCGCACAGCGGGAGCATCTCGCGCTCCTCCTCGCGGGCGAGCAGGTTGTAGTGGTCCTGGAGGGTGGCGAACCGGGTCCAGCCGTGCCGCTCCTGGAGGTGCAGGGCCTTGGCGAACTGCCAGGCGTGCATGGAGGAGGCGCCGAGGTAGCGGGCCTTGCCGGACTTCACCACGTCGTGCAGGGCCTCCAGGGTCTCCTCCAGCGGGGTGTCCGCGTCGAGGCGGTGGATCATGTAGACGTCGACGTGGTCGGTGCCCAGGCGGCGCAGGCTGTGGTCGATCTCGCTCATGATCGCCTTGCGGGACAGGCCGCCCCCGTTGGGGCTGCCCGGGCGCATGGGGTGGCGGACCTTGGTGGTGACGACCACGTCGTCGCGGTTCGCGAAGTCCTTCAGGGCGCGGCCGAGGATCTCCTCGCTGGACCCGTAGGAGTAGAGGTTGGCGGTGTCGAAGAAGTTGACGCCGGCCTCCAGGGCGTGCCGGATCAGCGGTCGGGCGTCCTCCTCGGGCAGGGACCAGACCGGGTGGCCTCGGTCGGGCTCGCCGTAGCTCATGGCGCCGACGGCGATCGGGGAGACGTCCAGGCCGGTCCGGCCGAGCTTGGTGTAGCGCACGGATGGGCTCCTACAATGGGAAGGGAGACAAGCGGAGAGTTCTCCGCCTGACCCCGGGAACGCTAGCGGAGAACTCTCCGTTTCGCAATCGGACGACCGCCCGCTCACCAGGAGGACCCGTGGCCGACGCCGCGCAGCAGCGTTCCGACGCGCTGAAGAACCGGGAGGCGATCCTCCAGGTCGCCCACGAGGCGCTCGCCGAGTCCCCCGCCGCCTCGCTCAACTCGATCGCCAAGCGCGCCGGGGTCGGCGCCGGCACCCTCTACCGGCACTTCCCCACCCGCGAGGCGCTGGTCCTGGAGGTCCACCGGCACGACGTGGACCGCCTCGTCGCGTCCGTACCGGGCACCCTCGCCGCCCACGCCCCCCTCGACGCGCTGCGGACCTGGTTCACCACCCTCGCCGCCTACGTGCGGATCAAGCACGGCCTCGGCGAGGCCCTGCACTCCGCCGCCGCGCAGGAGGTCGTCAGCGCGTCCTGGCCCCCCGTCACCGCGGCCGTCGGCAGGCTCCTCGACGCGTGCGAGCAGGCCGGGGAGGTGCGCCCCGGCATCGACCCGGTGGACGTCATCATGCTTCTGAGCTGCCTGTGGCGGACGCCCGACACCCCCGACGGAGCGGCGCAGGCCGACCGTCTGCTGGAACTGGCGATCAACGGCTTCCGCCCGTAGGCACTCCGCGCCCCCGGGCGGGTCAGGTGGTCGTCTGGACCACCACGGTCTTGGCGGCCTTGTCGTGGATGCCCTGCTTGTAGGGGCGGTCGACGAGGACCGTGACGCCGATGACGAGGAACCACACGCAGGAGCAGCAGAAGGCCGGCACCCACAGGACGGCCGCCCGGATCGCGGCGGCGTTGGAGGTGGGCACGCTGCCGTTGTCGAGCATGGCGGCGCGCAGCCGCATCATCCGCTTCCCCACCGTCTGCCCGGTGGCACGGGTCATCAGGAACTCGTAGACGAACCCGATGCCGGCCGTGAAGATCCCGCCGACCGCGGAGCGGCCCGCCGTGAAGTGGTCGTCCTGGACCCCGACCGAGGCCCAGTCCAGCAGGAACGACGGGATCAGCACGATGACGATGTCGATCACCCGCGCCAGCACCCGCTTGCCGGCCTCGGCGAGCGGCGGCATCCCCGCCAGCGGGTCCGGCGCGCCCGGCCCACCGCCGTACGGGTCCTGGCCGTACGGGTTCTGCTCGTACGGGTTCCGGCCGAAGCCGCCTTGGCCGCCCTGGCCGCCGGGGGGCGGCGGCGGAGCGCCGTACGGGCCTCCCCCGTACGGGCCTCCCCCGGAGGGTCCGCCACCGGAGGGACCGCCGGGCGGCGGCTGGTCGGGCGGGGGCTGCTGCCCGCCTGACGGTTTGTCGTACGGTGAGCCGCCGCCGGGCTGATCGCTACTCATGTCCCGAGTCAAACCCGCGCGTGCGGCCCCCGCCCGCGGGCCGCAGCCGATCGGAGTACGGTGCCGGGGCTCCGCAGGCGGCCCGCGGCCGCCCGCGCGCGGGGAACCCGCGCCTACCCGCGCGCGACGAACGTACGGGCCGCCTTGTCGTGCCAGCACTGCTTCCACGGCCGGTCGAACAGGCACCAGGCCACCCCGACCACGCCGACCGCCAGCAGGTTCAGCAGCGTGCGCAGCAGCCAGCGGCGCGCGCTCGGGCCGAAACCGGGCGGGAGCTGCGCCTCGATGTCCAGCACCCGCAGGCCGACCAGCCGCTTGCCGAGGGTGCGGCCCCACTTGGCGGTCGGCAGCACCTCCAGCAGCACCCCGGCCACCAGGAACGTGGCCAGCACCGCGCCGAGTTGGACCCCGGTGGTGCCGTCGATCAGCCAGACCCTGACCGTCTGCCCGGTCAGCCGGGCCTGGTCCACCTTGTCCTTGGCGTGGTGGTAGGCCGCGCTGCCCAGCGGCACCGCGGCGAGCGCGGTCACCGCGCCGAGCACCACCGCGTCCACCAGCCGGGCCAGGAACCGGCGGACCAGCCCGCCGGGCCGGTCGTGGCCCTGCGAGACCCCGAACGGGTCACTGGCCGGCTGCCGCCACGGCACGACCCCGCCCTCGCCCCGGGCCAGATCCTGCACCTGCGCCGCCCACGGCGCGGACGCCTGAGCGGCGGGCTCGGGCCCGGGCGCCGCGACCGGCACCAGGGGCGACGGCTGCGGCGCGGGCCGCGCCGGCTGCGGGACGCGGTCGGCGGCCGGGACGGGGCCGGGCGCCGGGACGGGGCCGGGCGCCGGGACGGGGCCGGGGGCCGGGACGGGAGACGGCGGCGCGGGGGCCGGTGCGGGCTGCGGTGCCTGCGGGGCGGGGCGGGCCGCGGTCGGGTCCGGGGCGCCCCAGGAGATCGGGGGCAGCCGCGGTTCCGGCTGTGCCTGCGGCGCGGGCCAGGAGGGCGCCGGGCCCTGGGCGAGGTGGGCCCGCGGATCGGGCACCGGCCGCTGCTGCTCGGGGGCCGCCACCGGCGCCTGACCGGTCTCGGTCCACCGCTCGGCGGTGGGCGCGGCCGGGTCCTCGTCGAGGAACATCGGGCCGGACTCGTCGAGCGCGGGCGTGGCGGGCGCGGCCTGCGCGGCGGCGGGTCCGGCGTCCACCGGCGCGGGGCGGCTGGTGCCGGGCACCCACGAGGAGCCGTTCCAGTAACGGATGTAGTGCGGGATCGACGGGTCCGGGTAGTAGCCGGGTACGGGAGCGCCGGACCCACCCGGGGTCGCGGACGGCTGGGGGGATGCCGACGAACCCGAGGAGCCAGAGGTGGGTGCGCTCATGGTCACAGTTCCGTATCTGCTCGGCCGCGGGGTGGTGTGACGTCCACATCTACCAGAATGACCGACCCGGCGTGCCCGCCGTGCCGCGCACCCCGCTCTCCGACGTCTCGTTGACATGTCATTACCCCGATGCGCCGCCGGGTGCGCCGGGTTCGGGAAATCTGAAGCAAATCCGGGAAACCCGCGTAATGGTTGGAGAGGCACGCGCTCTCTTCCAGGTGCAGGCCCCGTCGCGACACCAGCCCCCGGGGCCACCGCGCCAAGGAAAGGACGTCGGACTCATGCAGAACGTGGTGGAACGTGAACTGGAGATGCAGCTCGTCCTCTCACCGGAACGAAGCATTCCGGTACCCGCACGGCTCACCTACCGCACGGACGATCCGTATGCGGTGCACGTCACCTTCCACATCGGCTCCGACGCGCCCGTCAACTGGACGTTCGCGCGCGAGCTGATCGTGGAGGGGGTGTTCCGGCCGTGCGGTCACGGCGACGTGCGGATCTGGCCGACCAAGGTGAACGGGCGGTCCGTGCTGTGCCTGGCGCTCAGCTCGCCGGACGGCGACGCGCTGCTGGAGGCGCCGTCCTCGCCGGTGGCCGCCTGGCTGGAGCGCACCCTGCGGGTGGTGCCGCCGGGCAGCGAGCACGAACAGCTCGGCATGGACGACGGGTTGAGCCGGCTGCTCGCCCCCGCCGCGGGGGACGAGCTGTGGCTGCGCGACCCGTGGTCGGACTCCGACGACACCCCGGACGCCAGTGCGTGACGGGGGCGGGGCCGGGTGTCCTCAGAGCATCTTGCCGGGGTTCAGCAGTCCGAGCGGGTCGAAGACGGCCTTCACACCGCGCTGCAACTCCACCCCGAGCGGGCCCAGTTCACGGGCCAGCCAGTCCTTCTTCAGCAGGCCCACGCCGTGCTCGCCGGTGATGGTGCCGCCGAGCGCCAGGCCCAGGGCCATGATCTCGTCGAACGACTCGCGGGCCCGGCGGGTCTCGTCGGGGTCCTGCGCGTCGAAGCAGACGATGGGGTGGGTGTTGCCGTCGCCGGCGTGCGCGCACACCCCGATGGTCAGGTCGAACCTCTCGGCGATCGCGGCCACGCCGTCCAGCATGTCGGCGAGCTTCCCGCGCGGCACGCACACGTCGTCGATCATCGACGCGGTGGAGACCTTCTCCAGCGCGGGCAGGGCCAGCCGGCGGGCCTGGAGCAGCATCTCCGACTCGGCGGGGTCCTCGGCCGGCACCACCTCCGTGGCGCCCGCCGCCGTGCACAGCTCGGCGAGCGCGGCGAGGTCCGCGGCCGGGTCGGCCGAGTCGTACCCGGCCAGCAGGAGCGCCGCGGTGCTCTCCGGGAGGCCCATCCGCGCCATGGCGTTGACCGCGCGCAGCGTGGTGGCGTCCATCAGCTCCAGCAGCGAGGGGGTGTGGCCGCTCTCCATCACCGCGCACACCGCGGCGCCGGCCGCCGCGGCCGAGGGGAACTCCGCGACCAGGGTGAGCTGGGGGCGCGGGGCCGGCCGCAGCGCGAGCACCGCCCGGACCACGACGCCGAGGGTGCCCTCGGAGCCGACGAACAGCCGGGTCAGGTCGTA
Source organism: Streptomyces sp. SN-593 (assembly GCF_016756395.1). Taxonomy (NCBI): domain Bacteria; kingdom Bacillati; phylum Actinomycetota; class Actinomycetes; order Kitasatosporales; family Streptomycetaceae; genus Actinacidiphila; species Actinacidiphila reveromycinica. Next base: position 2,985,784 of record NZ_AP018365.1, read on the forward strand.
GCCGGCGACGCCCTTCGCGGTCCGCCGGCCGGTGCTCAGCAGCCGCCCGTCGGCGAGCACCACGTCGAGGCCGAGGACGTACTCGGCGGTCACGCCGTACTTCACGCAGCACAGGCCGCCGGCGCCGGTGCCGATGTTGCCGCCGATCGTGCACTGCTCCCAGCTCGACGGGTCCGGCGGGTAGGACAGGCCCTGCTCCGCGACCGCGCGGGAGAGCACCGCGTTGACGACGCCGGGCTCGACCACGGCGACCCGCTCGACCGGGTCGATCTCCAGGATGCGGTCCATCGCGGCCAGCGAGAGCACGATGCAGCCGTCCACGGCGTTGGCGCCACCGGACAGGCCGGTCCTGGCACCCTGCGGCACGACCGGGACGCGGAACCGCGTGGCCGTCCGCATCACGTGCTGGACCTCTTCCACGCTGGTGGGACGCACCACCAGAGCCGCGGTGCCCGCGTCCGAGAAGCCCGCCATGTCGTGGGCGTAGGACGCCACGACGTCCGGGTCGGTCACCAACGCCTCCGGCGGCAGGACCGCCGCCAGTTCGGCTCTCACGTCATCGTGCATGCCGCACAGCGTGTCACACGGCTTCCCGGATGGGGAGGGCCGTCCCGGCAGGGAACGCGGCCCTCCGCCGTCACGCGTCCTAGAGGTTGCCGCGGCGCTCCTGCTCGCGCTCGATCGCCTCGAAGAGCGCCTTGAAGTTGCCCTTGCCGAAGCCCATGGAGCCGTGCCGCTCGATCATCTCGAAGAAGACGGTCGGCCGGTCCTGGACCGGCTTGGTGAAGATCTGCAGCAGGTACCCGTCCTCGTCGCGGTCCGCCAGCAGCTTCAGCTCGCGCAGCTCGTCGAGGGGGACGCGGGTCTCGCCCACCCACTCCCCGAGGGTGTCGTAGTAGGAGTCGGGGGTGTCGAGGAACTCGACGCCGGCCGCCCGCATCGCGCGGACGGACGCCACGATGTCGTTGGTGGCCAGCGCGATGTGCTGGACGCCCGGTCCGCCGTAGAACTCCAGGTACTCGTCGATCTGGGACTTCTTCTTGCCCGCGGCCGGCTCGTTGAGCGGGAACTTCACCTTGCGGGAGCCGTCGGCGACCACCTTGGACATGAGCGCGGAGTACTCGGTGGCGATGTCGTCGCCGATGAACTCCTTCATGTTGGTGAAGCCCATGACGTCGTTGTAGAAGGACACCCACTCGTTCATCCGGCCGAGTTCGACGTTGCCGACGCAGTGGTCGACGGCCTGGAAGAAGCGCCGCGCGGGCGGCTCGACCAGCGGGGCGGCCGCTTCGTACCCCGGCAGGTAGGGGCCGTCGTAGCCGGTGCGGTCGACCAGGGTGTGCCGGGTCCGGCCGTAGGTGGCGATGGACGCGAGGACGACGGTGCCGTGGTCGTCCTTGAGCTCGTGGGGCTCGGCGAGGCCGGTGGCGCCGTGCGCGACCGCGTAGGCGTACGCGGCGCGGGCGTCGGGCACCTCGATGGCGAGGTCGATCACGCCGTCGCCGTGCTCGGCGACGTGCTCGGCGAGGAAGCGGCCGTGGTCGGTGGACGGCTTGATCACCGAGGTGAAGACGAACCGCGCGCCGCCCGACTCCAGGACGTACGACGCGGTCTCGCGGCTGCCGTTCTCGGGGCCGGCGTATGCCACCCGGCGCATGCCGAACGCGGTGGAGTAGTAGTGCGCGGCCTGCTTCGCGTTGCCCACCGCGAAGACGACGGCGTCCATGCCCTTGACGGGGAAAGCATCCGGGGTCCCAGTGAGTGCAGTCATGGGAAAAGCGTCCCGCCGCCCTTCAGAGTGCGCAATAGTTCCGGTTTCTGCTGGACAGGGTGTCCAGCACTGGCCAGGATCGTCCTGTCAATCTGTGCAGTATGACCATGGAAGGCGGGCGGGGATGGGCATCGACGCGCTGGACGGGCGGCTGATCACGCTGCTGGACGAGGAGCCGCGGATCGGCGTGCTGGAGGCGTCGCGGCGGCTGGGGGTGGCCCGCGGCACCGTGCAGGCCAGGCTCGACCGGCTGCGGGCCAACGGAGTGATCCGGGGCTTCGGGCCGCAGGTGGACCCCGCGGCGCTCGGCTACCCGGTGACCGCGTTCGCCACCCTGGAGATCCGCCAGGGACAAGGCACCGACGTGCGGGCGCACTTGGCCGGCGTGCCGGAGGTGCTGGAGCTGCACACCACGACCGGGGAGGGCGACATGCTCTGCCGGCTGGTGGCCCGGTCGAACGCCGATCTCCAACGGGTGATCGATCGGGTTGTCGGCTTTGATGGCATCGTCCGGGCGGCCACGGCGATCGTCATGGAGAACCCGGTGCCGCTGCGGATCATCCCGCTGGTGGAGCAGGCCGCGCGGGACGCCTGACGGACCGCGCGGGAGGCGAGGCGAGGCGAGGAGGCCGGCGGTGAACCTCTGGCAGTTCCTGTCCAACCGGCACCAGCAGCTCCTCGTGGACGCCTACCAGCACGCCAGCGCGGTCTTCCAGTGCATGGTGGTCGCCACCGTCATCGGCGTGCTGATCGGGGTGCTCACCTACCACACCGAGTGGGCCGGCAACCTCGCGGTCACCACGACCGCGGCGATCCTCACCGTCCCCTCCCTGGCGCTGATCGGCCTGCTCATCCCGATCCTCGGGCTGGGTGTGCCGCCGACGGTCACCGCCCTGGTGCTCTACGGGCTGCTGCCGATCGTGCGCAACTCGATCGTGGGGCTGCGCGGGGTGGACGCGTCGCTGGTGGAGGCCGCCCGCGGCATCGGCATGTCGCGGCTGGCCCGGCTGGTGCGGGTGGAACTGCCGCTGGCCTGGCCGCCGATCCTCACCGGCATCCGCGTCTCCACCCAGATGCTGATGGGCATCGCCGCGATCGCCGCCTACGCCTCGGGCCCCGGGTTGGGCAACGAGATCTTCACCGGGATCGCGTCGCTGGGCAGCGCCAACGCGCTCAACGAGGTGCTGGCCGGCACGCTCGGCATCATCGTGCTGGCGCTCGCCTTCGACGCGGTCTACGTCCTGATCGGCCGGCTGACCATCCCGAGGGGGATTCGTGGCTGAAGCAGCGGAACCGGCGGGAGCGGTGGGCGCCGGCACGCCCGGCGGCAGCACGGCGCAGGGCGCCGGGCCGGCGCCGGGCGGCGGCGGACCGGGCGGAGGGAGCGAGCCGAGCGGCGGTGGGCCGGGCGGAGGGAGCGAGCCGGGCGGCGGACGGGCCGCGGGACGGACCGGGGGCGACGGGCGGGCGGCGGGGGCCGCGATCGTCCTGGAGAACCTGACCAAGCGTTACCCGGGCTCCCCGCGGCCCGCGGTGGAGAGCGTCAGCATGGAGATCGGCGCCGGCGAGACGGTGATCCTGGTCGGGCCGTCCGGGTGCGGCAAGTCCACCACGCTGAAGATGATCAACCGGCTGATCGAGCCGTCGTCGGGGCGGATCAGGATCGGCGACGAGGACGTCACCGGCATCGACCCGGTGAAGCTGCGCCGCAAGGTCGGCTACGCGATCCAGTCCTCGGGGCTCTTCCCGCACATGACGGTCGCCGAGAACATCGCGCTGGTCCCGAAGATGGTCGGCTGGGGCAGGAGCCGGGTCCGGGACCGGGTGGAGGAGATGCTCGACCTGGTCGGCCTGGACCCGCGGGAGTTCCACGGCCGCTACCCGCGGCAGCTCTCCGGCGGCCAGCAGCAGCGGGTGGGAGTGGCCCGGGCGCTGGCCGCCGACCCGCCGGTGCTGCTGATGGACGAGCCGTTCGGCGCGGTGGACCCGATCACCCGCGACCACCTCCAGGACGAGCTGATCCGGCTCCAGCACGAACTGCACAAGACGATCGTCTTCGTCACCCACGACTTCGACGAGGCGATCAAACTGGGCGACCGGATCGCGGTGCTGCGCGAACGCTCGCACATCGCGCAGTTCGACACCCCCGAGGCGATCCTCACCAATCCGGCCGACGAGTTCGTCTCCGGCTTCGTGGGCGCGGGCGCGGCGCTCAAGCGGCTGAACCTGACCCGGGTCCGGGACGTGGAGATCGCCGACTTCGCGGCGGTGACGGTGGACGAGCCGCTCCAGTCCGTCTTCGACCGGCTGCGCGCCGGCCAGCACAACGAGTTGCTGCTGCTGGACCACCGCCGGCGGCCGTACAAGTGGCTGCGGCGCGGCGACCTGATGCGGGCGCGGGGCTCGCTGGCCCGGGCCGGCACCCTGGTGACGCACACCGTGACCCGGGACGCGACGCTGCGGGACGCGCTGGAGGCGGTGCTCACCGACAGCGGCGGCCGGGTCGCGGTGACCGGGCGGCGCGGCGAGTTCATCGGCGTGGTGGACATGGAGACGCTGATGAACTCGGTGCACGAGATGCTGGAGGCGGACCGGCTGACCGCGCTGGAGCACCGGCACGACCTGGACGAGGCCAAGGCGCGGCAGGAGGGCGGGCCGGGCGGCGCCGGGGGCGAGGGGGCGCCGTCGTGACCGGGGTACGGGACGGCGGGCGGGAGGGGTACGGCGGCGCCGGCGACGGGTCGAGCCGCTGGGACGCGTCGGGCCCGGCCACCGGGCTCGCGCCGCGGGACGACGGCACCGGCGAGGGCCTCCCCGGCGAGGGCGGCCCGGGGGGCGACGGGGACGGCGGGCACGGGGTGCGGCCGCGCCGCCGGGCCCGCAAGGTGACCTGGCAGAAGCTGGTGTTCACCCCGGCCGTGCTGGTGGTCGCCCTGGTCGCCACCTACCTGTGGATCACGAACATCCACCTGGACGCCATCGAGCACAACTCGCTCGACAACGGCAACGTGCGGTTGCGGCTGTGGCAGCACGTCCGGCTCACCGCGATCTCCACCTTCTGGGTGCTGCTGATCGCGATCCCGCTGGGCATCGCGCTGACCCGGCGGCGGCTGCGGCCGATCGCGCCGGCGTTCACCGCGCTGGCCAACGTCGGGCAGGCCACCCCGGCGATCGGGCTGCTGGCGCTGCTGGTGATCTGGCTGGGCATCGGGGCGCGCACGGCGATCATCGGCATCGTCGCCTACGCGGTGCTGCCGGTGCTGTCGAACACGATCGCCGGGCTGCGGGCGATCGACCCGACGATGGTCGAGGCCGCGCGGGGCATCGGGATGTCGGCGCGCGGGGTGCTGACCCGGGTCGAGCTGCCGCTGGCGGTGCCGCTGATCCTGGCCGGGGTGCGCACCGCGCTGGTGCTCAACGTGGGCACCGCGACGCTGGCCACCTTCGGGGGAGGCGGCGGGCTCGGCGACCTGATCACCTCGGGGATCGTCAACCAGCGCATGCCGGTGCTGATCCTCGGCTCGATCCTGACGGTGGTGCTGGCGCTGTTCGTGGACTGGCTCGCCGCGATCGCGGAGGCGCTGCTGCGGCCGCGCGGGCTGGAGGAGGAGGCGTGAGGCGGGCCGGGGACGGGCGGCGGCGCGGCGACCGTACGGCGCCGGGGCGGCGCACGGGGACGGCGCTGCGCGCGGCCGTCGGCGCGCTGGCCGCGCTCGCGGTGTTCTCCTCCTGCGGGCTGACCAGCGGCAGCCCGCTGGTGGACGACGTGCAGCCGGGCAGCCTCGGGCGCGGCAAGCCGCTCGACGGGGCCTCGCTCACCGTCACGTCCAAGAACTTCAGCGAGAACATCATCCTGGGCGAGATGATCGGCCTGGTCTTCAAGGCCGCCGGCGCCTCGGTGCTGGACCGCACCAACATCACCGGGTCGATCGGCGCCCGCGAGGCGGTCAAGTCCGGCCAGGCGGACGCGATGTACGAGTACACCGGCACCGCGTGGATCACCTACCTCGGGCACACCACCCCGGTCGCCGACCCGCACGCGCAGTGGCGGGCGGTGGCCGACGAGGACCGGGGGAACGGCCTGACCTGGCTGGCCCCCTCCACCCTCGACAACACCTACTCGCTGGCGATCAGCGCGAAGAACGACGCGAAGTACCACCTGCGGACGCTCTCCGACGTGGCCGCGCTGGCCCGGCGGAATCCCCGGGCGGTCACGCTCTGCGTGGAGAACGAGTTCGCCTCCCGGCAGGACGGACTGGTGGGCATGGAGAAGGCGTACGGCATGAAGCTGCCCTCGGGGAACATCCAGAAGATGGACGCCGGGATCATCTACACCCAGATCAACAAGAGCAACTCCTGCCTGCTGGGCGAGGTGTACACCACCGACGGCCGGATCCGGTCGATGAACCTGACGGTGATGAAGGACGACCGGAACTTCTTCCCCAACTACAACGCGGCGCCGGTGATCTACTCCAAGGTCTTCCGCGAGTACCCGGTGATCGCGAAGCTGCTCGACCCGGTCAGCGCGAAGCTCACCACCGCGGTCGCGCAGCGGCTCAACGCGAAGGTGGACGTGGACGGCCAGGACCCGCACGACGTGGCGAAGGACTGGCTGGTCGAGCAGGGCTTCATCAAGGAGGGCTGACCGAGGGCCGGGCCGGACCGGACACGCATGCAAAGGCTCTTTGCAAAAAAGCGTTGCAAAGGTTCTTTGCGTTCCTCTACGGTGACGGGGTGCCCGAGAACCCCGCGGACGGCGTCCGCCACCCCGACCACCCGACCGAGGTCCGCGTCATGGACCCGCGCGCCCTGCGCGCCCTCGCCCATCCGCTGCGCACCCGGATCATGGCCGCGCTGCGGGAGTACGGCCCCGCCACCGCCTCCGGGCTCGGCGAGCGGCTCGGCGAGTCCAGCGGCGCCACCAGCTACCACCTGCGCCAGCTCGCCGCGCACGGCTTCGTGGCGGACGACCCGGAGCGCGGCACCGGCCGCGAGCGGTGGTGGAAGGCGGTGCACCGCGGCACCCGCTTCGACAGCGCCCAGGAGTTCCTGGGGCACGCCGACCCCGAAGTGCGCGGCGCGATGCGCTCGTTCATGCACCAGATGGCGGTGGAGCACGCGGAGCAGCTCACCACCTGGCTCGGCACCACGGACGAGTGGCCCGAGCCCTGGCGGGAGTCGGGGAACATGAGCAGCTTCACGCTGCGGCTGACCCCGGAACTCGCCGCGGAACTGGGCCGCCGGGTGGAGGAGCTGATCGAGTCCTACCGCGACCGGCTGCCCGAGCCGCCCCCGGACGAGCACCCGCGCAGTCCCGCCGCCGACGGCTCGGCGAGCGTCCGCCTCCACTTCCACGCCTTCCCGCGCCGCGTCGACTGACCACGCCGCCCGGGCGCCGGCCGGCACCACCCGGGCGCCACCGCGATGCCCACCGCGCCGTACGGCGCCACCGCACCGCCCACCGCACGACTCCGCACCGCTCATCACCCGCACGGGGGGACCCGCCATGAGTTCATCAGCCATGCCCGCTTCCGGACCGGGCCGCGCCGGCGGCATACCCGCCGGCCCCCGGGACCGCCGCCCGCTCGCCCTGCTGCTCACCGCCAACGTCGTGTCCATCGCGGGCAACATGCTCACGCTGGTCGCCGTCCCGTGGTTCGTGCTCGCCACCACCGGCAGCCCGGCCCGCGCCGGGCTGGTCGCCTTCGCCTCCACCGTGCCGGTGGTGCTGGCGGCGCTGCTCGGCGGCCCGCTCATCGACCGGCTCGGCTACACCGTGACGAGCGTCGTCTCCGACGGGGTGTGCGCGCTGGCGACGGTCGCCGTGCCCGTCCTGCACGCGACCGGGCACCTGACGTACGGACTGCTGCTGGTCCTGGTCGCCGTCAGCGGGCTGTTCCACTCCCCCGGCGAGACCGCCCGCGAGGTGCTGATGCCGCGGCTGGCCGAGCGGGCGGGCACCACGGTCGCGCGGGCGTCCAGCGGCTACGAGGGCGCCTCGCGCGGCGCGCGGATGCTCGGCGCGCCGCTCGCGGGCGTCCTGATCGCCGGGATCGGCGCGGCCGACGTGCTGGTGCTGGACGCCGCCACCTTCGCGGTCTCCGCGCTGCTGATCGGCGCGGGGGTGCACGGGCGGACCGGCGGCGGCGCGTCCGCCCCGGTGGCGGGGTCGAGGAAGGCGTCCGGGAGCGGCGGCGGTGCCGGGAGCGGCGGGGAGCGCGCGGGCCGGCGGGGTGCGGCACTGTCGGCGTACCGGGCCGAACTCGCCGAGGGGTACCGCTACCTGCTGCGCGCCCGGCTGCTGTTCGCGGTGGTGGCGATGGTGATGGTGACCAACGCGCTGGACCAGGCGTGGTCGGCGGTGCTGCTGCCGGTGGACGCGCGCGAGCACCTGGGCGGGTCGGTGGGCGTCGGGCTGGTCTCCGGGGTCTTCGCCGCCGCCGCGCTCGCCGGGTCGCTGCTCTTCGGGGTGGTCGGGCACCGCTTCCCGCAACGGACCCTGTACATCGGCGGGTTCCTCGTCTGCGGGTTCCCGCGCACCGCGGTGGCCGCGTTCCTGCCCGGGCTGGCCCCGCTGCTGGTGGCCTGCGCGGTGTGCGGACTGGGCGCGGGCGTCCTCAACCCGATCATCGGCACCGAGATGGTGCGACTCGTCCCGGAGCGGCTGCGCAGCCGGGTGTTCGGCGCGGTGACCTCAGGCGTCCTGGTCGCGGTGCCGCTGGGCGGCCTGCTCGGCGGGTACGTCGTGCAGTACGCCGGCCTGCGGACCGGGATGGTGACGGTCAGCGCGATCTACCTGCTGGCCACGCTGAGCCCGCTGGTCCTGCCGGCGTTCCGGGAGTGGGACACGGCCGGCGGGACGGCCGCGGAGGCGGCCCGGGAGCCGGTCGGCGCCGAGGGGTGACGCCGACGGCGCCGCCGCGGTGCGACACCGCCCTGCCGGCCGCCGGGCCGCCCCGTACGTCAGCAGGCGGGGGTCCCGCGGCCCGCGCGCAGGTCGGCCAGCGCGGACAGCGTGCCGTCCAGCGTGGTGACGGGGATCAGCCGCAGCCCGCCGGGGAGCGCGGCCTTGGCGTCGGTGCACTCGCCGCGCGGCACGATGAAGACGGTGGCGCCGTCGCGCACGGCGGCCTTCTCCTTCAGCGGGACCCCGCCGACCGCGCCGACCTTGCCGGAGCCGTCGATGGTGCCGGTGCCCGCGATCACCCGGCCGCCGGTCAGGTCGCCGCCGTGGCCGTCGCCGTCGATCGTGTCGATGATGCCGAGGGTGAAGAGCAGGCCGGCGCTGGGCCCGCCGACGTCGGCCAGCCGGAGGGTGACCTTCACCTTCGACGGCGAGAGGCCGAGGTGCTTCAGGGCCGCCGTGGTGGCGTCCTGCTGCGAGTCGGTCATCTCCTTCTGGTTGGCCTGCTGGATCTCCTCGACGGAGCCGCCGGTGGGGTAGACCGAGTCGCGGGGCATGGCGGCCTTGCTCTTGCTGAACCACGCCTTGGCGACGTCCGTGAGGTGCACGGTCGCGTCCGGGGCGGTGGCCGCCACGGTCACCATCCGGAGCTGGCCGCTGGTCGTCCGCGTCTTCGTGCCGCTGACCGTGATCACCGGGGTGCCCTTGTCGGCGCCCAGTACGTTCGCCGTCAGCCCGGGGACCACGATGGACATCGGGAGGGGGGCCAGGGCGGCGACGGCCAGCAGCGCGACCACGACCGCGCCGCAGGCGGCGAGGATCAGGGCACGGCGGGATACGGCAGGCATGGTCCGAAGCCTATCCGGTGCGACCGGGCGCCCCCTGACCCGCCCGGGTGCCCCCGTCCCCCGGTCCCGGGACCACCCCCCGGTGGGCGGGCCCCACAGGGTGCCCCACCCTGCGGATGACGGGACCTCGCGGTCGGCGGTGCCCGGCCGCGCAGTTCCCCGCGCCCCTGGGGGGGTGCCCCTGACGGTCCACGTTCACCTGCCCGTGCACTGTGGCTGAGCGCGCAGTTCCCCGCGCCCCTGGGAGGATGCCCCTTGCGGTCCGCGTTCACCTGCCGGTACGTCGTGGCTGAGCGCGCAGTTCCCCGCGCCCCCGGGGTGGGTGCGGCTGCTCCGCAGCGCGTCCCGCCCGTTCCCGGGCGAAGGGACCGTACAGCCGACAACGGCGAGCAACCCGAACAAGGGGCGCGGGGAACTGCGCGCGCAACCGGTCACCGGGCCGCACCCGGCCACACAGCGGCACCCCCCACGGCGGCGACCCGGGCGCACCCGGGAACGCACCGAAACCCCCACGGCGGGGGGACGGGGGCACCCCCACCGGCAGGTGGTCCCGGGACCGACGGCACCGGGGCACCCGGGAGGGTCAGGGGCCCCAGCCGTCAGCGGAGGGCCTCGGAGACCTCGATCGCCGCCTCCACCACACGGTGCCCCACCCGCTCGGGTACGGATTCCGCGAGCATGACAACGCCGACGCTCCCCTCGATACCGGGCACCCCGAGGAGGGGTGCCGCGGCACCGGCCGCGCCGGCCTCCAGCTCACCGGAGGTGATGACGCACCGCGCCTGCCCGACGGCCCCGCCCGCCCCGATCACACGGTCGGTGCCGTCGACCGCGAGGTCCGCCGGCCCGGCGGTCCGCGCACCGAAGCCCGCGAGCTCCTCGCTCTCGATCCGCTCCCAGCCGACCCCGTCCGCGGTCGGCTGCATGCCGCGCCCCGCGAGGATCGCCCGCCCGGCCGCCCCGCGGTCCAACGGGTGCCGGAACCCCGTCCGGTAGGCCACGTGGTAATCCGTCCAGGTCGGCTCGACCACGGCGACGGCCAGCGCCTCGGTGCCGTCGACGAGGGTCAGGTGGGCCGTCGCCCCGATGTCCTCGGCGAGCGCCCGCAGCGCGGGCAGCGCGGCCTCCCGCAGCAGCGGGTGCACCTGGTGCGCCAGCCCCAGCACCCCGAGCCCCACCCGGGCCCGCCCACCGAGGTCCCTGCGCACCAGAGAGTGCTGCTCCAGAGTGGCCAGCAGGCGGTAGACCACCGTGCGGTTCACCCCGAGCTTGGCCGCCAACTCCGTCACGGTCAGCCCGTGGTCGGTGTCGGCGAGCAGTTTGAGAACCCGTAGGCCCCGGTCGAGCGTTTGAGACGTCTCCGCGGTCACGACGCCCCCTCCTCGTGAAATCGGCGGCGCATCCCACGACCCCCGCCATCGGGGGCGCGCACTGCCGGTCCCGGGGCAGTGCGCGGAGAGGCCGCCGGTCGGTTCGTTACCCGGCTGCGCTCCGCGGCTGCACTGCCACGGCGCGTGCGTGACCGGCACCGTAGCGAGGGAGTACCGCTCAGCGGAAGGGGTCGTCCACAATCCGGGCGTTCCCTTGACCGGACCTTGAGGTTCGATCGGGGGCCGATCACCTACAATCCGGCGCGGATCACCGCATTCGGGTCGCCCACTCCTGGACCTTCTTGATGCGCTCCGCGAGCTGCCCGGCGCTCGCCTCGGCGCTGGGCGGACCGCCGCAGACCCGGCGCAGCTCGTTGTGCACGACGCCGTGCGGTTTGCCGCTCTGGTGGTGGTACGCGCCCACCAGGGTGTTGAGCTGCTTGCGCAGTTCCAGGAGCTGGCGGTGGGTGACGATCGGGCGCCGCTCGGCCGGCAGTTCGAGCAGGTCGGCCTCTTCGTCCGGCTTCTTCCGGCTGTGCGAGATCTGCCGGGCCTGCCGCCGCTGGAGCAGTAGCTGCACCTGGTCCGGCTCCAGCAGCCCGGGGATGCCGAGGTAGTCCTGCTCCTCCTCGCTGCCCGGGTGGGCCTGCATGCCGAACTCGGCGCCGTCGTAGAGCACCCGGTCGAAGACCGCGTCGGACTCCAGCGCCTCGAACGGCAGCATGTCGTCGTCGGTGGCCTCGTCGTCGGCCTGCTCGGCCTCGGCGAGCAGCTTGTCCTCCTCGGCGAACGGGTCCTCCTCGCCGGCCTTCTTCGGCTTGTCGAGCACGTGGTCGCGCTCGACCTCCATCTCGCCTGCGAACTCCAGCAGCATCGGGATGGTCGGCACGAACACCGACGCGGTCTCGCCGCGCCGCCGGGACCGCACGAAGCGGCCCACCGCCTGCGCGAAGAACAGCGGGGTGGAGATGGTGGTGGCGTAGACGCCGACCGCCAGACGGGGCACGTCGACGCCCTCGGAGACCATCCGGACCGCGACCATCCAGCGGTCGTCGGACCCGGAGAACTCCTCGATCCGCTTGGACGCGCCGGTGTCGTCGGACAGCACCAGCGTCGGCTTGTGGCCGGTCAGCTCCCTGAGCAGCTTGGCGTAGGCGCGGGCCGTGTCCTGGTCGGTGGCGATCACCAGGCCGCCCGCGTCCGGGATGCCCTTGCGGACCTCGGTCAGGCGCTGGTCGGCGCTCCTGAGCACGTTCGGGATCCACTCGCCGGTGGGCGCGAGCGCGGTGCGCCACGCCTGGGCCGTGGCGTCCTTGGTCATCGGCTCGCCCAGGCGCGCGGACAGCTCGTCGCCGGCCCGGGTGCGCCAGCGCATGGTGCCGGAGTAGCTGAGGAAGATCACCGGGCGGACCACGCCGTCGGCGAGCGCGCTGCCGTACCCGTAGGTGTAGTCGGCGGCGGAGCGGCGGATGCCGTCGTTGCCCTCCTCGTAGACCACGAACGGGATCGGGTTGGTGTCGGAGCGGAAGGGGGTGCCGGTCAGCGCCAGCCGGCGGGTGGCCGGTTCGAACGCCTCCAGACACGCCTCGCCCCAGGACTTGCTGTCGCCGGCGTGGTGGATCTCGTCGAGGATCACCAGGGTCTTGCGCTGCTCGCAGCGGTTGCGGTGCAGCATCGGCCGCACCCCGACGCCCGCGTACGTGACCGCGACGCCGTGGAACTCGCGTCCGACCGGGCCCGCGCTGTAGTCCGGGTCGAGCTTGATCCCTATCCGCGCGGCGGCGTCCGCCCACTGCGTCTTGAGGTGCTCGGTCGGGGCGACCACGGTGATCTGCTGCACCATGTGGTTGTGGAGCAGGTAGGACGCCAGGCTGAGCGCGAACGTGGTCTTGCCGGCGCCGGGCGTCGCCACCGCGAGGAAGTCCCGCGGCTGCGCGGCCACGTAGGCGTCGATGGCGCCCTGCTGCCAGGCCCGCAGCTTGTTCGCCGTGCCCCAGGGGGCCCTCCCGGGGAAGGCGGGCGACAGGTGGTGGGAATGGGGGTGCGAGGCGGCGGTAGTCACGGTCTCCGTAGGGGGGTTGTCGGCGCGGGGGCCGCGCCGGTGCGGTTCGGTACGAAAACCGCCTCAGCCTACCGGGCGGCGCGACGGCCCCCCGGCGGCGGCGCGGGCCTGTCGCCGCGGTGCGACCCACCTCACAATGCGGCGACGGGGTCGCGCGCGGGACGCACCCCGTACGGCAGACTGCGTAGGCGGTGAGAGGCGGTGGCGGACCCGGGGGGGCTGCATGGAAGCGGGGGGTGGCATGGGAACCGGTGGGACCGGGACCGGGACCGAGGGCGCGGCCGGGCGGGGGCCCGGCGACGACGGCGGGCAGGGGCCCGGGGACGGTGGCGGGCAGGAGCCGGCCGGCCCCGACGGCGGCGGCGCCGCGCCCCCGCCCGGTCGCCGCCGGCGCACGCGCAACCGCGTGCTCGCGCTCACGGTGCTGCTGGTGCTCGTGGCCGTCGTGGCGGTGGTCAAGTACCGCGACCGGGACAAGGGCACCCCCTACGTGCCGCCGCGCGCCGGCCAGGCGTCGATCCTGCTCACCCCGGACCAGGCCGGGTCCGGCCTGGACCTCAACACGATCCGCACCGACGACGGCATGGCCTTCGGCCCCGACGGCTCCCTGTACGTGCTGCGCACCGACCTGTTCCGGATCACGCCCGACCGTCAGGTCTCCCGGGTGTGGCGGGCCGGCGCGTACGCCACCGGCGGGCTGGCGGTGCTGCCCGACGGCACCGTCGCGGTGGGCGTGCGGGGCGGGGTGCTGCGGATCGACGCCCACGGCAAGGCGTCCACGCTGGCGGGCAGCCCGGACCCGGCACCGGGGAAGGACCCGGACGGGTCCGGGGACGGCAAGGACGGGGACGGCAAGGACGGCGGCGGCACGGACGGCGGCGGCACGGACGGTTCGGGCGCCCGGGACGCCGCCGGCGGCACCGGCACCGCGGGCTCGACGGCCGCCGCCACCGGCTTCGTGGGCGTGGCCCGTCCGCTCGGCACCCGGCCGGACGGCGCCCTGGTCGTACAGGACTCCACGGCGGTCTGGGCGGCCCGCGGCGGCGCCGCCACCAAGGTGCTGGACACCCCGGTCGCCGGCGCCTACCTCGACGACGACACGGACACCAAGGCCGTACGGCCCACGGCCGACGCCGAAGGCGACGCGTACTTCGTGCCCACCGCCGACCCCGGCCCCGGACTGGCCCGCCGCATCACCCGGGTCACCCCGTCCGGCAAGGCGACGCAGGTCGCGGTCCCCAGGACGATCCCCGGCCTGCCCGGCGGCCCCGGCGGGCTCACCGTGCAGTCGCTGGCGGGGGACGGCGCCGACGGCGTCTACGTCGACGCCGTGGCCGGCGACAGCTCCGGCTCCGGCTCCGGACTGAACGCCTACGTCGTGCACCTCCACGACGGCACGGCCAGCGTCGTGGCGCACAGCCGCACCGCCGCCCACGGCCTCGACTGCGCGCTGCGGCACCCGGTCGGCGCCCTCGACCTGCCCTGCGCCCTCCCGAACGGCATGGCCTACCACGACGGGCGGCTCGCGCTGGACGGCATGGTGCACTACACCCTGGAGGTGTCCGTCTCCTGAGGCGGACCGCCCCACCGCGCCGGTGGGCGGGCCACCCCGGTGGGAGAGCCCTGCGGCGGCAGGCTGTCCAGGCCCCCTCCGAGCCGAGCACCACCGGCCGGGGGCGACGGGGGCGGGAGGATCAGCCCCGGGCCGCCGGACGGGTGCGCAGCCGCGCCGCGACCAGCATCCCGGCCAGCGCGATGCCCGCGGCCGGCACGAACACCGCCGCGAACGCGGCCGGATGGCCGCCGCCGGCCGCGCTCGCGGCCGCGGCGCCGGTGGCCGCGCCGACCGAACCGCCGCCGAGCGCGGTGAAGACGGTGCCGGCGCCGCCCACGACCAGCACGTTCGACAGGGCGTCGGAGACCTGGAGGGCGGCGGAGTTGGCGCCCGCCTCGGCCGGCGGGGACAGCCGCAGCAGCACCACGCTCAGCGCGGAGATGGTCAGCCCCATGCCGAGGCCGCCCGCGCACCAGGCCACCGCCACGATCCACGGCGGCACCGCGTGCGCCAGCGCGAGCGGCGCCGTGCCGATCGCGGCCGCGGTCAGCGCCATGCCGGCCTGCGCCAGCCACTCCCGGTGCTCCTCGAGCCCGGGCCGGGACTGGAGGTAGGAGCCGAGCGCCCAGGTCAGGCCGCCGCCCGACAGCGACAGGCCGGCCAGCGTCGGCGACAGGCCGCGCTGGGTGACGAGCATCAGCGGCACGAAGCTCTCCGCCGCGAAGAACGAACCCGCCGCGATGCCGCGCAGCAGCACCACCGCCGGCAGCCCGCGTGCGGCCCGGAAGGTGCCCCGCGGCAGCAGCCGCAGTGCCGCCGGCACCAGCAGCGCCGCGCCGGCCGCGGCCGGCAGCACCGACAGCGGCCGCAGGTCCTGCCCGGCGTACTGGAGCAGCGCCGCACCGGCCGCGAGCGCCCCCGCCCACCAGATCCGGCGGCCGTCGGACCGGACGGCGGGCCGCTGCGCCGGCACGTCGTCCGGCTGCCGCCGGGCGGCCCGCCGCAGCGCCGGCAGCATCACGGCCAGCGGCAGCACCACCAGCACCGGGATCGCCAGGAACACCCAGCGCCAGCCGAGGTGCTGGGTGACCGTGCCGGACACCAGCGGCCCGACGATCGAGGGCACCACCCAGGACGCGGAGAACGCCGCCATCACCGCCGGCCGCAGCCGCTCCGGGTAGGCGCGGCCCACCACCACGTACAGCGCCACGATCACCAGGCCGCCGCCGAGCCCCTGGACCGCCCGGCCCAGCACGAACACGTCCATCGCCCGCGCGGTGCCGCTGACCACCAGGCCGGTGCCGAACCCGGCGATGCCGGCGGACAGCGGCGCCAGCGGCCCGCTGCGGTCGCACCACTGCCCGCTCACCACCATGGCCAGCAGCGAGGTGGTGAAGTAGCCGGAGAAGGCGAAGGCGTAGAGCCCGACGCCGTGCAGGTCACGGGCGGCGACCGGCATCGCGGTGCTCACCGCGGTCGCCTCGAAGGCGATCATCAGCACCACGGAGACGATGCCGAAGGTGAGCGCGCGGTACGGGCGGGACAGCACGCCGCCGCCTGCCGGCTCCCCGTTCCCGGCGGGCTCCCCCGCCCCGACCGGCCCGGCCTGTCCGACCGGCCCGGCTCCCCCGACCGGCGCGGCCTGTCCGACCGGCCCCGCGTCCTCGGGGAGGGCGGCCGGGCCGCCGGACCCCGCGTCCCGCGCGGCGTTCCCGGCACCGCGCCGTCCGTGGCGGGTGCGCGTGGTCGGTCTCGTCGATGCCATCCGGCCAGGGTAAGGGTCACCGCGGCGGCCGCGCCCCTACCGGAGGGCGGCAATCGGCTCGGGCGGCCGGCCCCGAGGGACGGCGGTCGGCCCCGGGACGGCGTGAACGCCGTGTGGCAGTCGTGTTGCGGGGCGGGCGGGGGCGTTGACCGCACCCGGCGCGGACCGGCATCGTCGAAGCAGCAGGAGCACGCGGCCGCGTGCCCGAGTGGTCAGGGACTCGTCTGCAAAGCGAGCTACACCGGTTCGAATCCGGTCGCGGCCTCCACCACGCCCCCCGGCCCGGTGCCCGTCCAGGGCCCGGGCCGGGCGCCGTCGAGCCCGCCGGCGCGTGCCGCGCGGGCCGCACCGGCGCCGACCGGACGGCGGGTCACCCCGCCGCCCGGCCACGTCACTTCGCCGCCACCACCGCGACGATCACCGCGATCACCACGGCCAGCGCCGCGATCGCCGCCGTGATCTTCACGGCGCTGTAGGGGCGGTCCCCGATCACCTCGCCGGTGCGGGCGTTCACCATGACCTGCCAGCTCCTGCCCGCGTGCAGGTAGGTCAGGAACCACACCGGCAGCAGGACCAGCTTGAACGTCACGTCGTCGTACCGGGTGGCCACGGAGGTCAGCCGCTGCTCGTCGCCGCCGATGTCGGCGCGGCAGTCCGACGCGATCTGCGCGGCCATCCGCTCCTTCGCCGTCTCCAGGCCCTGTTCGGGCTCGACGTCGTAGCGGACGGTCTGGAAGCCGGCCAGGTACTCGGGCTGGTAGGGGCGCGCCTCCTGGAGGGGCCACGGGGTCAGCTTGTCGAGCTGCTCGGACTTCACGTGGACGGTCCCGGCCACCAGGACGTCGTCGAAGGCGCGCGCGACGGTGCCGGAGGCGTGGTGCCAGCGGGTGTGCCGGACCTGGCGGGTGCGGGTGACCTGCTGGCCGTTCTCCGTGGCGGTGTAGGTCTCGGTGGTGTAGTAGTGCTCGCCGCGCTGGCCCTCGTAGCGCGAGGCGGTCGCGGCGTCGTAGGTCCAGTGCGGCAGGTAGCTGCCCTTGAACGTCTCCGCCTCGGTGACCTTCTTCAGGCTGCCGGGCGCGAACCAGCGGGAGGACGTCCAGGTGTTCAGCCGGTCCCGGGCGGCGCCGCGGTCCAGGCCGAACGGGACGACCGCCTCGGGCACCACCCGCTCGGTCTGCTCGGCGTCGGCGACCAGCGGGGTCGCGCAGAACTGGCAGCGCGCCGACAG
This sequence comes from Streptomyces sp. SN-593, assembly GCF_016756395.1. Classification (NCBI taxonomy): domain Bacteria; kingdom Bacillati; phylum Actinomycetota; class Actinomycetes; order Kitasatosporales; family Streptomycetaceae; genus Actinacidiphila; species Actinacidiphila reveromycinica. The sequence continues at coordinate 3,003,287 of NZ_AP018365.1, forward strand.
GTCGTCGGTCTCCGTGCGGGCGCCGCAGCCCGGGCACAGGAACGCGCGGGCCTCGCCCAGCACGACGGCACGCGGCTTGTCCCGCAGCGCCGCCAACTCCCCGATGGGATGCTCGCGCACCTGGCGCGGCACCTGGGCGAGCGCCTGCTCGTGTCCGCAGTACGGGCACTTCAGCGCGCCCGCGCCCGGCGAGAACTCGACGGTCGCGCCGCACGCCTCGCACGGGTACGACCGCACGTCGCCCGCCGCCTGTCCGTACGCCCCCGCCTGCGGTGCGCCGGTGGCGGCCGCCTGCCCCTCCGGGCCGCGCTCCTGAGTGCTCATGGCCTCGCTCTCCCCACCCTCGTGTGCCCGGCCGTCCGCGGGCCGGCCTCGACGTGCCTTGCGTGCGTGCTCCCGGGGCACCCGCGGGCGCGGGCGCCGTGGCGCCTTCGGTCCGCGACGGCGCCCCCCCGCGCCGGTCCGCCTCACGCCTGCGGCGGCAGCGGCGGCGGCACCGCCCCGAACAGCCCGCCGACCTCCGGGACCTGCGCGGCGGGCAGCCACCCGGCCATACCGTCCTTCCAGACCAGCGTCTCGCGGGTGAGGGTGCCGGCCGCGACCAGGCCGGACAGCGCGGCGGCGTCGTACGGGCCCTGCTGGGCGCCGCCGATCCCGAGGAACCACTGGGCCTGCCGGGGCAGCGGCGGCGGGGTGGCGGCCGCGGGAGCGGGCGCGGCAGCCGCGGGGGCCTGCGGAGCCTGCCCGGTCTGCGGGGCGAGCCCCGCGGCGATCCGCTGGCCCATCGCCAGCCCGACGCCCAGGCCGACGCCCTCGCCCCCGCCGCCCGGGTTGCGGGCCGCGTCCCCGATCGCGTTCGCCGCCTGGAACTGCGTGTACTGGTCGAGGTTGCCCGCGATGCCCATCCGCGACCGGGTGTCGATGGCCTCCTCGACCTCCGGCGGCAGCGAGATGTTCTCGATCACGAACTTCGGCACCGCGATGCCGACCGACGCCAGTTCCTGGCTGAGCACCCCGGCCAGCCGGGTGCCGATCGCGTCCTGCTGCGTGGCCAGGTCCAGCATCGGCACACCCGAGGCGGCGAGCGCGGTGGACAGCCGGCCGACGATGAGCTGGCGCAGGTACTCCTGGACCTCCTCGGTGCGGAACTGCGGGTCGGTGCCCGCCAGTTCGCGCAGCAGCGCGGCCGCGTCCACCACCTTCGCGGCGAACGAGCCGAAGGCCCGCAGCCGGACCATCCCGAACTCGGCGTCCCGCACGATCACCGGGTTCGCCGTCCCCCACTTCATGTCGGTGAACTGGCGGGTGGTGACGAAGTACACCTCGGCCTTGAACGGCGAGTCGAAGCCGTACTTCCAGCCCTTGAGGGTGGACAGGATCGGCATGTTCTGGGTGTGCAGGGTGTACGTGCCGGGGGTGAACACGTCGGCGATCTGGCCCTCGTTGACGAACACGGCCGTCTGGGACTCGCGCACGACGAGCCTGGCGCCCATCTTGATCTCGTTGTCGTGCCGCGGGAACCGCCACACGATGGTGTCCCGACTGTCGTCGGTCCACTCCACGATGTCGATGAACTCGCCCCGGATCGCGTCGAACAGACCCACGCCCGTCCCCCATTCCGCGCTGCGCGCGCTGCTTGCCCCGATGATCGTCCAGCGGCCCGGGCGCCCCCGAGCCCCGGCACTCTAGCAACCGCCCCCGTCCCCACCCGTACAGGACGCCCGCCCCCGATCCCCGGTTCCGCGCCGGATTGGCCCGGGGATCGGAGTGCGGAGTGGACCAGGGCGCCGGCGCCGGCGGGCCGTAGCGTCGGGGGCATGACGCAACGAGGAAACTACGCCCGGCAGGCGCCGGACGCGTACAGGGCGATGCTGGCGTTCGGCCGGGCCGCGACGCAGGGGCTCGACCCGGTGGTCGGGGAGCTGGTGAAGATCCGGGCCTCGCAGATCAACCGGTGTGCCTTCTGCCTGGACATGCACGTGAAGGAGGCGCGCAAGGCCGGTGAGAGCGACGAGCGGATCGACCTGCTCGCCGCGTGGGAGGAGGTCGACGGCCTCTACACCGACCGGGAGCGGGCCGCGCTGGCGCTGACCGAGGCGGTCACGCTGCTCACCGAGGGGTTCGTGCCGGACGAGGTGTACGCGCGGGCCGCCGCGCACTTCGACGAGGCCGAACTGGCCCGGCTGGTCGGGGCGATCGTCGCGATCAACGCGTGGAACCGCTTCAACGTGGCGTTCCGCACCCCGCCCGGGAGCCCGGCGTGAGCGCCCCCGCGGGCGGCGCCGCCGCGCTGCGCGCCCTGCACACGGGCCGGGCGGCCGGCGACCCGCTGGTGCTGCCCGGGCCGTGGGACGCGGCGAGCGCGAGGGTCTTCGCGGACGCCGGGTTCGCGGCGCTGGCCACGCCCAGCGAGGGCGTGTCGGCGGCGCTCGGCTACGCCGACGGGCAGGGCACTCCGCCGGACGAGATGTTCGCCGCGATCCGCCGGATCACCCGCGCCGTGGACGTGCCGGTGACCGCGGACGTCGAGGCCGGGTACGGCCTGCCGGCCGCGGAGCTGGTGGAACGGCTGCTGGAGGCCGGGGCGGTCGGGTGCAACCTGGAGGACTCCGACCCGGCGGCGGGCACCCTGCGGGACCCGGGCGCGCAGGCGGACTTCCTCGCGGAGGTGCGGGCCGCGGCCGGGGACGCGCTGGTGCTCAACGCGCGCGTCGACACCTACCTGCGCGGGACGGACCGTACGCCGGCGGCCGCGATCGCCCGCGGGGTGCGGTACGCCGCGGCCGGAGCGGACGTGGTCTACCCGATCCTCGCCCCGCCGGCGCAGCTCGCCGCGATCGCCGAGGGGGTGGGGCTCCCGGTGAACGCGCTCTGCCGGGCCGGCGGCCCCGCGCCCCGCGAACTCGGGGTGTTCGGCGCCGCCCGGGTGACGTTCGGCGGCGGGCTCCACCACCAGGCGACGGACACGCTGCGGGCGGTCGCCGCGGGCCTGGCCACCTGAAGTGCCCCCCTGCTCCCCTTTGTCGCGCCCGCGGACGCGACAAAGGGGCGCAGGGGGCCGGGACCGCTCAGGCGGTGGGGGGTTTGACGACCGCGGCCTGGGGGCGGATGGGGAGGCGGTTGACGGGACGGCCGGTGGCCGCGCGGACCGCGGCGGCGACGGCCGCCGGGGAGGTGACCACCGGCACCGCGGAGGCCGCCTTCGCCCCGAAGGGGGCCACCACGTCCCGCTCCTCGACGAGCCTGACGATCCGCACGTCGGGCGCGTCGAGGGCGGTCGGCAACGCGTATCCGGTGAGGTTGGGCCGCTTGACGATCCCGCGCGGCGCCCGCAGGTCCTCCATGAGCGCCAGACCCAGCCCCTGGGTGACGCCGGCCTCGATCCGCGCGGCGAGCTGCCGCGGGTTGAGCACCCGTCCGACGTCCTGCGCGACGGCGAGTTCGACCACCCGCACGGCCCCCAGCTCGATGTCCACGTCCACCACCGCGCGGATCGCGCAGAAGGCCAGCCCGACGAACGCGTCGCCCTGCCCGTTGTCGTCGAGCCGGTCGGTCGGGTGCGGCCGGCACTGCGCGGTGGCCCACAGCTCCTTGCCGTCGAGCGTCTCGGCGACCGTCGTGGACAGCACCCCGTCGTAGGACGTGATCTTGCCGTCGGCGATGGACAGCAGCTCCACCGACATGCCGAACTTCGCGGCCAGCGGCTGGAGCAGTTGGGTGCGGACCATCTTGGCCGCGCGCTCCACCGCCCCGCCCGACACCCAGGTGTGCCGCCCTCGCGCGGCCGGCCCGGCCGGCGGCTGGTCGGTGTCCGAGGGCAGCACCCGCACGTCGTCGACGCCGAGCACCTCCTGCACGATCTGCCGGGCCAGCGTGGTGAACCCCTGCCCGGTCTCGACGGCCGAGCAGATGACGGTGGCGCGGCCGTCGTGGATGCGCACGGTCGCGGTGGACACCTCGTCCGCGCCCTCGGCGCCGAGCACGTGCACCATGCCGAGCGCGTAGCCGACCCCGCGGCGCACCGCCCCGGGCTCCCCGGCGCCGGAGACGCCGCCGGGCAGCAGCCACTGCGACTCGTCGTCGCCGTCGGGCAGCGGCGGCAGGTCGGCGTCCCGCACGGCCTTGAGCAGTTCGCCGACCGGCGCCGGGCAGGTGACGGTCTGGCTGGTGGGCAGCAGGTCCCCGGTGGCCAGCACGTTCCGCATCCGGATCTCGGCCGGGTCCAGGCCGAGCTTGGCGGCGAGCTTGTCCATCTGGCCCTCGTAGGCCGCGCAGACCTGGAGCGCGCCCTCGCCCCGCACGTGCCCGGACGGCGGGTTGTTGGTGCGCACCGCCCAGCCCTCGACGAACACGTGCGGCACCACGTACGGGCCGGCGGCGAAGGCGACGGCGGCGGCGAGCGCGTCGGAGGACGCGTCGGCGTAGGCGCCCGCGTCGAGCAGGATCTGCGCCTCGACCTTGACCAGCCGGCCCTCGGCGTCGGCGTGGTGGCGGTAGCGCAGCAGGGTGGGGTGGCGGTGCGCGTGGCCGAGGAAGGACTCCTCCCGGGTGGCCACGAACTTCACCGGGCAGCCGGTGCGCAGCGCCAGCAGGCCCAGCGGCAGTTGGATGCCGGAGTCCTCGCGGTCGCCCATCGCGCCGGGGACGCCGGTGACCACGACCTTGACGCGGTCGGACTCCAGCCCGAAGCAGGCGGCGGCGATGTCCCGGTCGGCGTGTGGATCGGTGGACGCGACGTAGAGTTCCACGCCGCCGTCCGGGCGCGGCACGGCCAGCCCGGCCTCGGCGCCGATCGGGGCGGGGTCCTGCCGGCCGACCCGGTACAGGCCCTCCACCACGACGTCGCCGACCGCCTCCGCGTCGCCGAAGCGCAGCGGGATGTGCCGGATCAGGTTGCCGTCGGGGTGCAGCGGCTGGGCGGCGAACGCCTTCTCCGGGTCGGTGACCGGCTCCAGCACCTCGTACTCGACGAGGATCGCGGCCGCGGCCAGCCGGGCGGTGTCCGGGTGGTCGGCGGCGACCGCGGCGATCGGCTCGCCGTGGTGGCGCACGACGTCGTGGGCGAACACCGGCCGGTCGGCGACCCCGCGGCCGTGCATGGCGTCGCCGGGCACGTCCTCGTGGGTGACCACGGCGCGCACCCCGGGCATCGCGACCGCGTCGGAGGTGTCGACACGGGTGATCCGCGCGTGCGGGTAGGGCGAGCGCAGCACCGCCGCCCACAGCAGGCCCTCGGCCCACAGGTCGGCGGCGTACGGGTAGGTGCCCTGCGCCTTCGGCAGCGCGTCGGCGGAGGGCACCGAGGCGCCGATGCCGTGCGGCTCGCCGCCGGTGTCGGCCAGCGGGTCGGCCACCGCTCCGGGGCCCTCGACGATGCTGCTCACCGGTCACCTCCCGAGGTCGCGGGACCGCCCTGGTGCGGGATGCGGGCGGGGTCGTCGGAACCCGCGGCGCCCTGGTCGTCCGGGTCGCGGCCGGTGTCGCGGGCGGCGACGACCGACCGGACGGCGTCGAGGACGCCCCGGTAGCCGGAGCAGCGGCACAGGTTGCCGCTGAGCGCCTGGCGGATGTCGAGGTCGGTCGGCCGGTGGTTGCCCTCAAGCAGGTCGTGGACGGTCATCGCCATGCCCGGGATGCAGAAGCCGCACTGCACGGCGCCGCTGTCGGCCAGCGCGCACTGGACGTCGGAGGGGCGGCCGTCGACGGTCAGGCCCTCGACGGTGCGCACCTCGCTGCCGGCCGCGGTCGCCGCGGGCACCAGGCAGGACGCCACCAGCCGCCCGTCCACCTGGACGGAGCAGGCGCCGCACTCGCCCTGCTCGCAGCCGTCCTTGGCGCCGGCCAGCCCCAGCCGCTCGCGCAGCACGTACAGCAGGGACTCGCCGAGCCAGGCGTCGGTGACGGGCCGGTCGGTGCCGTTGACCCGCAGCATGTAGGAGGCGAGCGGGTGCTCGCTGCGGGTCTCGGCGGCGGGTTCGAACGCCTCCTCCGGGCCGGGAGCGACGTCGGGGGCGGCGGGGTCGGGCTCGGCCGCGCCGGCGCCGTCGGAGCCGAAGTCCGTGGCTCCGTCGCCGTCCTGGACGGTGCCGGTGCCGTCGCCGGGCGCGAGGTCGCCGGGCTGGGCGTCGTCGGCGGGCGCGTCGCCGTCCACGGCCTCCACGGGGTCCGCGGGGTCGGAGGCGTCCACGGCCTCCACGGTGCCCGGTACGGGCGCGGCGGCCTGGTCGGCGGCGGGGTCGGGGCCGCCGTCCTGCCGGGGCTCCTCGGGGCCGTCGGGGAGGTCGGCGCCGTCCTGCGGCGCGGGCCGCTCGGCGCCGTCCGGACCCGCGGGGTCGGGCAGCACGTCGTACCCCTCGGGGCCGCCGGCCGGTTCCGCGGCGGCGGCCTCGTCGAACCGCGGTACGCCGTAGTCCTGGAGGTCGCCGGCCGCGGCGCCGTCGTGGCCGGCGGAGGGGTCCTGGACGCCGTAGGGGTGCTCACCGGTCGCGGCGCCGTCGTGGCCGCCCGGACGGTCCTGGGCGGCCCCCTCGCCCGTCGGCGCGGGGGGCGGGGCCTCCGGGTCGTCCACGATGCCCGACCAGGCCGCGTCGGCGGCCGGGGCGTGGGCCGGCAGCCACGGCACCGCGTCGCCGCCCTCCGGGCCGGTGAACGGCATCTCCCAGTGGCCGCTGCCGCCGTCGGACGGCGCGTCGTCGGCGCCGCCGCGCGCCCGTTCGGCCGCGGCCCGCTCCTGCGCCGCCTGCGCGGCGGCGGCCGCGCCCTGGCCGAACATGGCGGCGGGGAAGGAGTGGGTGGGCGCGGGCGAGGGCGTCTGGTCCCAGGCAGGCGAGAAGGCGCCGAGGGAGTACTCGCCGGACTCGGCCTCGGACTCCTCCCTTATGACCGGGATCGACCAGGTGGTGGCCGGGTCGGGGGCGCCGCCGGAAGGCTCGCCGCTGCCGCCGTCGCCCGGACCGGGGTCGCCCGGGCCGGCGTCGTGGCCGGGGAACGGACCGCCCCCCGCGTCGTCCTGGCCGCCGCCGAACCCGCCGTAGCCGCCCGCGGGGTCGAGGTGCCCGGCGTGGCCGGCGTGCTCGTACGGCCGCTCGTGGCCGGCGTAGGGCCGGCCGGGGTCGCCGCCCTGCGGGCCGGGCTGCTCCTGCGGCGGGTAGGCGTAGGCCGCCGGGTCGTCCGGGCCGGGACCGAACAGCGGCTGGCCGACCTGGTAGCCGCCGTCGTCCAGGTAGCCGGCGTCGCCCGCCGGCCGGCCGTTCCAGCCGGGACCGGCCGGGCCGTGCGCGCCGAGCGGGTCCTCGCCGGGCCGCGGCTCGGGCGGGAGTTGGGCCGCGAAGGACACGTGCATGGTCTGGTCGGGGTCGTAGTCCCCGCCGCCGGGCACCGGCTGCCAGGCGCCGGCGGTGCCCGGGCCGTGCACGTCGTGCTGCTCGTGCTGCTCGTGCTGGTCCCGCTCGTTCGGCTGCCGGTCGGTCATGCCAGGGCCCTCCCGAGCGCTCGGCGGGACAGTGCGGCCACGGTTCGGCGCAACTGGACGGCGGCCGGCGGTAGTTCGACGCCCGGCTGGTCGGGGATGCAGGCGGCGGCGACGTACTCCCCGAAGGCGGTGCACGCCTCGGGGGCGAGGGTGCGCTCGCCGTCCCAGTCGATCAGCCCGGCCACCCACTGCTCGGCCTCCAACGGCCGCAGCGGCACCGGCGCGACGGCGCCGACCGAACAGCGCACCTGGCGCCGGGCGGGGTCCACGACCAGGGCGACGGAGGCGACGGCCCGGCCGGGGCCGGTGCGCCCGGTGGCCTTGAGGAAGGTCTGCGGGGCGTGCAGCAGCGGGATGCGCACGAAGGCGAGGAGTTCGCCGGGGCGCAACGGGTCCATGCCGGTGAGCAGATGGCTGACCGGCAGCTCGCGGTCGCCCTCCGGCCCGGCGAGGATCACGCTCGCCTCCAGCGCGGCGAGCACCGGCAGGGCGTCGCCGGTGGGCGCCGCGGTGGCGATGTTGCCGCCGAGGGTGCCGGCGTTGCGGATCTGCGGCGGCCCGGCGGAGCGGGCGGCGGCGGCCAGCGCGGGGATCAGCGCGGCGAAGTCGGGGCGGCCCATGCGGGCGTGGGTCAGGCCGGCGCCGAGCAGCGCGGCCCCGTCGGCGTACTGCCAGCCGCGGATCTCGCTGATCCGGCCGAGGCCGACGAGCGCGGCCGGGCGCAGCAGCCCGGAGTTGACCGACGCCATCAGGTCGGTGCCCCCGGCGACCGGCACGGCACTGGGCATGTCGGCCAGTGCCGCCACCGCCTCGTCGAGCGAGGAGGGCAGCGTGACGTTCGCCGCCTCCTGCCGTGCATACGTGCTCACGCCGCTGCCCCTTCCCGGCCTACCTCCGTCACGCGGTAGCCGTACCGTACGTGCTGACAGCCCGGACGTGGCAACTCTGGCACATGTTCCGGGGCGCCCGACGCGAGGGTCCACGAAGTACCGATCCGCCCCTCACAGGGTGATCGTACGGCTAGATCCCGATCGCGCGCCGTGCCGCGATTGCCTGCGTTCGGGGCAGTTGGGGCGGTACGGGTCCGGGGCGCCGGGGGCCGGCCGCGCGCCGCGCCGCCGGCCCCGGTCCGGTCACACGATCGGGGGCGGGCCGTCCTTCGGCCGCCCGAGCACACCGGGGCGGCGCTGCCAGGGCCGAGGGCCGCCGGGCGGGCGGTACTCCACGCCGAGGGCGTCCAACCGCGCGTAGTGGGTGCGCATCCGCGCCTCGAAACCGGGCCAGTCGCGGTCGGCGGGGGCACCCAGCGCGGACCAGGCGACCTCGGCGAAGGCGGCCAGCCGGGGGAAGACCATGTAGTCGAGCACGCGGGGCGAATCGATCACCTCGGTCCAGACGTTGGCCTGGGTGCCGATGATGTGCGCGGCCTCCCCGGCGGTCAGCTCCGGCGGGACCGGTTCAAAACGGTAGACGTCCTCCAGCGTGCGGACGTGGGCGATCGGCACCGGCTCGTCGGGCGCGTCGGACTGCCGCCAGTTGAGGTAGACGTGGCCCTCGGGGCACATCACCACGTCGTGCCCGGCGCGGGCGGCGGTGATCCCGCCGCCGTAGCCGCGCCAGGAGGAGACCGCGGCGCCCTCCGCGAGCCCGCCCTCCAGGATCTCGTCCCAGCCGATCAGCCGGCGGCCGCGCTCGGCGAGCCAGCGGTCGAAGTGCCGGATCAGCCGGCTCTGGAGCTCCTCCTCGTCCCGCAGGCCGAGTTCCACGATGCGGTCCTTCGCGGTGGGCGAGCCGGCCCACTGCTCCTTGGGGCACTCGTCGCCGCCGACGTGGAAGAAGGTGCCGGGGAACAGCTCCAGCAGTTCGGTGAACACCTCCTCGTAGAACCGCAGCACGGCCTCGGTCGGGGCGAGCACGTTGGGGTTCACGCCCCAACTGGTGAGCACCGGCAGGGCGCTGGTGTCGAGCACGTCGGTGTTGCCGAGTTCGGGGTAGGCGGCGATGGCGGCCTGGGAGTGGCCGGGGATGTCCACCTCGGGGACGACGGTGATGTGGCGGGCGGCGGCGTAGGCGACGATCTCGCGGATGTCGTCCTGCGTGTAGTAGCCGCCGTGCGGGCGCTCCTCCCACAGCGGGGACTCGCGCAGGCCGACCTTGGTGCGCTCGCGCCAGGCGCCCACCTCGGTCAGGCGCGGGTGGCGGCGGATCTCCACCCGCCAGCCCTGGTCGTCGGTGAGGTGCAGGTGCAGCACGTTGAGCTTGTGCGCCGCCATCAGGTCCAGGTAGCGCAGGACCACGTCCTTGGGCATGAAGTGGCGGGCCACGTCCAGCATGAAGCCGCGCCAGCCGAAGCGGGGGGCGTCGGTGACGCGGCAGGCCGGCAGGGTCCAGGCGCGCTCGGCCAGAGGCGCGCGGCGGAAGGCGTCCGGGCCGAGCAGTTGGCGGAGGGTCTGGGCGCCCCAGAAGACGCCGGCCGGTCCGGCGCCGGCGATCTCCACGCCGGCCGACGGGTCGACGGTCAGGCGGTACGCCTCCGGGCCGCCGGGCAGCGTGCCGTCCACCACCAGCCGCACGGCCGCGGCGTCGGAGGGGCCGCCGGCGGGGAAGGGCAGGCCGGTCGCCGCGCCCAGGGTGCCGCGCAGCCACCGCGCGGCCGCGTCCGTCCCCGGGCCGGCCACGAGCGCCGTCCGCGCCCGCAGCGTGAAGACGGCTCCGCCGTCACCGGTTTCCGTCGTGCCCTGGCTCGGCAGGGGGATGAGGTCCATGCCCTCATCCTGCAACACCCCCGCCGATTGGCATAGACCAATAGGGGTCCCCCGCGGAGGCCGGCAGGATCCGCCGGGCAGGTCCTAGAGGGCGCGGCGGCGCAGGGCGTGGAGGCGGGCGGAGAGGACGGCGGCGGCCAGCCATCCGCCGACGGTCCAGAAGAGGTGGGCGAGGGCGATGGGCGCCCAGGTGTCACCCGTGCCGCGTCCCCGGAGGGACACCGCCAGGGTCCCGCCGATCAGCAGCCCCGTCGCGGTGAGTTGCAGCCGCACCAGCCCGGCGTACCGCAGGATGCGCCGCGCGTACACCTCGCCGTACCACCAGGGGACGCCCAGCAGGACCGCGCAGACCGCGGCGAGCCCGGCCGCGCACAGCAGCGCCACCGCCCACAGCGGCCAGGGCGAGCCCCGCGACGCGCGGTCGGCGGCCAGCCCGCTGGTGAGCAGCGCGGGCAGCGGCAGGATCGTGGCGACGCGCACCGCGGCGATCCGCCACAGCCACGCGTCGCCGACCATCTCGGTGCGCGTGGTGGCGCGCACCCCGCGCAGCCGGGTGCGCGCGCTCACCCCGGAGCGCCGCGCGCCCATCACCGCCAGCACCCCGATCAGCCCGAAGGTGACCCCGAAGACGATGCCGGCCGCGACCAGCTCCCAGCCGCCGCCGGTCTCCACCCGGTAGAGCTGCACCCCGAGGAAGACCGCGAGGCCGGCCCCGCCCAGCACGGCCCCGCCGCGGGGCACCACGAGCTGCCCGGGCGACGCGCCGAGCGCCAGTGCCCGCTCCGCGGCCGCCCGGTGCTCGGCGCGGTTGCGGCGCGGTATCCGCCCGAGCACCCCGCGCCCGGCGGACAGCGAGCGGGCGAGCGCGATCTGCGCCTCGGCCTCGCGCGGGGCCAGCGCGGCCGCGCGGCGGCCGGCGGCGATCGCGTCCGGGACGCGGCCGAGCCGCCGGTAGACGTCGGACAGCAGCACCGCCGGCTCCCAGCCGTCGGGGTCCGCGCCGGTCGCGCGCAGCGCCACCGTGAGCGCGGCGTGCGCCTCGTCCAGGGACAGCAGCACCACGCCGGCGAGCACGAAGACGTCGCCGGCCTCGACCGGCGAGGCGATCGCCAGCGCCCAGTCGACGGCGTCGCGCGCCTCCGCGGGCCGCTGCTCCTGGGCGAGCACCCAGGCGCGCAGCAGGTATCCGGCGCTGCCGTTGCGCTCGACGAAGGCGTCGCTGATCAGCGCGTGCGCCTCGGCGAACCGGCCCTGGCCGACCAGGAAGTGCACGCGCTCACCGCTGTGCGCGTCGTCGTCCGGCGCGTCCGCCGCGCCGAACGCGCCGCTGTCAGTCGTTGCCGCCCCTTCCGGACCTGCCGGAACCGGACTTGTCGTTGCCGCCGCCACCGGCCGGCATGCCCTCGTAGATCTCCTTGCACATCGGACACACCGGGTACTTCTTCGGGTCGCGTCCGGGGACCCAGACCTTGCCGCAGAGCGCGACGACGGGCGTGCCCTCCAGCGCGCTCGCCATGATCTTGTCCTTCTGGACGTAGTGCGCGTAGCGCTCGTGGTCGCCGTCACCGTGGGAGAGCTGCGGAGTCGGCTCGACCAGTGTGCCGGTGCCCGCCCCGCGCTCGGGCTCGAGAGTGCTCATAACCGTCAAGCCTAATTGAGAGAGGGATCGTCGGGATACGTGGCCACCATCGCGAGCCTGCCGCGCTGGCGGCGCAGCACCGCCCGCCACATCTTCTCCGGATCGGGCGCGGACACGTCACCCGGCTCGGACTCCACGACGTACCAGGCGCCGTCGGCGAGCTCCCGCTCGAGCTGGCCGGCCCCCCAGCCGGCGTACCCGGCGAAGATCCGCAGCGAGCCCAGTTCCGCGGCGAGCAGTTCCGGCGGCGCCTCCAGGTCGATCAGGCCGATCGCGCCGTGCACCCGCCGCCAGCCGAGGATCGCCTCGTCGCCCTCCTCCCCGGGCTCTCCCGGCACCACGGCCAGGCCCAGCGCGGAGTCCAGCGAGACCGGCCCGCCCTGGAAGACGACCGGCGGGGCGACCGCGAGCGGCGCCCAGGGCCGGAGCACGTCGCCGACGCCGACGGGTGTCGGCCGGTTCAGGACGACGCCGAGCGACCCCTCCGCGTCGTGGTCGAGGAGGAGCACCACCGCCCGGTCGAAGTTGGGGTCCGCGAGCTTCGGCGTGGCCACCAGGAGTCGTCCGGTGAGCGAGGACACCTCGGTCATGGTCCACATGATCCCCCAACCGCTGCCCGTTGGGAGGGTCAACGGCGGGGTAGGCGGACCCACCGGGCGCATTACCATCTGTTCTTGGTTCCCGCGCGGCGGCGAAAGACCCGCTGCCGCGCTCACCGAAGCCGGGTACGGCTTCTGAAGAAGATCGCGAGATCCATGACCGACATCGCCGATGTGCTGCTTGTCCACGGTGGAACTCCCCTGGAAGGCGAGATCCGGGTCAGAGGTGCGAAGAACCTCGTGCCGAAGGCCATGGTGGCCGCTCTGCTCGGCAGCGAGCCGAGCCGGCTGCTGGGGGTGCCCGAGATCCGGGACGTGCGGGTGGTGCGCGGTCTGCTCCAACTGCACGGCGTGACCGTGGAGAGCGGTGAGGCGCCCGGTGAGCTGGTGATGGACCCGCGCCGGGTGGAGAGCGCCAACGTCGCGGACATCGACGCGCACGCCGGCTCCTCGCGCATCCCGATCCTGTTCTGCGGGCCGCTGCTGCACCGGCTCGGGCACGCGTTCATCCCGGGCCTGGGCGGCTGCGACATCGGCGGCCGGCCGATCGACTTCCACTTCGACGTGCTGCGCAAGTTCGGCGCCACCATCGAGAAGCGGGCGGACGGCCAGTACCTGGAGGCGCCGCAGCGGCTGCGCGGCTGCCGGATCAGGCTGCCCTACCCCTCGGTCGGCTCCACCGAGCAGGTGCTGCTGACCGCGGTGCTCGCCGAGGGCGTGACCGAACTCACCAACGCCGCGGTGGAGCCCGAGATCGAGGACCTGATCTGCGTCCTGCAGAAGATGGGCGCGATCATCTCGCTCGACACCGACCGCACCATCCGGATCACCGGCGTGGACTCGCTCGGCGGCTACGTCCACCGGGCCATCCCGGACCGGCTGGAGGCCGCCTCCTGGGCGAGCGCGGCGCTGGCCACCGAGGGCGACATCTACGTGCGCGGGGCGCAGCAGCGCTCGATGATGACCTTCCTGAACACCTACCGCCGGGTCGGCGGCGCCTTCGAGATCGACGACGAGGGCATCCGCTTCTGGCACCCGGGCGGCCCGCTGAAGGCCATCGCGCTGGAGACCGACGTGCACCCGGGCTTCCAGACCGACTGGCAGCAGCCGCTGGTGGTGGCGCTCACCCAGGCGTCGGGGCTGTCGATCGTGCACGAGACGGTCTACGAGTCCCGGCTCGGCTTCACCGAGGCGCTCAACCAGATGGGCGGCCACATCCAGCTCTACCGCGAGTGCCTGGGCGGCAGCGCCTGCCGGTTCGGGCAGCGCAACTTCCTGCACTCGGCCGTGGTGTCCGGGCCGACCAAGCTGCAGGGCGCCGACCTGGTCATCCCCGACCTGCGCGGCGGCTTCTCGTACCTGATCGCGGCGCTGGCCGCGCAGGGCACCTCGCGGGTGCACGGCATCAGCCTGATCAACCGCGGCTACGAGAACTTCCTGGCGAAGCTCGAAGGGCTGGGCGCCGACATCGAGCTCCCGTCGGGGTCCGACCGCGCCGACGTGGCGGGCTGAGGGCCACCGGGCCCGCCGGGCCGGGTCCCGGCGGGAGACGCCGCGGGCGGCCGCCTCCTCACGGAGGCGGCCGCCCGCGGCGTCTGCGGTGCTACTGCCGCACCACCGGGCTCACTTGCCCTTGGCGGCTTCCTTCAGCTTGGAGCCCGCGGACACCTTCACGCTGTAGCCGGCCGGGATCTCGATCGGCTCACCGGTCTGCGGGTTGCGGGCGGTGCGGGCGCTGCGGTGGGTGCGCTCGAAGGTCAGGAAGCCGGGGATGGTGACCTTCTCGTCACCCTTCGCCACGATCTCACCGACGGTCTCGGCGAACGCGGCCAGCACGGCGTCGGCGTCCTTGCGGGTCACCTCGGCGCGGTCGGCCAGCGCGGCCACCAGCTCACTGCGGTTCATATCTGTACTCCCGTGTTCTTGCTGCCATGGGGGCGCGAGCCGAAGCTGTTGCTGTGTGCCTCACCGCCCAGGTGTGCATCCTGCCCCCATATATGGGGGGAAAGCCAATCGCCTGCCCGCGCGAGTCGCGGAAAAAGCGCTGGAAGAGGCCCACAGGGGGCACCCTGGGGCGGGAGCATCACGCGCTGTCGTCAGACGGTCGACGCTGGGAATCCGTTTCCGCGCTCCGGCGCCGCGGCCCTGGCGGCGTCCCGGACGGCGTCCGCGACCGCGCCGGCCACCTTGTCGTTGAAGACGCTCGGCACGATGTAGTTCGGGTTCAGCTCGTCGTCGCCCACGACCGAGGCCAGCGCGCGGGCGGCGGCCAGCATCATCTCGGTGTTCACGGTGCGTGACTGGGCGTCCAGCAGGCCGCGGAAGACGCCCGGGAAGACGAGCACGTTGTTGATCTGGTTGGGGAAGTCGCTGCGGCCGGTGGCGACCACCGCGGCGGTCTCGCGCGCCTCGGCGGGGTCCACCTCGGGGTCGGGATTGGCCAGCGCGAAGACAATGGCGCCCTCGGCCATCCGGGCGATGTCGGCGCCCTCCAGCACGTTCGGCGCGGAGACGCCGATGAACACGTCGGCGCCCACCACGGCGTCCTTGAGGGTGCCGGTGGCGCCCGCCGGGTTGGTGTTCTCCGCGATCCAGCGCAGCGGGGTCTGCGGCCCGACGTCCTTCAGGTCGTCGCGCTGGGCGTGCACCACGCCGTGGATGTCGGCGACCACCGCGTGCTTGACCCCGGCGGCCAGCAACAGCTTCAGGATCGCGGTGCCGGCCGCGCCCGCGCCCGACATGACCACCCGCAGGTCGCCGATCTCCTTGCCGACACAGCGCAGCGCGTTGGTCAGCGCGGCCAGCACCACGATCGCGGTGCCGTGCTGGTCGTCGTGGAAGACCGGGATGTCCAGCGCCTCGCGCAGCCGCGCCTCGATCTCGAAGCAGCGCGGCGCCGAGATGTCCTCCAGGTTGATGCCGGCGAAGCCCGGCGCGATGGCCTTGACGATCGCCACGATCTCGTCGGTGTCCTGGGTGTCCAGGCACAGCGGCCACGCGTCGATCCCGGCGAACCGCTTGAACAGCGCCGCCTTGCCCTCCATCACCGGCAACGCGGCCTTCGGCCCGATGTTGCCCAGCCCCAGCACCGCCGAGCCGTCGGTGACCACCGCGACGGAGTTGCGCTTGATGGTCAGCCGGCGCGCGTCCTCGGGGTTCTCCGCGATCGCCAGGCACACCCGCGCCACACCGGGCGTGTAGACCATCGACAGGTCGTCGCGGTTGCGGATCGGGTGCTTGGACTGCATCTCGATCTTGCCGCCGAGGTGCATCAGGAACGTACGGTCGGAGACCTTGCCGATCGTCACGCCGTCGATCGAGCGCAGCTTGCTGACGATGTCGGCGGCGTGGTCGGTGGAGCTGGCGGCGATGGTGACGTCGATCCGCAGCTTCTCGTGGCCCGAGGCGGTCACGTCCAGGCCGGTGACCGACCCGCCGGACGACTCGACCGCGGTGGTGAGCCGGCCGACCGCGCCCCCGCTGGCGGGGACCTCCAGCCGCACCGTGATCGAGTACGAGACGCTCGGCGCCGTTGCCATGACGACCTTCTTCCGGTTCCTGCCTGAGGGTATGCTCGTGATCGTTGCACCTACCGGCGGGTATCCGTGAACCCGCCGCCAGCAGTGGAATCGTACTTCCGGCATGCGGGAGCACTGCGGGCGCGGGGTGCACAGCGGCGGAAGAACGCGTGGCAGGCGGGTGACGGACCACCAATTCCGGCCTGCGGGAAGAGGTTCGCCGCAGGGTTTGTTAGCCTGGATACGGCACCGGCTCGATCCAAGCCCCCGGGCCCAACCTTAGGCGCTTCGAGCGCCCACTTGCCGCGAGGCGAGCATGGCGGGCCGGTGTCGCAGACGTCACTCGGGCGCCCCCTTCGTCGAAGGGGGCGCCCGAGCCGTGTCCGGGCCCAGGCCGTGTCCGGGTCCGGGCGGCCGCGCCGACCCGGCCAGGTCCTAGTCCGCCCGCAGCAGGTCCGGCACGCCCGCGGCGTCCGGCAGGTCCGCCGGCACCGCGAGCACCGTCAGCCGCTGCGTCGCCCGGGTCAGGGCCACGTACAGGGTGCGCAGCCCCGCGGGCGACTCCTCGGCGATCTCCGCCGGCGCGACCACGAGCGTCGCGTCGTACTCCAGCCCCTTGGCCTCCAGGCTGCCCAGCGCCACCACGCGGTCGCCCAGGCCCGCCAGCCAGCCGCGGGCCTGCGCGCGCCGGTCCATCGCCACCACGACGCCGACGGTGCCGTCCACCTCCTCCAGCAGCCGCCGCGCGGCGGACCGCACGTCGGCGCCCAGGTCGTCGCCGGCCACCTCGTAGCGCGGCGCGATCCCGGTGGAGCGGACCGCGCGCGGCGACGGGCTGCCCGGCATCGCCAGCGCCAGCACGGTGGCGGCGACCTCGGCGATCTCCGCGGGGTTGCGGTAGTTGACGGTCAGGGTGAAGCGGCGGCGCGGGCGGCTGCCGAGCGCCTCGTCGCGGGCCCGGGCCGCCTCGTCGACGTCCGTCCACGAACTCTGCGCCGGGTCGCCGACGATCGTCCAGGTCGCGGTGCGGCCGCGCCGCCCGACCATCCGCCACTGCATCGGCGTCAGGTCCTGCGCCTCGTCCACGATCACGTGCGCGTACTCGGTGCGCTCCCGCGCCAGCCGCTCCGCGCGCTCCCGGCGGGTCTCGGCGGCCGCCTGCGGCATCAGCTCCTCCAGCCCGGTGAGCTGGTCCAGCGGATCGACCTCGCGGCGCCGGTCCCGGGGCGGCGCGCCCAGCAGCGTGTCCAGCTCGTCCAGCAGCGCCACGTCGTGCACGGAGGTGCCGGACCGCCGCAGCGACCGGGCCACCCGGCGCACCTCCGGCGGGCTGAGCACCCGGCGGGCCCAGCGCGACAGCCGCTTGTCGTCGGCGAGCGCGGCCAGCACCCGGGCCGGCTCCAGCACCGGCCACCAGGCGTCCAGGAAGTCGGTGAAGTCCGGCTCGGTGCTGATGTCCTCGTCGAAGCCCGCGCGTTCCTGCGCGGCCAGGTCCGGGTCGTCGAAACTGCGGCCGGCCCTGCGCCACAGCGCGTCCAGCAGCAGCCGCCTGGCACGCGGGCGCAGCAGGTTGACCGGGGTGGTCCCGCTCAGCGCCTGCTGGCGCACCGCCGCCAGCTCGTCGGCCTCCAGCTCCACCCGGCGGCCGAAGGCGACCACCCGCAGCCGAGTGGGCCGCGCGTCCGCGCCACCGCCCGCTCCCCTGCCGCCGCCCGCTCCCGCGCCGGGGGCCGACGGCAGCTCCAGGCAGCCGCGCGCGGCGTTGCGCAGCACCTTCAGCATCCGCAGCGAGCCCTTGATCCGGGCCACCGCGGGGTCGTCGTACAGGTCGGCCGTGACCCCGTCGACCAGCGAGCCGACCGCGCGGATCGCGACCTGGCCCTCCTCGCCGAGCGACGGCAGGACGCCCTCGGTGTACGCGACCAGCAGCGGGGTGGGGCTCACGCACAGGATGCCGCCGGAGTAGCGGCGCCGGTCCTGGTAGAGCAGGTAGGCCGCCCGGTGCAGGGCCACCGCGGTCTTGCCGGTGCCCGGGCCGCCGGACACCTCGGTCACCGACGCCGCGGGGGCGCGGATGACCACGTCCTGCTCGGCCTGGATGCTGGAGACGATGTCCCGCATGGTGTGCGTGCGCGCCTGGCCGAGCGCGGCCATCAGGGCGCCGTCGCCGACCACCGGCAGCCCGGTGGTCAGCTCCGGGCGCAGCAGGTCGTCCTCGACGCCGAGCACCCGGCGGCCCTTGGAGCGGATCACCCGGCGGCGCACCACCCGGCCGGGCGCGACCGGCGTGGAGCGGTAGAAGGGCGCGGCGGCCGGCGCGCGCCAGTCGATCACCAGCGGCGCGTACTCCGCGTCGAGCACGCCGATCCGGCCGATGTGCAGGGTCTCGGCGACCTCGGCGGTGCCGTCGCCGCGGACCGCGTCGTCGGCGGGCTCGATCGAGGTGTAGGCGCCGTCGGCGCCCTTCCTGCCGTCCTTGCCGCGCAGCAGGTCGATCCGGCCGAAGAGGAAGTCCTCGAACTCGTTGTTCAGGCGGTTGAGGTGGACGCCGGCCCGGAAGACCTGCGCGTCGCGTTCGGCCAGCGCCCCGGGCGTGCCGACCTGGCCGCGCTGCGCGGCGTCGTTCATCAGGAACTCCGCCTCGTGGATCTTCTCCTCAAGACGGCTGTACACCCGGTCCAGGTGCGCCTGCTCGGCGGCGATCTCCCGGTCCCGGACCCCCGGTGCTGTGGTCTGCGCTGCCACGCAGGACCCCCTTCTG
Organism: Streptomyces sp. SN-593; assembly: GCF_016756395.1. NCBI lineage: Bacteria > Bacillati > Actinomycetota > Actinomycetes > Kitasatosporales > Streptomycetaceae > Actinacidiphila > Actinacidiphila reveromycinica. The sequence goes on from NZ_AP018365.1 coordinate 3,022,040, forward strand.
CTGTGCGGCTGCCCCGCGCGAGTCCGTGCGAGGGGCAGCCTGCAACCGTACGCGACCGGCGCCCGGCTGCCCACCCGGCCACGCAGGGGGGAGGGCGGCGGCGCGCACCTCGTCGCGCACCGGTGCCGTCGCGCGGAGGAGTCCCGCTATCCGCAGGTGGTGCCGGAGCCGTCCGCGGGGTCCGGTTCGCGGGGGTCGAGCGCCAGCCGGTACCCGCGCTTCACGACCGTCTGCACCAGCCGGGGCTCCCCCAGCGCCGTCCGCAGCCGCGCCATCGCCGTCTCGACGGCGTGCTCGTCGCGGCCGGAGCCGGGCAGCACCCGCAGCAGGTCACCGCGGCCGACCACCCAGCCGGGCCGGCGCGCCAGCGCCCGAAGCAGCGCCATGCCCGCCGGCGGCACCGGCCGCAGCCGGCCGTCGACGACGGCCGCGTGCCCGCGTACCTCGACGCGGTGCCCCGCCACCGGCAGCGGGTGGACCCGGGCCGGCAGCTCGCGCGCGACGAGCTGCACCAGCGGCCCGAGCCGGAACCGCTCCGGCTGCCGGGTCGGCACGTCGTGCTCCTGGAGCTGGAGGGCGGTCACCGGCCCCACGCACGCGGCCAGCACGTCGCCGCGCAGCGCCTGGAGCAGGCCGTCCAGCCGGCCCCGCTGCTCCGCCCGGTCCAGCAGCGACGCGACGGCCGGCGCGGAGGTGAAGGTCACCGCGTCGAGCCCGCCCGCGCACACCGCGTCCAGCAGCCGGTCCACCGGTCCGAGGTCCTCCGGCGGCATCCACCGGTAGACCGGCACCGCCACCACCCGCGCCCCGGCCAGCCGCAGCGCCTCGCCGAACCCAGCGGCCGGCTCGCCGTGCAACTGGACGGCCACGCACCGCCCTTCGACCCCGTCGGCGAGCAGCCGCTCCAGCACCTCGGCCATCGACTCGGACGCCGGCGACCACGCCTCGGTGAGCCCGGCCGCGCGGACCGCGCCGCGCACCTTCGGGCCGCGGGCCAGCAGGCGCGTCTCGCCGAGCCGCCGCAGCAGCGCCTCCCCCAGCCCCCACCCGTCGGCCGCCTCGATCCAGCCGCGGAAGCCGATCGCGGTGGTGGCGACGACGATGTCCGGCGCGTCGTCCAGCAGCCGCTTGGTGGTCGCCAGCAGCTCGGCGTCGTCGGACAGCGGCATGATCCGCAGGCTGGGCGCCCGCAGCACCGCCGCCCCGCGCCGCTCCAGCAGGGCGGCCAGTTCGTCGGCCCGGCGGGCGGCGGTCACCCCGACGGTGAACCCGGCGAGCGGCGGCAACCCGTCGGCCGCTCCGGGGGGTTCGACGTGCGCTTCCATGGGTGCTCCACCTCGCTGACCTGACGTACCCGCGCGCCGCGGCCCGCTGCCCCGGCGCCACGCCCGGGAGGGTCATCCTCCCAACCCGGGGTGACGGGTTCGGTTCACCGGGATTTCCCGGGTGTTACGTGCGGTGTCCTCCTGCGACACCGTTCAGACCTCGGCGTACGCCTCCGCGCCCGCCGGGGCCGCCTGCTGCTCCCCCTTCCGGCTGCCGCCGCGCGCGCCGCCCGCCGGCCGCAGGTATACGACCCAGGTGAGCGCGAAGCACACTGCGTAATATCCGAGGAACGCCACGAAGGCGGGGGTGCCGCTGCCGGCGTCCAGGAACGACTCGCGGAAGGCGAGGTTGATGCCGACCCCGCCGAGGGCGCCGACCGCGCCGATCAGCCCCATCGACGCGCCGGACAACCGCCGCCCGTACGCCGCGGCCGCCTCCCCGGTGAGCCCGCGGGCCTCGGCCTTCTTCTGGAAGATACCCGGGATCATCTTGTACGACGACCCGTTGCCGAGCCCGCTCAGCGCGAACAGCACGATGAAGCCGACCAGGAACGCCGCCAGCGACCTCGCCTGCGACGCCGCGACGACCACGCCGGCGGCCGCCGCCATCGCCAGGAAGTTCCACCAGGTGATCTGGCCGCCCCCGAACCGGTCCGCCAGCCGCCCGCCGACCGGGCGGACCAGCGAGCCGAGCAGCGGCCCGATGAAGGTCAGGTCCGCGGCCTGGAGCGGGGTGCGTCCGAACTGGTTCTGCAACACCAGGCCGAAGGCGAAGCTGAAGCCGATGAACGAGCCGAACGTGCCCACGTACAGCAGCGCCATGATCCAGGTGTGCGGGTCGCGGGCGGCGTCCACCGCGGCGCCGGTGTCGTTGCGCACCGGCGCGAGGTTGTCCATGAAGAGCGCGGCGAGCACCGCCGCGACCACGATCAGCGGGATGTAGACCGCCAGCACCACCCGCGGGTGGGCGGCCCCGGCGGTACCGATCACGAGCAGCCCGACGAGCTGGATCGCGGCCACGCCCACGTTCCCGCCGCCCGCGTTCAGGCCGAGCGCGAAGCCCTTCTCGCGCAACGGGTAGAAGGAGTTGATGTTCGTCATGGAGGAGGCGAAGTTCCCGCCGCCGACCCCGGTCAGCGCGGCCACGACCATCAGCGTCGCGTACGACACCCCCGGCCTGACCACGAACGCGGCGGCGATCGTCGGCACCAGCAGCAGCGTCGCGCTCACCACCGTCCAGTTGCGGCCGCCGAAGACGGCCACGGCGAAGGTGTACGGCACCCGCAGCACGCCGCCGACCAGGGTCGGCATCGCCACCAGGAAGAACTTGCCGGCCGGGTCAACGCCGTAGGCCGGGCCCATGAACAGCACCATCACCGACCACAGGCTCCACACCGAGAAGCCGATGTGCTCCGACAGCACGGAGAACGCCAGGTTGCGCCGGGCCACCTGCCGCCCGCCGCCCTCGTGCCAGAACCTCTCGTCCTCGGGGTCCCACTGCTCGATCCACCGGCCCATCACGCCGCCTCCCGCCGTCGCCGCCTGCCGCACTGACGGACCTGACGGTAGGAACGCCGGGTTTCCGGCTCCCCGACGCGGCGTGACACCCGCGCAACCAGGCACTCACCCGGCCCCTCGCCCCCCTGTGAGCCCCCGCCGCGACGCGCGGCGCAGCCGCGCAGGAGCAGAAACGACGAAGGGCGAGGCAGCCCGCGCATTCCGCGGGCACACCTCGCCTGTCCCGCCCAAGGGGGTGCGGGTGGCGGAGCCCCCGCCGCGACGCGCGGCGCGGGCGGAGCCCCCGCCGCGACGCGCGGCGCAGCCGCGCAGGAGCAGAAACGACGAAGGCGAGGCGGCCCGCGCATTCCGCGGGCACACCTCGCCTGTCGCGCACAAGGGGGTGCGGGTGGCGGAGCCCCCGCCGCGACGCGCGGCGCAGCCGCGCAGGAGCAGAAACGACGAAGGCGAGGCGGCCCGCGCATTTCGCGGGCACACCTCGCCTGTCGTCTTCGTGGAGATGGCGGGAATCGAACCCGCGTCCTGTGGTGCGGAACCAGGGCTTCTCCGAGCGCAGTCCGCTGTGCTTTTCTCGGCCCCGGCAGTCACGCGGACAAGCCGCCGACGGGCCCAGCCACTGTGAGTTTTCCCGCCGCGCCCCGTGGCCGGGCCCGGCGGTTGAGTCCCCTTGATGATGCCAGGATCCGGGTCGGGAACACCCCCGGGCTGACACTCCGCGGAGTCTTCGCTAGCTGCTAATTAGGCAGCGAGAGCGAAGGCGGAGGAATCGCGCTTGGAATTGGCGATTATTGGTTTCGGCATATGGTTAACGAGATCATTGCCGCTTCCTCGGCTCGCTTCCCCTGCTTCGACATCCCCAGTCGAAACCGATCATCCCCATGTGGTGTTTTCAAGGTGCGCCACCGGTCGCCCGGTGGTCGGTGCTGCTGGTCCTGCGTGGCCTAGTGTAGTGGCACAACACGCACCGGGGCCACCGCATTCCCTCGTGCCCGCGGCGCGCCGAGGCCACGGGCAGGGCGGGCCAGGCCGGGGCCGGGCGGGCCGGTGCCGGCCCGGTCGCCCCGGTCCGTCGGCCGGCACCGGTCAGGCGCGCTGCCGGCGCCGCGCCGCGGACACCGCGCGGTCGGTCTCGCGCCGGTCCTGCTTCTCCCGCAGCGTCTGCCGCTTGTCGTACTCCTTCTTGCCCTTGGCGAGGGCGATCTCCACCTTCACCCGGCCGTCCTTGAAGTACAGCGCCAACGGCACGATGGTGTGCCCGGTCTCCTGGGACTTCTGGTCGAGCTTGTCGATCTCCGCGCGGTGCAGCAGCATCTTTCGCTTGCGGCGCGCCGCGTGGTTCGTCCACGTCCCCTGCGTGTACTCGGGGATGTGCACGTTGTAGAGGTACGCCTCACCGCCCTCGAGCTGGCCGAAGCCGTCCACCAGCGACGCGCGGCCCAGCCGCAGCGACTTCACCTCGGTGCCGGTGAGGACCAGCCCCGCCTCGTACGTGTCGAGGATGAGGTAGTCGTGCCGCGCCTTCTTGTTCTGCGCGATGATCTTGCGACCCGTCTCTTTAGCCATAGCCGGGCCATTGTCCCACTACCCGGGGGCACCGAGGCCAGCGAATACCTCGCGGCTGGCGGCCACCGGGTCCTGCCCGCCGGAGACCACGACGTCGGGGGCGATGCCGGTGCCGTCGACGGTCCGGCCGTCCGGCAGCCGGTAGTGCCCGACGGTCAGCTCGGCCACCGAGCCGTCCGGCAGGGTGGTGGGCATCTGGACCGAGCCCTTGCCGAAGGTCCGCGAGCCGATCACCACCGCGCGGCCCCGGTCCTGGAGCGCCCCGGAGAGCATCTCGGCCGCGCTCATCGTGCCGCCGTCGACCAGCACCACCAGCGGCACCGAGGTGTCGCCGCCGTCGGCCGCGTAGAGCGCCTGCTGCCGCCCGTGCACGTCGTAGGTGGCGACCAGGCCGCCGTCGAGGAACGCCGACGCGGTGGCGACCGCCTCGCTGACCAGGCCGCCGGAGTTGCCGCGCAGGTCGAGCAGGACGCCGTGGTCGGAGTCCCGGACCGCGGCCGCGACCTGCGCGCCGACCCCCTTGGTGAAGGCGTCCACCTTCACCACGGTCGGGCCGTCCGGCTGCCGCGTGACGGTGACCGCCTCGGTGGCGAGGGTGGCGCGGTGCACCGCCACCGTCCAGTCGCGCGCGCCGCGCTCCACGTCGAGCGTGACCGGGCTGCCGGGGACGTTGTCGCCGCGCAGGGCCGCGACGACCTCGGTGACGGGCATGCCGGTGCACCGGGTGTCGCCGATCGCGGCCAGCACGTCGCCGCTGCGCAGCCCGGCCCGGTCGGCGGGGCTGCCGGCCTGCACCTCGGCGATCTGGATGCGGCCCCCGTCGACGCGGCGCACCGAGACACCGGTGCCGACGTACCTGCCGGCGAGCGCCTGCTGGAACCCGGCGTACTCCTGGGCGGTGTAGGACGACGACCAGCGGTCGCCACTGCGGCTGACGAGCTGCTGCGCGGCGTCCGGGCCGGGGGCGTCGGGAGCGGCCGTCCGGCCGGTGCGGCCGGTGTCGGCCGGGCCGTCCCCGCCGGGGCCGGGCGGGGGGCCGTCGCCGTCGCGGCCGTCGGCGGTGGCGTCGCCCGGGGCCGAGGTGCCGGTCCCGGTGCCGTCGCCCGCGGCCGGGTCCGGGGACGGCGCGCCGGCGGTCCGCACGGCGCCGACCTGGCCGGTGGCGACCGTCTGGCCGCTCCTGCGGGCCGCCGTGTCCACCCCGGTGAGGCTGCTCGCCGCCGCGCCGGTGGCGAGCATCGCACCGCACACCAATGTCAAGGTGGCCCCGCGGCGCCAGCGGCGGGGCGTCCCGAACAGCGACGGGCCGGACATGGCGGGAAGTCTAGGGCAGAACCCTGTCCGGCACGGGGAGTTGCGGCTGCGCCCGCCCGCGGCGCATCGCGACCGCCGGGCGTCCCCCGGCGGCGTACGGCGACCCGCACGGCGTACCCCAGCCGCGTATGCGCGGACGTCGCACGACGGCGCCCCGGGGATCGCGGACCCGCGTGCGGGCCCGGCCCCGGGGCGCCGCCCCGCGTGAGACCGTCGGGCGGTCAGACCCGCAGGTAGCGGCGCAGCGCGATGAACGCCGCGAGCGCCGGCATCGCCACACCGATGACCAGCACCAGCGGGAGCACCTGGACCACCGGGCCCCAGCCGATGAAGGACACCAGGGGGATCTTGTCCTGGAGTCTGAGGCCCGCGTCGATCAGGAAGTACCGCCCGCCGAGCAGCATCACGCACGCCAGTCCCGCGCCGACCAGTCCCGCGAAGGCGGCCTCCATGATGAACGGCATCTGGATGTAGAAGCTCGACGCGCCCACCAGCCGCATGATGCCCGTCTCCCGGCGCCGGGAGAAGGCGGACACCCGCACGGTGTTGATGATCAGCAGCATGGCCACGGTGAGCATGAACGCCAGCACCACGTACGCGACCCGGGTCATGCCGTTGAGCAGGTCGAAGAGGTTCTGGAGCACCTTGCGCTGGTCCTCCACCGACTGCACGCCCTTGCGCCCGTTGAAGGCGCTCGCCACCACCTCGAACTTCGTCGGGTCCTTCAGCTTGACCTGGTAGCTCTGCTCCATCTGGTCCGGTGTGATGGAGTCGGCGAGCTGCTTGTTGGACTTGAACTGCTCCTTGTAGTGCTTGTACGCGCCCTCGGCCGACTCGTAGTAGATCTTCTTGACGACCGGCAGCTTCTTCAGGTCGGCGAGGATCTGGGCCTTCTGGTCCTCGGTCACCGGGCCCGCGGCGCAGTTGGGCGTGGTGGCCGCGTCGTTCTTGTTGCAGAGGTAGACGCTCACCTCGACCTTGTCGTACCAGTAGCCCTTCATCGCGTCGACCTGCTTGTTCACCAGCAGGGCACCGCCGGTGAGGGCGAGCGAGAGGGCCACGGAGATGACGACGGCAAGAGTCATCGTGAGGTTCCGGCGGAGACCGACGCCGATCTCCGACAGAACGAACTGGACACGCATGGGGGTCGGGGTTCCTTCCGGAGGGTTGGTGCGAGCGGGCGGCAGCAGTCAGTGCTGGTAGCCGTACACACCGCGCGACTGGTCGCGGACCAGTCGCCCCTTCTCGAGTTCGATGACGCGCTTGCGCATCTGGTCGACGATGTTCTGGTCGTGGGTGGCCATCACCACGGTGGTGCCGGTCCGGTTGATCCGGTCCAGCAGCCGCATGATGCCCACCGACGTCTGCGGGTCGAGGTTTCCGGTCGGCTCGTCCGCGATCAGGAGCATCGGACGGTTGACGAAGGCGCGGGCGATCGCCACCCGCTGCTGCTCACCACCGGACAGCTCGCCGGGCATCCGGTCGTCCTTGCCGGCCAGGCCGACCAGGTCGAGCACCTCGGGCACGGTCTTGCGGATGGTGCCGCGCGGCTTCCCGATGACCTCCAGCGCGAACGCCACGTTCTCCGCCACGGTCTTGTTCGGCAGCAGCCGGAAGTCCTGGAACACGGTGCCGAGTTGGCGCCGCATCTGCGGAACCTTCCAGTTCGAGAGCCGGTTGAGGTCCTTGCCCAGGACGTGCACCATGCCGGTGTCGGTGCGCTCCTCGCGGAGGATGAGCCGCAGGAAGGTCGATTTCCCGGAGCCGGACGAGCCCACCAGGAAGACGAACTCCCCCTTCTCGATCTCCAGCGAGACATCCCGCAGCGCGGGGCGGTTCTGCTTGGGGTAGGTCTTGGTGACACTGTCGAAACGGATCACGTTGGCACCAGTGGGTTGCGGGATCGGGGTTTGGGGTAGGGCCGGATAGGGGATGTGGGGGCGACACTACGCGACCTGGCGACGCCCGCGCAGTCGCGGTCGGCGGTTGGTGGCCCGGGCCACAGGGCACACTCGGACAAAGCCGTCATCCGCCCCCTCCGCCGCGCCCTGCGGGCGTCGTACGCCGCCGCCGCGGCCGCCCGCCCGGGCCTCGGGGCGCCCTTCCGGGCGGAACCTGGCACAGTGGGAAGTGTGCAGCCGCGGGAACACCGCGCGGCACCGGCCGCCGAAGCGGCGGCGCGGGCACGGAGTAGACGCGTCGAGCCCAGGGAACGATTTCACCACCGGGGGCGTTCACCGGACGGAAAAGGAGAGCGCGATGACGTTCGACCGACTGGTGTGTGCCAACTGCGCCGGCCCCGTGAGCGAGGGCCGCTGCCCGGTCTGCCGCGCGAACCGCGCGCGCATGGAGCAGGAGGGCGGCTGGTCGACGATATCCCCCGCCACGCTGATAGCGCTCCTGGTGGCGCTGCTGGCGGTGGTCCTCGTCGTGGAGCACGCCACCGCGTGACGCCCGCCCGCCCGGCGGGGGCGGAGACCAAATGACACGGACGACAAGGCAGGCCCGGAGCGCTTCGGCGCTCCGGGCCTGCCTTGTCGTGCCGCTGCGACCGTCAGGCCGCGGCGCCGTTGCCGCCGCCGCGGTTGACCAGGCGCGGGGTGAGGCGGAAGCCGATCCCGCCCGCGATCAGGGTCGCGGCCCCGATGATCATGAAGGTGGTGCCGCTGGAGCCGGTCTCGGCCAGCTGCGAGGTGGTCTGGCCCTGCTGGACCTGCTGGTTGTCGGTGCTGGCGTTGTTGCCGCAGTCGACGCTGTCGCCGGACAGGGTGCAGGTGTTGTCGTTGCCGCCCGAGGTGGACGAGCCACCCGAGGTGGAGGAGCCACCGCCGGAGGACGACGAACCGCCCGTGCTCGACGAACCGCCGGAGGTGGAGCCGCCGGAGGAGGAACCACCCGAGGTGGTCGTCCCGCCGTTGTCGGTGGTCCCGCCGTTGTCGGTGGTGCCACCGTTGTCGGTCGTCCCGCCGTTGTCACCGGTACCGCCGTCGTCGGTGGTCCCACCGTTGTCGGTCGTCCCGCCGTCGTCGGTGGTACCGCCGTCGTCGGTCGTACCGCCGTTGTCACCGGTACCGCCGTCGTCGGTGGTCCCACCGTTGTCAGTGGTACCGCCGTCGTCGGTCGTACCGCCGTTGTCACCGGTACCGCCGTCGTCGGTCGTACCGCCGTTGTCGGTCGTACCGCCGTCGTCAGTGGTGCCACCGTTGTCACCGGTACCGCCGTCGTCGGTACCACCGATGGTCACACCGAGCGTGTCGCCGCCGTTGGTGACGCCGAGCGTGTCGCCCGGCGCGTCAGCCGGCTGCACGTTCGAGGTGCCGCTCGGCTGGGAGGCGGCCTGGGCCGCGCCCACGGCCGTCAGGGAGGCGCCGGCCGCGATGACGGCGGCCGCGGCTATGCGGGTGACGCGCAGCCGTGTGTTGCGCTTGGTCATGTCTCAAGTACCCCCATCAGAATGTCTGCTTAGGGATGCGCAGCGATGCGGAGTGCGGTGCCACTGGGGCCCGGATGCGCCCGCCCCAAACGCTCACACCGCATGAAGTTGCGCATGCCGCGCAACACCCTCGCCACTTTGCCCGGGACCGTCAAGGCCGTTACGGACGCCTTGGGCGAATTGCCCGCCTGTGCCCGTCAGTTCTGTACAGCACTGTGACACGGGCGACGCGACTGCCGTCGCGGCGGCCCGTCACGCGTCGGTCTTCTCGCGGGACTTGCGCCAGCGGATGCCCGCCTCGATGAACCCGTCGATGTCGCCGTCGAGCACGCCCTGCGGGTTGCCGACCTCGTGCTCGGTCCGCAGGTCCTTCACCATCTGGTACGGGTGCAGGACGTACGAACGCATCTGGTTGCCCCAGGAGTTGCCGCCATCGCTCTTGCCGAGCGAGTCCATCAGGGCCTGCTCCTCCTGGCGGCGCCGTTCGAGCAGCTTGGCCTGGAGGACGTTCATCGCGCTCGCCTTGTTCTGGATCTGCGAGCGCTCGTTCTGGCAGGAGACCACGATGCCGGTCGGCAGGTGGGTGATGCGGACGGCGGAGTCCGTGGTGTTGACGCCCTGGCCGCCGGGGCCGGACGCGCGGTAGACGTCGACGCGCAGCTCGGACTCGTCGATCTCGACGTGGTCGGACTGCTCGACGACGGGCAGCACCTCGACCCCGGCGAAGGAGGTCTGCCGGCGCCCCTGGTTGTCGAAGGGCGAGATCCGCACCATGCGGTGGGTGCCCTGCTCGACGGAGAGCGTGCCGTAGGCGTACGGCGCCTTGACGGTGAAGGTGGTCGACTTGATGCCGGCCTCCTCCGCGTACGACGTCTCGTAGACCTCGGTGGGGTAGCCGTGCCGCTCGGCCCAGCGCAGGTACATCCGCTGGAGCTGCTCGGCGAAGTCCGCGGCGTCCACGCCGCCGGCCTCGGCGCGGATGTTGACCAGCGCCTCGCGGGCGTCGTACTCGCCGGACAGGAGGGTGCGGACCTCCATCTCGTCCAGCGCCTTGCGGACCTGCTCCAGCTCGGCCTCGGCCTCGGTGCGGGTGTCGGCGTCGTCCTCGGCCTCGGCGAGTTCGAAGAGCACCCCGAGGTCGTCGATCCGGCCGCGGAGCGCCTCGGTCTTGCGCAGCTCGGCCTGGAGGTGCGAGAGGCGGCTGGTGACCTTCTGCGCGTTCTCCGGGTCGTCCCAGAGGGAGGGCGCCGCGGCCTGCTCCTCGAGCGCGGCGATGTCGCCCCGCATCCGGTCGAGGTCCAGTACGGCCTCGATCGACCCCATGGTGGAGGAGAGGGACTTCAGTTCTTCGGAAACGTCGACGATCGCCACGGGGTCCAGCCTACCGGCTGGTCGGGTGAAGGGCGGTTTTCGGTCGAACGGCGGTCTCGGAGCAGGTCGCCCGGTGCGCCGCGCGGGACGTCCCACGGGCCCGGTGCCGGGCCGTACGGCCGGGCCGTACACAGGGCCCCGTACGCCGGGCCGGGCGGCAGCCCGCGGCGTACGCTCCCCCGGCTCACGCGGTGGCCGTCGCGCGGGAGAGCCGGCCCCCCGCGGTCAGCAGGTAGACCTCCAGGGTGCGGGAGGAGGCGCCGGCACCGACCGGGCCGATCGCGCCCTCGGGCCGGGCCAGGGCGCCGGCCGGCGCGGCGCCCTCGGCGCCACGGTCGTCCGCCGCGTCGACCACCAGGCCGCCGGAGAAGACGTAGAGGTGGTCGCCGGCGGGCAGCGCCTCCACCCGGGCGCTGCCGTCGACCGTGGTGAGCACGGACGCGGGCCGCCAGGCGCCGTCGGAGAACGGCAGCCGCAGCACCGCGTTGTCGGCCTTGCGCACGACGAAGGCGTCCAGGCTGCCGCGGCCGGTGGAGACCAGCGCGGGCGCGTCCTTGATCCGGCCCGGCGCGGGCACGGTCGCCCAGGCGTTCCAGCGGCCGTCCACCAGGGAGGCGGTGACGAGGTCGCCGCCGACCCGTCCGACCAGGTCGATCCGGCCGGGCGCGGAGGAGGCGGCCGCCGGGGCCGCGTCGAAGTGGGTGCGCTCGTCCACCTGGAGCCAGGGCTGCCAGTAGCCGCCGGCCAGGGTGCGGCGGTAGAGCAGGCCGTCGGTGCCGAGGGCGAACAGGTCGATCGACCCGGACCGGGCGGACACCACCGCCGGGTCGGCCTGGACGCTTATCCCGGTGAGCTTGTGCCAGGGGCCGTAGCCCGAGCCGTCCCGGACCACGTACCAGACGTTCTTGTCGGTTCCGCGGGCGAAGACGTAGGTGTCGCCGCCCATGACGAGCACCCGGGGGCCGCCGGTCAGCGCCACGCCGGCGGCGGGCGCGTCGTGGAAGGCCGACCACTTCGGCAGGTCGACCGGTGCCCCGGTGCGGCCCTGCGGGGAGTCGGCGGCGCCGGTCGGTGCGGCTGTGGCGGTGTGGTCGGCGCTGGTGTCGCGGGCCGGGTCGGTGTCCGGGTCGGTGGCGGTCGCGTCGCCCTTGTCGTCGCGGGAGGTGCCGCCGGAGCCGGAGTGGCCGCCGTGGTCGGCGGAGCCGGCCGACGCGATGCCCCAACCGCCGAGCCCGGCGACGGCGAGCGCGGCCGCGGCGGCCGCGGCGAGCTTGATCCGCCGCTGGCGCACGGCGTCGGAGACCGAGCGGTGGCGGGGGCTGGCCGGGCGGTCGGGGGCGGAGGCCCGGCCCTTTCCCGCGCCCTTGCCGCCGCCGGCGCCCGCGCCGGCCGGGCCGACCGGCGCCTCGGGGTGGCCGCCGCGGCCGGGGCGGGCGGCCTCGGCGCCGAACCCGGCCAGTTCCTCGGCGGTGGGGAGCTTGATGCTCGTGTGGGTGTCGCGGCTGGAGTCCGGGGCGGCGCCGCGCACCAGCGGCACCGCACCGCGTCTGCGGTCGCGGTCCGGCCGCCCGGTGCCGCCGCCGGCGCCGGAGCGCGCGGGATCGGGATCGACGCCGAAGCCGGCGGGCCGGGCCGGCTCGTCCGCGTCGTCGTACACGCCGCCGGCCCGCTCCGGCTCTCCCCCGGCGCCCGGCGCGGCCACGTCCAGCGCCGGCTCTCCGGCCAGGTCCGGCAGCAGCTCCCGCAGCCGCGCGGCGAGCTCCCCCGCCTTCAGCCGGGACGCCGGGGCCTTGGCCAGGCACTGCGCGAGGATCTGCCACAGCTCCCCGGACAGCCCGGGCAGCGGCTGGACGGCCTCGGTGACGTGCCGGCGCAGGACGGCGCCGGGGTGGCCGCCGCCGAACGGCGTGAACCCGGCCAGGAGTTCGTACAGCACCGTGGCCAGGGCGTAGATGTCGACGGAGGCGCGCGGCGGCAGTCCCTCGATGATCTCGGGGGCGAGGTAGTCGGGGGTGCCGATGATCCGGGTCGCGCGGGTGCGGCGCGGGGTGTCCACGAGGCGGGCGATGCCGAAGTCGGTGAGCAGCGCGGGCGGGGCGCCGCCGGGCCCGGGCGGGGCGGCCGAGTCGAGCAGCACGTTCTCGGGCTTCACGTCGCGGTGCACCACGCCGCCGGCGTGGGCGGCGGCCAGGCCGTCCGCGACGTCGACGGCGATCGCGACCGCCGCCTCGGGCGGCAGGCGGCGATCGCGCTCCAGCCGGGAGCGCAGGTCGGTGCCGCGCACCAGCTCCATCACCAGGGCGAGGTCGCTGCCGTCGACCACGAGGTCGCGGATGCCGACGATGTGCGGGTCGTCCAGGGACAGCAGCGCGGTGCGCTCCTGCACGAAGCGGCCCACCAGGTCCTGGTCGGAGGCGAGGTCCTCGCGCAGCAGCTTGATGGCGACCGGGCCTTCGGGTCCCTCGCCGAGCCACACGGTGCCCGCGGAACCGCGTCCCAGCACCTGGTGGGCGGTGTACCGGCTGCCGATCTTCCTGGCCAAGGCTGCTCCGACTCCTCCGACGGTCCGCCGCGTCGCCATCGGTCGCGGGCGCCGGGTGGGACCGGGACGCCGTGCGGCACCGCGTGATGGCTCGTGTTGGCGACAAAGCTACGCGGCCCGGGGGCAGTTCGGGACGCCCCCGGCCGGTGAGGAGGCGTTCTGCCGGAGAAATCACCCTCTGGAAGTCGACAAATCCTCAAACAAGGGTGCGGAAGAAGGCGCGGGCGCCCGCCCGCCGTGGGGCGGCGCGGCAGCGGAGAAGGAGCGGGCGAACCGGGGAGAGGGTCGGGCGAACCGTGGGCGGGCCGCCGTCAGTTGCCCGAGCCGCCGCCGGAGTCGCCGGTGATCGCGGAGACCTTGTCCCACGCGGTGTGCACCCAACTCGACGTCGCGTCCCACAGGTTGCGGGTGCTGTTCACCCAGTCCGGCAGCGGCGTCGTGTACCAGACCACGACGAAGATGACGACGAGCACCAGGACCACCATCAGGCAGCCCTTCAGGCAACCGAGGCCCGGGATCTTCATCGGGTTGGCGCTGCGCCGCGGCTCGCGCGGCTCGCGGGCGCGGGCGGGCGGCGCCGGGGCCGGCGGGCGCTGGGGTTCGTACCGCTGGGGTGCGTGGCTCTGCGGGGGCGGCTGGTAGCGCTGCTGGGGCTGCGGGGCCTGCTGCTGCGGGTAGCCGTACGGACCGGACCGGCCCTGGCCGCCCTGCCGGGGGCCGCCGTACTGCTGCGGCGGCTGCGCGGGCTGCTGCTGCGGCCGGCGGACCGGGCGGCGGTGGAGCGGGTCCATCTCCCGCCGGCTGACCTCGGTCTGCTCGTTGCGGTGGCGGGCGGCGCTGAGCTGGGACTCCCACGGGTGCGGGCCCTGGGCCTGCGGCGGGCCCTGGGCCTCGGCGGCGGGCAGCACGCGGGTGCCGTCGGCGGCGCCGGCCGGGTCGGAGCCCGCCCCGGCAGCGTCGGCGGCGTTCGCGGCGTCGGCGGCCTCCACCACACCGCGGTAGCGGTCCGAGGACAGCACGCCGGTCGTCGCGTTCGGGTCGTACGCCGTGCTGCCGGCCGGCAGCACCTGGGTCGGCTCGGCGTCGCCGGTGCCCGGCACCACGGCCGGGTCGGCCTCGGGGCCGAGCAGCGCGCCCACCCCGAACGCGGCCTCGACCTGCGCCGGGCTGGCGTGCACCCCCACGCCCGCGGCGACCACCCGCAGCGCCCGCGCCAGGTTCTCCGCGCCGGGCCGCTGCTCGGGGTCCTTGCGCAGGCAGCGCTCGATGACGGTCCACAGCGGTTCCGGCACGTTGCCCGGGCGCACCGCCTGGTCGGTCATGTGGGCGCGCAGCACCTCCAGCGCGGACTCGCCGCGGAACGGCGGGCGCCCGGTGACCAGCTCGTACATCAGCACGCCGGCGCCGTAGACGTCGACGGCCGACGTCTGCGGGCGGCCCTGCGCGGACTCCGGGGCGACGTACGCCGGGGTGCCCACGAACTCCTGGGTGCGGGTCACCCCCGGGGAGTCGGCCAGCCGGGCGATGCCGAAGTCGGTGAGCATCGGGTGCATCGACTCGGTGCCGTCCTCGCCGGTGGTGGTGGCGAGCAGCACGTTGGCGGGCTTGAGGTCGCGGTGCACGATGCCGTCGGCATGGCTGGCGGCCAGCGCGTCGGCGACCGCGGCGGTCAGCAGGGCGGTGCCGACCGGGCTGAACGGGCCGTTCTCCCGCAGGTAGCGGTGCAGGTCCGGGCCGTCGATCAGGTCCATGACCAGGGCGAGCAGATCGCCCTCGACCACCAGGTCGCGGACCCGCACGATGTGCGGGTGGCGCAGCCGGAGCAGGGCGGAGCGCTCCCGCAGGAAGCGCATCACCACGTCCGGGTCGCCGGCCAGTTCCTCCTTGAGGACCTTGACCGCGACCAGGGAGTCGTCGTCGCGCACCCGGGCACGCCAGACGGTCCCGGTGGCACCGCGTCCGAGCGGTTCCTCCAGAAGGTATTTGCTGCCTACCGGCCGCACGTCATGCGCTCCCTGCTGCCTGATGGTTCTTCCCGGTCCGGCCCAGCGTAGAGCCTGCCGCGGCGCGGTGCCGGGTTCCCCTGGAGACGCCGCGCCACCTCCGGCGGTTGCCCTCCCCCGCAGGAACGGTCCGCCCGCACCCCCTGGCCCGCCCGCGCCGCCGCGGCCGACCGTGCCGCGGTACCGGGTGGCGGGCCCGGTGGGGCCCCCGGTGGGGCCGGGTGGCGGGCCCGGTGGGGGCCGGGTGGCGTGCCCGGTGCGGCCGGCTCCGGGGGAGGGTGGGGGCGAAGGGGCGGCGGAGGGTGGGAGGATGCATGCGTCAAGTCACCGTGCACACGCACCCGTAGGGGCGCCGCGGGGGTGACGGCATAGGCGTACGTCGAGGCGCGGACGCGGGCGGGGAGGGTCTTCCCGGCGCGTGCCCGGGCCACGGGGAGAAGGGACCGCGGACGAGATGCAGATCCGGCTGACCGTCCTCGGGCCGCGCGGCAGCGGCCGGGCAGCTCGCGGGTGTGACGTGCTCGTCACGGCCCCCGCGGGCACCACCCTGGGCGCCGTGGCGGGCGCCCTCGCCTCGGCGGCCGGCACGGCGCGTCCCGGCGGCCGCGCCTCGGGCGCCCCCGTCGCGCTGTACGCCGGCACCGGCCGCCTCGCCCCGACCGCGGTGCTGGGCGCACCGCCGCTCGTGGACGGCGCGCTCCTGTCGCTGCACGCCCCCGCCGAGCAGCACGGCGACCAGGGCCAGCACGGCGATCACGGCCAGTACGGCCGCTTCGGGCAGTACGGCAGGCCGCCGGCCGACCTGGCCGCGCTGCACGTGGTCGGCGGCCCCGACGCGGGCGGGGTGCACTTGCTCCAGGGCGGCCAGGCGGCGGTCGGCCGCTCGGCCGACGCCGACGTGCCGCTCGACGACCCGGACGTCTCGCGCCTGCACTGCGAGATCGCGGTCGGCTCAGACGGCACGGTCACCGTCGCCGACCTCGGCTCGACCAACGGCACCACCCTGTCCGGCCGCCCGGTCGGCGTCCACCCGCTGCCGTTCGCGCCCGGCGCGCTGCTGCGGATCGGCGAGTCCACGCTCGGCCTCACCCCGGCGCACCCGGCCACTCCCGCGCCGCTGGCGACCGCCCCGGACGGCGAGGGGCACCTGCGGGTCGCCTCACGCGGCGCCGGCGGGCCCGAGGCGGCCGCGGAGCAGGACGGCTCCGGCGCGTTCGGCGGCGGCCCGTACGACGCCGCGGCCACCGCCGGCGCGCACCCGCGGGAGGAGGCCGGCGGCGGCGCGGACGCGTACGGCGCGGACCGGCCCGGGGCGGGCGGGGACGTCAGCGGCAACCCCCCGGGCAGCGGCAGGGGCAGCGGCAATGGTGGAGGGCCCGCTCACGGAACCGGCTCCCGTCCGGGCGGCACGGCCGAACCGGAGTGGCCGCCCGCCGAACCGCCCGCCGCGGACAGTTCCCGGCGCCCCACCGGCGAGCGCAACCGCCGCGACCTCGACGAGCCGCCGCGCGCCGGCGTCGTCGGCGCCATAGGCGCCTGGGCCCGTCGGCTGGCCGGCAGCCGGCCCGGGCCCGACGACGGCGGACCCGTGCCCGCCGCAAACGACCCGGCTGCCGCGGAGGCGCTGCGCGGGCGCTGGCCGGACCCGGCGGCGGTCCTGCTGACCGCACTCGGCCCGGGCCGGCGGCTGTGGGAGCGCGGCCACGCCCACCCCGACGCGCTGACGGTGCGCCTGGGCACCGCCGACCTGGCCGCGCCGGACGGCGGCGGCCTGCTGCGCGACGCCCCGTACACCGTGGACCTGCGGGCGCCGGCCAGTTCCTCGCTCACGCTGGCCGGGCCCCGGCCGCGGCTGGCCGGGCTGGCCCGGGCGGTGCTCGCGCAGCTCTGCGCGCTGCACTCCCCCGCCGTGCTGGAGGTGGCGCTGGTCAGCGCCGACCGGACCCGGGGTGCGGACGAGCGCACCGAGGAGTGGTCCTGGCTGAACTGGCTGCCGCACCTGCGTCCCGCGCACGGCCAGGACTGCCGGCTGCTGCTCGCCTTCGACCGCGACCAGGCCGAGGCGCGCGTCTCCGAGCTGGTACGGCGGCTGGAGTCCGGGCCGCTGGGGCCCGGCTGGGCGAGCGCGCCGCCGTCCGCGGTCGCCGCGGCCGCCGCCCGCCACGACGGCCCGTACACCCTGGTCGTCCTCGACGGAGACCCCGGCTCGGCGGCGCTGCGCGACGCGCTGGGCCGGATAGCCGTGGCCGGACCGTCGGCCGGCATCCATCTGCTGTGCCTCGTCGAGACCGGGGAGCGCCCCGCCGTCCAGGGCGGTCTGACCGCCCGGGTCTGCGGCGACGTGGCGACCACGCTGCGGCTGGAGCCGGCCCCGGGGGCCGACGGCGACGCGGCGGCGGGCGCGGGCGCCCACCCGGCGGAGCCCGTGGACGGCGTGGTCGTGCTGGACGCGGTGTCGGCGGCGTGGGCCGAGCATTTCGCCCGGGCCCTCGCGCCGCTGCGGGAGGCCGACGCGGGGGCGGTGGACGTGCCCTCGCGGCATGTGCTGCCCGGCGCGGTACGGCTGCTGGACGAGCTCGACCTGGCGATCGCGACGCCGGCGCGGATCGCGGCGCGGTGGGCCGAGGCGCCCGGTGCCGCCTCCGGGGCCACCGCGGTGATCGGGGTGGGCGCGGGCGGCCGGGTGGCCGTGGACCTGGTGGCGGAGGGGCCGCACGCGATGCTCGGGGGCGCGCCGGGCTCCGGCAAGACGGAGCTGCTGCGCTCGGTGGTGGCGGCCCTGGCGGCGGCCGACCGGCCGGAGCGGCTGGCCCTGGTGCTGGTGGACGGCGCGGGGACGGAACACGGCGAGGGGCTCGGCTCCTGCGCGGACCTGCCGCACGTCTCCACCCACCTGGTGGCCTCGGACCCGGTCCGGATGCGGGAGTTCGCGCAGGCGCTGAGCGCGGAGCTGAAGCGGCGGGCGGAGGTGCTGGGCGGCGAGGACTTCGCGGCGTGGCACGGCCGGGGCCCGGCGGCGGGGATGGTGCCGCACCAGGGCGGGCGCAGGGGCGCCCCGGGCGCGGACCAGGGTCCGGGGTCCGGGTCGGGCACGGGTGCGGGTGCGGGGCCCGGTACGGGTGCGGGTGGCGGCCGGGGCGCGGCCTCAGGCGGAGCGCGTACGGGGGGCGGCGCGAGTGCTTCCGTAGGCGGCGCGAGTGCTTCGGTGGGCGCGGGCGGTTCCGCCGGGGCGGGCGCTTCGGTGGGCGGGAGCGGCTCGGCGAGCGGAGGCGGCCCCGGGGGCGGCGTGCGGCCCGTGCTCCCGCGCCTGGTCGTCGTCGTGGACGACTTCGACGCGCTCGTGGCGCCGGGGCTCGGCAGCCCGGGGCGGCCGTCCGCGGGCAGCGTGGTGCGGGCGCTGGAGGCGGTGGCGCGTGACGGCGAACGGTTGGGCGTGCACCTGTTCGCCGCGACCGGCCGGCCCGAGCGGACCGCGGGCACCGAGACCGACGAACGGGCCCGGTTGCGCATCGCGTTGCGGACCGCCGACCCGGAGTCGGCGGCGCTGCTGGTCCATGTCGAGGATCCGGCGGGGCTGGACGACGCGGTGCCCGGACGCGGCTACCTGAGGCGCCCCGGCGGCGCGGTGACGCCGTTCCAGGCCGCCCGGGTCAGCGCGCGCATCCCGCGGACGGCGACGCTGCGGCCGACCGTGGTGCCGCTGGAGTGGGAGCGGATGGGCGACCCGCCGGCCCGCCGCCAGGTGCGCGAACTCGGCAACGGGCCGACCGACCTGGCGCTCCTGGCCAGCGCCCTCCAGCGTGCCGCCGAGACGCCGGCCGACGACGCCGCCGCGCCGCGCGCTCCGCTGCCCTCGGCCGCCACCGCGCCGGCCGCGCTGATCCAGCCGCGCATCTGACCTCCGCACGCGTCGAGCGCCCGTCCGCGGGTGTCCTCGACGCCCGCCTCCCTCGTCTTTCCCCCAACAGCGCCCGACCGACGCTCTGGTGACGCCTCGACAGCTCCACGGCACCGCCCGGGCAGCCACGATGAGGCGCGGCTTTCGACCCTGACCTGACGGTCCGTCCTACCCTGCCCCCGAAGGGTTCGCTTCAAGATCACGGCATCGTCACAATGACCCCCGCAAGCTCGCGCAAGACCTTGCGAGCGCCATCGCGCCGGGCGTAGACAGTCGCCAACGGGACTGAGGGGAACACGACATGCGTACCGTAAGGCGCACTCACATCACCTACGCGCGACGACGCAGCACTACGCGCATAGCTCTCGCGGCGGTGGCGGTGTCCGCGCTCGCGCTCACCACCGCGGCCTGCGGCGGGGACAGTGACAAGAAAGACGATTCCAAGAGCACGTCGTCGGCCTCCTCATCGGGGAGTGACGGGAGCGAGCTGAACCTGCCCGACCTGCACGGGCAGAAGCTCGAGGTCGCGGCGGTGTGGACCGGCCCCGAACAGAAGGCGTTCCAGAAGGTGCTGGACCAGTTCGACAAGCTCACCGGGGCGAAGTCCACCTTCGTACCGACCGGTGACAGCCAGTCGACCTTCCTCGGCACGAAGATCGAGGGCGGCGCCCCGCCGGACGTGGCGTTCCTCGCCCAGCCCGGCGTGCTGCACCAGTTCGCGGACAAGGGCTGGCTGAAGCCGCTCGGCGCGAGCGCGCAGGCGCAGTTGAGCAAGAACTACTCCAAGGGCTGGCAGGACCTGGGCGCCTGGAAGGGCAAGCAGTACGGGGTCTACGCCAAGGTCGCCAACAAGTCGCTGATCTGGTACAACACCTCGGCCTTCAGCAACGCGGGCGCGACCGTGCCGAAGACCTGGTCGGACTTCCTGAAGACCGCCGAGACCGTCTACGAGTCCGGCACCCCGGCGGTGTCGATCGGCGGCGGGGACGGCTGGACCCTCACCGACTGGTTCGAGAACATCTACCTCTCGCAGGCCGGTCCGGAGAAGTACGACGAGCTGACCGCGCACACGATCAAGTGGACGGACCCGTCGGTCAAGACCGCGCTGACCACGCTGGCGCAGCTCTTCGGCAACAAGGACCTGGTCGCCGGCGGCACCTCCACGGCGCTCGCCGACGACTTCCCGAAGTCGGTGACCCAGGTGTTCAGCGGCAACCCGCCGAAGGCCGCGATGGTCTACGAGGCCGACTTCGTGTCGTCGTTCATCACCGCCAACACCAAGGCGAAGGTCGGCACGGACGCGAAGGTGTTCCCGTTCCCGGCCGTCGGCAACGGCAAGGCGCCGGTGGTCAGCGGCGGCGACGTCGGCGTGGCGCTGAAGGACAACGCGGGCGCGCAGGCGCTGCTCACCTACGTGGCGTCCACCGACGCGGCCAAGATCTGGGCGTCCAGCGGCGGTTACCTCTCGCCGAACAAGTCGCTGCCGTTCTCGGCGTACCCGGACGCGACCGAGCGCACCATCGCCCAGTCGCTGATCGCCTCCGGCGACGACTTCCGGTTCGACATGTCGGACCAGGCGCCCGCGGCCTTCGGCGGCACCAAGGGCCAGGGCGAGTGGAAGGACCTCCAGGACTTCCTCGCCAAGCCGTCCGATGTGGCCGGCACGCAGGCGAAGCTGGAGTCGGACGCGGCCAAGGCGTACGGGAGCTGAGGTCGGATGGCTGACGCCTCTGTTCCAGGGGCGAGCGGTCCGGTGGGAGCGGGTGGCGGCGTCTCCGCCGTCCCGGCTCCCGCCGGTCCCGGCTCCGTCGAGGGGCCCGGCTCCGGCCGGCGCCCCGGCAAGCGCCGCAGCATCATGGGCACCCGCCCGTGGATCGCCGCGCTGTTCCTGCTGCCCGCGCTCGTCCTGCTGGGCGCGCTGGTGGCCTATCCGATCGGCTACACGGTCTACCGCAGCCTCTTCGACGCCAGCGGTGACTCGTTCGTCGGCCTGAAGAACTTCCGTACGGTCTTCACCGACCACGGCATCCTCACCGCGGTCCGCAACAACGCGATCTGGGTGGTGGTGGCGCCGACCGTGGCGACCGGTCTCGGGCTGGTCTTCGCGGTGCTCACCGAACGGGTGCGCTGGAGCACCGCGTTCAAGCTGGTCATCTTCATGCCGATGGCCATCTCGATGCTGGCCGCGGGCATCATCTTCCGGCTGGTGTACGAGCAGGACCCCTCGCGCGGGGTGGCGAACGCCGTGGTGGTGGCCGTGCACGACACGTTCACCAGCAACTCCGCCTACCCGGGGGCGCGTCCGCGGCCGGACAGCGACCTGAAGCCGACCGCCGGCGGGTCGTTCACCTCGACCTCCGCCGCGCGTGTCGGCACCTCGGCGGACCTGCCGCTGGTCGGCATCCCGCAGACCGAACTGCCGTCCGACGCGCAGCAGGCCAAGCCGGCCGCGGCGAAGCCGGGCCAGGTCACGGGCACGGTGTGGCTGGACTTCCGGCCCGGCGGCACCGGCAAGCCCGACGTGATCGACCCGGGTGAGAAGGCGCTGTCCGGGGTGAAGGTGGAGGCGGTCGAGAACGGCAAGGTGATCGCCTCGGCCAAGTCCGGCAAGGACGGCACCTACGCGCTGCCGGGGAAGGCGGCCGGCGCCCGACTGCGGTTGCCCGCCTCGAACTTCTCCGGCAAGTACAACGGCATCAACTGGCTCGGACCGGACCTGGTCACCCCGTCGATCATCGGCTCCTACGTGTGGATGTGGGCCGGTTTCGCCATGGTGCTGATCGCGGCGGGACTCGCCGGGGTGCCGCGCGAGCTGCTGGAGCAGGCCCGGGTGGACGGCGCGGGCGAGTGGCAGGTCTTCCGCCGGATCACCGTGCCGCTGCTGGCTCCCGTGCTGGTGGTGGTGATGGTGACACTGATGATCAACGTGTTGAAGATCTTCGACCTCGTCTACATCATCGCGCCGGGCAACACCCAGTCGAACGCCAACGTGCTCGCGCTCCAGCTCTACCTGTCGTCCTTCGGCGGCGGCAACGACCTGGGCGTCGGCAGCGCGATCGGCGTGATCCTGCTGCTGCTGGTGCTGCCGGTCATGATCTTCAACATCCGGCGGCTGCGCAGGGAGGGACGGCGATGAGCGCGGACGCGACGGACGCGGGTGCGGGAGCGGGTGCGCCCACGGGTCCGGGGAGGAGCACGGGCGCGAGGACGGGCACGGGTACGGACCGGGGCACGGGTACGGACCGGGGCCCGGGTACGGACGGGGGCGTGGAGACGGCCGGGACGGGCGCACCGCGCACGGCCTCCGGCGCCGGGCGGCGCGGGATCGGCGCGCGGCTGGCCGGCGCGGCGAGCGGCGGCCTGCTCCGGCTGGTGCTGCTGGTGGTGGCGCTGTTCTGGCTGATGCCCACGGTCGGGCTGCTGCTGTCCAGCCTGCGCAGCCGGCAGGACATCGCGGCCACCGGCTGGTGGAAGGTGTTCACCTCGCCGACCCAGCTCACGGTCACCAACTACCGTTCCCTGCTGGACAACCACGCGATCACCAGTTCGCTGTGGAACACCGCGCTGATCACCGTGCCGGCCACCGTGCTGGTCGTGGTGATCGGGTCGCTGGCCGGCTACGCCTTCGCGTGGATGGAGTTCCCCGGCCGCGACTGGTGGTTCATCGGCGTGGTGGCGATGCTCGTGGTGCCGGTGCAGGTGGCGCTGGTCCCGGTGGCGAAGCTCTTCGGCAAGATCGGGATCTTCGGCGACATCTCCGGGGTGGTGCTCTTCCACACCGCCTTCGGGCTGCCGTTCGCGATCTTCCTGCTGCGGAACTTCTTCGCGGAGATCCCCCGCGAACTGCTGGAGGCGGCGCGGCTGGACGGCGCCGGCGAACTGCGGCTGTTCGTCCGGGTGATCATGCCGCTGGGCGGCCCGGCTATCGCCTCGCTCGGCATCTTCCAGTTCCTGTGGGTGTGGAACGACATGCTGGTCGCGCTGATCTTCGCGAACAGCGACTCGCAGCCGATCACGGTCGCCCTCCAGCAGCAGGTACGGCAGTTCAGCGACAACATCGACATCCTGGCGCCCGGCGCCTTCCTGTCGATGGTGGTCCCGCTGGTCGTGTTCTTCGCGTTCCAGCGGCAGTTCGTCTCCGGTGTGATGGCCGGGGCGGTCAAGTAGCACTTCCACGGCGCCCGTCCACCCGGCCCGTCCGGCGGGTGGACGGGCGCCGCCGTGTCCGCGGCAGGGGCCGGCACGACCGGCGGTGCGGGCGGTCCGGGAAGCTCGGCGACCCGGGTGGGGGCGGCGCAGGTGGGGCGACGCAGGTGGGGCGACGCAGGTGGGGCGGGCGCCACTGCCGGGCGCCCGCCCCCTTCCTCAGTGGTGCGTGCGCAGCAGCGTGCGGAACGTCCGCATCGCCACCGACAGGCTGGCGAGGTCGAACTCCTCCGAGCCCTGGATCTCCTCCAGGGTGGTCCGCGCCCGGTTCACCAGGCCGGAGTTGCGCTCCTCCCACGCCTTGTAGCGCTCCTCCGGGGTCGCTCCGGCCTCGCCCGCGCTCAGCACGTCGGCGGTGAGCGCCGCGTGCGCCGCGAACAGGTCCTCCCGGATCGCGGCCCGCGCCATCGACTGCCAGCGGTCGTCCCGCGGCAACTGGATGATCCGGTCCAGCAGTTGGGTGATGCCCAGCCGGTCGGCGAGGTCGAAGTAGATCTCGGCGACGTCCAGCGGCTCCTTGCCGGCCCGCCTCGCCACGTCCACGATGTCCAGCGCCGGGAACGCCGAGGAGAACCCCGCCACCCTGGTCGCCAGCTCGTCCGGCACCCCGGCGGCGGTCAGCTCGTCGTGCAGCCCGCTGTACCACTCCAGGTCCGCGCCGCACAGCAGTTGCGGCAGCTTCGACCAGACCGCCGTGACGCCCTCACCGAAGAACTCGATGGTCTCGGCGATCTGCAGCGGCTGCATGCGGTTGTTGAGCAGCCAGCGGGTGCCGCGCTCGACCAGCCGCCGAGAATGCAGCCGGATCCGGGTCTGCACGTCGGCCGCGACGGTGTTGTCCAGCGCCTCGACCGCGTCCCAGATCGGGCCGAGGTCGAAGATCGCCCGGGCCGCGGTGTGCGCCCGCACGATCTCCTCGGTGGTCGCGCCGATCTCCTCGCGGAACCGGTGCAGGAAGGTGGTGCCGCCGGTGTTCACCGTGTCGTTGACCAGCACCGTGGTGACGATCTCGCGGTGCAGCGCGTGGTTGTCGATCTGCGTGGCGAAACGCTCCCGCAGGGCCACCGGGAAGTACGCGTGCAGCAACGACCGCAGGTACGGGTCGTCCGGCAGCTCGGTCTGGATCAGCTCGTCGGCCACCGTGATCTTCGCGTAGGCGAGGATGACCGCCATCTCCGGCTGCGTCAGGCCCGTGCCGGCCGCCGACCGCTCGCGGATCTGCCGGTCGGTGGGCAGGAACTCCAGTGCCCGGTCCAGCCGGCCGTCCCGCGCCAGGCGCCGCATGAACCGCTGGTGCGCGTGGAGCAGGCTGCTGGTCTGCGCCATGCTGTTGGCCAGTGCGACGTTCTGCGCGTAGTTGTTGCGCAGCACCAGGTTGCCGACGTCGTGGGTCATCTCGGCGAGCAGGGCGTTGCGCTGCTTGACCGTCATGTCGCCTTCGGCGACGGTGCTGTTGAGCAGCACCTTGATGTTGACCTCGTGGTCCGAGGCGTCCACGCCGGCGCTGTTGTCGATCGCGTCGGTGTTGATCCGGCCGCCGGTGCCCTCGGGCCCGCCGGAACGCGCGAACTCGATCCGGCCGAGCTGCGTGAAGCCGAGGTTGCCGCCCTCGCCGACCACCTTGACCCGCAGGTCGGTGCCGTCGATCCGGATCGGGTCGTTCGCCTTGTCGCCGACGTCCGCCTGCGTCTCGGTGGACGCCTTGACGTACGTGCCGATGCCGCCGTTCCACAGCAGGTCGACCGGGGCCTTCAGGATCGCCTTCATCAGCTCGGCCGGCGTGAGCTTCGCCCCGGCGGACCCGATGCCGAGCGCGGCGCGCACGGCCGCGCTGACCGGGATCGCCTTGGCGGTGCGCGGGTAGATCCCGCCTCCGGCCGAGATCAGCGAGGAGTCGTAGTCGGCCCAGGAGGAGCGCGGCAGTTCGAACATCCGGCGCCGCTCGGCGTAGGAGGTGGCCGCGTCCGGGTTCGGGTCGAGGAAGATGTGGCGGTGGTCGAAGGCGGCCACCAGCCGGATGTGCTCCGACAGCAGCATGCCGTTGCCGAAGACGTCGCCGGACATGTCGCCGATGCCGACGACGGTGAAGTCCTCTTCCTGCGTGTTGTGCCCGGTCTCCCGGAAGTGCCGCTTCACCGACTCCCAGGCGCCGGAGGAGGTGATGGCCATCTTCTTGTGGTCGTAGCCGACCGACCCGCCGGAGGCGAAGGCGTCGCCGAGCCAGAACCCGTACGAGACGGCGACCTCGTTGGCGATGTCGGAGAACGACGCGGTGCCCTTGTCCGCCGCCACCACCAGGTAGGTGTCGTCCTCGTCGTGCCGGACCACGTCCTGCGGCGGCACCACCTCGCCGCCGACCAGGTTGTCGGTGATGTCGAGCAGTCCGGAGATGAACGTCCGGTACGAGGCGATGCCCTCGGCCATCCAGGCGTCCCGGTCGGCTGCCGGGTCCGGCAGCCGCTTGCCGACGAACCCGCCCTTCGCGCCCACCGGCACGATCACGGTGTTCTTCACCATCTGGGCCTTGACCAGGCCCAGCACCTCGGTGCGGAAGTCCTCACGGCGGTCGGACCAGCGCAGTCCGCCGCGCGCGACCTTCCCGAACCGCAGGTGCACGCCTTCCACCCGCGGGCTGTACACCCAGATCTCGTAGGCCGGGCGGGGCGCGGGCAGGTCGGGCACGGCCTGCGGGTCGAACTTGATCGACAGGTAGGAGTGCGGCTTGCCGTCCGCGCCGCGCTGGAAGTAGTTGGTGCGCAGCGTCGCCTTGATCAGGGTGAGGAAGGAGCGCAGGATGCGGTCCTCGTCGAGGCTGGCCACCTGGTCGAGGGCGCCCTCCAGCTCCTCCAGGATGCCGTCGGTCAGCTCGCGGCCGGCCTTCTGGTGGTCGGGCGAGAGCCGGGCCTGGAAGAGGTTGACCAGCAGCCGGGTGGTGTGGACGTTCGTCCGGAGGGTGTCCTCCATGTAGTCCTGGCTGAAGGTCGAACCGGCCTGCCGCAGGTACTTCGCGTAGGCGCGCAGCACCATCGCCTGCCGCCAGTCCAGCCCGGCGCGCAGCACCAGCGAGTTGAAGCCGTCGTTCTCCGCCCGGTCGGTCCAGGTCGCGGCGAACGCCTCCTGGAACCGCTCGCGCGCGTCGTCGCCCAGATCGCCGAGCGCGGGGTCGAGGCGGAGCCCGAAGTCATAGACCCACGCCCGCGAGTTGTCGGCGCGGCGCAGCTCGTAGGGGCGTTCGTCCACGACCTCCACGCCGAGCCGCTGCAACACCGGCAGCACCGCGGACAGCGACACGGGGGCGCCGGTGCGGTAGATCTTGAACCGGCGCTCCTGGGGCGCCGCGGAGACCGGTTCGTAGAGCGAGAGCGTGAAGTCGTCCTCGCCCAGGCTCTCGATGTGCTGGAGGTCCGCCACGGCGACCCGCGGCGCGAAGTCGGCGCGGTAGCCGTCGGGGAACGCGTCCGCGTAGCGCCGGCCGAGTTCGGCGGCGCGCTCCTCGCCGCACTCGGCGTTGAGCGCCTCGGCGAAGCCGTCGGCCCAGGAGCGGGCGGCCGCCGCGAGCCGGTTCTCGATCCGCTCGACGTCCGACTCGTTCAGCTCGGGCAGCCGGCCGCCGGGGTCGACGCGGATCACGAAGTGCAGCCGGGAGAGCACCGACTCGGTGTTCCACGCGGTGAAGTCGACGCTGCGGCCGCCCAGTTCCTCCTGGAGGATGTGGGTCAGCCGCAGCCGCACCGCGGTGGTGTAGCGGTCCCGGGGCAGGTAGACCAGCGCGGAGTAGTACCGGCCGTACTCGTCCTGCCGCAGGTACAGACGCAGCTTCCGGCGCTCCTGCAGGTACAGCACGCTGGTGACGATCGCGCGCAGTTCGTCCACGCCGGTCTGGAACAACTCGTCGCGCGGGTAGGTCTCCAGGATCTGGAGCAGGTCGCGGCCGTCGTGGCTGCCGGCCTGGTAGCCGGAACCCTCCAGGACCTCCTCCACCTTGCGGCGGACCACGGGCACCCGCCGCACCGACTCGGTGTAGGCGCTGGAGGAGAACAGGCCGAGGAAGCGCCGCTCACCGGTCACGTTGCCCTCGGCGTCGAACTTCTTGACGCCGATGTAGTCCAGGTACGACGGGCGGTGCACCGTGGAGCGGCTGTTGGCCTTGGTCAGGATCAGCAGCCGGTGCTCGCGCGCCTTCCTGCGGGCGTCGGCAGGCAGCCGGCTGAAGGACGGTGAGGTGGCGTGGCCGGGGCGCCCGGGGTGGGTGCCGTCGTCGTGCGGGTGCTGCGGGTCCGAGCGCAGGATGCCCAGGCCCGTGCCGGGCACGGCCAGGAGCACGTCCTCGCCTCCGCCCTCGGCGTCGTCACCGGTGGCGGTGGTCAGTTCGTACTCGCGGTAGCCGAGGAAGGTGAAGTGGTCGTCGGCGAGCCAGCGCATCAACTCCCATGCCTCGCTGCTCTCCTGCTCCGGCAGCGGCGGCGGGGAGGCGGCCAGTTCGTCGGCGATGGTGAGCGCCGCCTGGCGCATCTTCGTCCAGTCCTCGACGGACTCGCGCACGTCGGACAGCACCCGGCGCAGGTCGGCGGTGATCTCCTTGATGTCGTCCCGATCGGTCTCCCGGTCGATCTCGACGTGGATCCAGGACTCCACCAGCACGTCGTGCGGCAGCGACTCGCCCTCGGCCTGCGAGGCGTACCCGATGACCTCGATCAGCTTGCCGGCGACGTCCCGCCGGACGTGGAACTGCGGGTGGACGACCACGTGGATCGCCCGGTTCGCCTGGGTCAGCGCGTTGGTGACCGAGTCCACCAGGAAGGGCATGTCGTCCGTGACGACCTCGACCACGGTGTGGCTGCACTGCCAGCCGTTCTGCTCCACCGTCGGGGTGTGCACCCGGAGGTTGGCGGTACCCTGCGGACGGTTCTCCGCGAGGCGGTGGTGCGACATCGCGGCACCGTAGACATCGACCGGGTCTCGGTCGATCAGGTCCTCGGGCGCGCTGTGCAGGTAGTAGCGCTGGAGGAACGCGTTCAGCGCCTGCGCGTCGAGGCCCTGGCCCGGGGGTCCTCCCGCAGGGCTGTTCTCACCTGCCAGAGCCGCCCGTTCGAGAAGCGCCGCCTTGGCCTCGTCCAGCTTGGTCTGCATGTCCTCTGACTCCTGTCGCGCGCCATTGCGTGACGTCGGTTGGTGGCACGACGTACCGCGACGCGGGGTTTCCGCTACGGGACGACGTTATGCCGTGAAGGTGGCTCGTCGTGCCCGTCAGCACGAGATGCCCCCGGAGCACGGATCAACAGTGATCACGCCCGCCAGGCTATCGTCCCGGCCGGGGTGCCTGTCATGCGCCGTCTTCGTACAAATGCACCGCACACGTTTGGCCCGAATGGACAGAAACCGGGGTTCCCGCCCAGGTCAGGCCGCTATTCGCTCGGCCAGCGCAACGGCCTCGGTGAGGCTGTCGGCTACCGGGACCCCGGCCGTCTCCAGGGTCGCACGACTGTGTGAACCGCCGGTGTACAGCACGGCGAACGCGCCCACGTGGGCGGCGGCGGCCGCGTCGTCCAGGGCGTCGCCGATGACCACGACGGGGCGGCCGTCGAGACCTTCGAGCGCGGCCACGTGCCGGGCCATCTGGGCGGACTTGCCCTCGCTTGCCGCGCCGCTGCGGCCGTCGATCCGCTGGAAGCGGCCGGTGATGCCGTGCGCGGCGACGAACGGCATCAACTGCTGCGGGGTGGCGAGCGAACACAGCGACTGGCTCAGTCCCGACGCGTGGCGCGAGGCGAGCAGTTCGGCCGCGCCCTCCGCGAGGCTGCACCGCTCGGCCAACCGCAGGTAGTGCCGCTCGAAGTTCGCGTCCATCACCGCCCACTCCTCCTCCGAGGGCAGCCGGCCCAGCAGCCGCTGGTAGAAGCGCGGTACCGGAACGCAGTACAGCTCGCGGTACCGCTCGGCGGTCACCGGGGGCAGGCCGAGCTCGGCGAACGAGGCGTTGGTCGCCCCGACCACCGCTTCGATGTCGTTGAAGAGGGTCCCGTTCCAGTCCCATACGAGGTGCGCGTTCACACAACGAACGTTACTCGCGCGCGGCGACCGCCCGTTTCCGGCCTGTGGACAACCTCCGTACGGGGTCAGCCGATCAGGTGGGGGATCTCCTGCGTCGCATACCACAGGAGTTCGTGATCCTCGGCACCGTCGACGGTGAACTGTGCGTCGTCGTCGCCGGCGTCCACCGCGCCCAGCGCTTCGGCCGCGGCGCGCACGTCGGACTCGGCGTCGTCGGCGTCCACGTGCACCGCGGCCGCCTCGTCGAGCCGCGCCGCGCGGGTCAGCCGCACCGCGCCGAGCGAGGCCGGGTCCAGGCCGCGGTCGGGGTCGTGGCGGACCACACCGTCGGCGACGTCCACCGCCACCACCACGCGCCTGCGCGGTACTTCGGGCCGCACGGCCAGCAGCCGCAGCGACCCCTGGGCGGCCCGGGTGAGCGCCGCGTACTCGAGTTCCTCGATGTCGTCGGAGACGTACCACTCGCGCAGGCCGGGCGTGACGGCGAAGGCGTCCAGCGGCGCCGGGCCCAGTTCGCCCGCCTTGTACGCCTCGGCGAGCCCGGCGAGCGTGGTGGGAATGTAGACGCGCATGGCGTGAAGCATACGGGTGCCGCCACCTTCACAGGTGAATCCGGCCCGACCGCCGGATCGGCCCCGGACGGCCGCCCGGCCGCTTGCCCGCGATCGGCGCCGCCGCCTACAACCGCCCCATCGCACCGGAAACGATCTTTGGGGAGACGCAGCATGCCCATCACGCCCTCGAACCGCCCCGGCACCCGCGCCCCGGCCCGCCCGGCGGTCACCCGCCCGGCCGCCACCCGCGCGACGCCGCACGCCGCGCCGCACCCGACGGCACCCCGCCCCGCGCCACCGCACCCGGGGCGCCGGCCGGCCGCCGGTACCGCGCCTCCACGCCGTACCGACCCGCGCCGGCCCTCCTCGCGGCCCAGGTCCGCGCTGCGCCCCCTGCCCCCGCACCTGTGGTTCGCCGATCGGCTGCTGGAGGTCCTCACCGGCCGCCGACCGCTGACCTCGCTGGCGGGGCGGGTCCGGGACGAGGCGTACCAGCGGCTGTGGATGCTGCACGCCGAGCGGGCGGACTGGCGGCGCCGCGCCCGCGGCCGCACCCCCTACGTGAGCCGCTGCCGCGTCTTCCCCACCGCGGGCGGCGCGCTGGAGGTGACCGCGGTGGTCGCCCTGGACGACGACGTGTTCCGGGCGATCGCCTTCCGGCTGGAACCCGGCGACGCCGACTCCGGCCCCGGCTACGGCCGCGCCCGCTGGCGCTGCACCGACGTCGCCGCGCGCTGACCTGCGGCGCCCGCGGACGGAACCCGACCACGGCACACGAACGGCTCGGGCACACGAACGGCTCGGGGCCGGACCGTCGCCGGTCCGGCCCCGAGCCGGTGCTGTGCGTCGACGCGGCCTGCCGCGCCGACCGCCTCGCCGCGCGCCTACTTCTTGCGGCGGCGACCGCCCTTGGCGGCCTTGCGGCGCTCCGCGCGGGTGGTGCCGACCTCCTCGTCGCCGGACGAGCCACCGGAGACGCCCGCCTCCTCGAACTCGCCCTCCACGACGCCGCCCTCACCGTCGACCGACGGCGCGGAGAAGTGCAGCCGGTCCGCCCGCTTGGGCGCCTCAAGGCCCTTGGCGCGGATCTCGGGCTGCTTGACCAGCGACGGCGGCGCGTCCTCCACCTCGTCCGACACCGGCACCTCCTCGACCTGCTGCTCCACCTGGACCTCCAGGTTGAACAGGTAGCCGACGGACTCCTCCTTGATGCCGTCCATCATGGCGGTGAACATGTCGAAGCCCTCGCGCTGGTACTCCACCAGCGGGTCGCGCTGCGCCATGGCGCGCAGGCCGATGCCCTCCTGGAGGTAGTCCATCTCGTAGAGGTGCTCACGCCACTTGCGGTCGAGGACCGACAGCACCACGCGGCGCTCCAGCTCGCGCATGATGTCCTCGGTGAGCTGCTTCTCCCGCTCGCCGTACTGCTCGTGGATGTCGTCCTTGACCGACTCGGCGATGAACTCGGCGGTGATGCCCGCGCGGTCGCCGGCCGCCTCCTCCAGCTCGTCCACGGTGACCTTCGCCGGGTAGAGCTGCTTGAACGCGCCCCACAGGCGGTCCAGGTCCCAGTCCTCGGCGAAGCCCTCGCGCGTCTCGGCGTCGATGTACGCGTCGATGGTGTCGTCCATGAAGTGCTGGACCTGCTCCTGGAGGTCCTCGCCCTCCAGGACGCGGCGGCGCTCGCCGTAGATCACCTCGCGCTGGCGGTTGAGCACCTCGTCGTACTTCAGGACGTTCTTGCGGATCTCGAAGTTCTGCTGCTCGACCTGCGACTGGGCGGACGCGATCGCCCGGGTGACCATCTTGTTCTCGATCGGCACGTCGTCGGGCACGTTGGCCATCGACATCACGCGCTCGACCATCTGCGCCTTGAACAGCCGCATCAGGTCGTCGCCGAGGGACAGGTAGAACCGGGACTCGCCCGGGTCGCCCTGGCGGCCGGAGCGTCCGCGCAGCTGGTTGTCGATACGGCGCGACTCGTGCCGCTCGGTGCCCAGGACGTAGAGGCCGCCGAGGTCCTTGACCTCCTCGAACTCGGTCTTCACCGCCTCCTCGGCGCGCTCCAGCGCCTCGGGCAGGGCCGCCGCCCACTCCTCGACGTGCTCGACCGGGTCCAGGCCGCGCTGGCGCAGCTCCGCCTCGGCGAGGTCGTCGGGGTTGCCGCCGAGCTTGATGTCGGTACCGCGGCCGGCCATGTTGGTGGCGACGGTGACCGCGCCCTTGCGCCCGGCCTGGGCGACGATGGTCGCCTCCCGGTCGTGCTGCTTGGCGTTGAGCACCTCGTGCGGGATGCCGCGCTTGGACAGTTGCGCGGACAGGTACTCGGACTTCTCGACGGAGACGGTGCCGACCAGCACCGGCTGGCCCTTCTCGTGCTTCTCGACGATGTCCTCCACGACGGCGGCGAACTTCGCCTCCTCCGTGCGGTAGATCAGATCCGGCTTGTCGTCGCGCTGCACCGGGCGGTGGGTCGGGATCGGCACGACGCCCAGCTTGTAGATCTGGTGGAACTCGGCGGCCTCGGTCATCGCCGTACCGGTCATGCCGCTGAGCTTGCCGTAGAGGCGGAAGAAGTTCTGGAGGGTGATCGTGGCGAGCGTCTGGTTCTCGTCCTTGATGTCCACCCCCTCCTTCGCCTCGATGGCCTGGTGCATGCCCTCGTTGTAGCGGCGGCCGGCGAGGATACGGCCGGTGTGCTCGTCGACGATCATGACCTCGCCGTCGATGACGACGTAGTCCTTGTCGTTCTTGTAGAGCTCCTTGGCCTTGATGGCGTTGTTCAGATAACCGACGAGCGGGGTGTTGACCGACTCGTAGAGGTTGTCGATGCCCAGCCAGTCCTCGACCTTGCCGACACCGGACTCGTGGATGGCGACGGTGCGCTTCTTCTCGTCCACGTCGTAGTCGCCGGTCTCCTCCTTGCCGAGGCTGCCGGCCTCGCCGCGGTCGAGCCGCCGCACCAGGCGGGCGAAGTCGCTGTACCACTTCGTGGCCTGGTCGGCCGGACCGGAGATGATCAGCGGGGTACGGGCCTCGTCCACCAGGATCGAGTCGACCTCGTCGACGATCGCGAAGTTGTGGCCGCGCTGGACCAGCTCGTCCTTCGACCAGGCCATGTTGTCGCGCAGGTAGTCGAACCCGAACTCGTTGTTGGTGCCGTAGGTGATGTCGCAGCCGTACTGCTCGCGGCGCTCGGCCGGCGTCATGTTCGCCAGGATGCAGCCGACGCTCAGGCCGAGGAACTTGTGCACCCGGCCCATCCACTCCGAGTCGCGCTCGGCGAGGTAGTCGTTGACCGTGATCAGGTGAACGCCCTTGCCGGAGATCGCGTTGAGGTACGCGGGAAGGGTGCCGACCAGGGTCTTGCCCTCACCGGTGCGCATCTCGGCGACGTAGCCGAGGTGCAGGGCCGCGCCGCCCATGAGCTGCACGTCGTAGTGGCGCTGGCCGAGCACGCGCTTGGCCGCCTCGCGCACCGCGGCGAACGCCTCCGGCATCAGGTCGTCCAGCGACTCCCCGTCCTCGTGGCGCTGCTTGAATTCGTCGGTGAGTGCCCGCAACTCGGCGTCCGTGAGCTCGACGAAGTCCTCTTCGACGGAATTTACCTGGTCCGCGATGCGGTGCAGCTTGCGCAGGATCTTGCCTTCACCTGCACGCATGATCTTGCTGATGACGGACACGTAGGCTGACTCCTTGCCGGTCGGGCCGGGCGCGAATTCCCGCGCGGGGCACAGCGCGGGTCCTGGTCTGCCTGGCCCTGCTGCAACGGCCATCGTAAGCGAGGACACCAGCGGGCCGGGAGGCCCGGCAGCGGCAAAACGGTTTTCCCCGGCTCCCGGCGGTCCGCGATACTCGGCCGCAGTCCTCCCGCCGCCCGATACGCGGCCGTCAGGGGGTGCCCGGCCCCGTGCCGGAAAGCCCGCCGGAAAGGTTCGCGCCCGCCATGGAAACACCTGTTCTCACCACAAAGCGCCTTGTGCTGCGCGCCCTGGAACCGCGTGACGGCGACGCCCTGTGGGCCGCCTGTCAGGACCCTGAGATCTCTCGCTGGACATCGGTCCCGTGGCCGTATCCGCGCGAACGCGCCGACGACTTCATCAACGTCGTGTGCGCGGACGGCTGGCGCGACGACAGCATGTACAACTTCGGCGTCTTCACCCGGGACGAAGGCGTCCTGGTCAGCTCCATGGGCCTGGTCCGCCTCCAGCACCTGGCCGCTCCGCAGCGCATGGCCGAGCTGGGCTACTGGACGGCTAAGCACATGCGCGGCAAGGGCTACACGGTGGAGGCGGCGCGGGCGGTGTGCTCCTGGGCCTTCGACACCCTGGGGGTGGAACGGCTGGAGTGGTTCGCCGAGGCGGGCAACGAAGCCTCCCGCGCGGTCGCGCTGAAGCTCGGCTTCGCCATGGAGGGCACCGTCCGGGCCATGGTCGTCCACGCAGGCACCCGGCGGGACGCCTGGAGCGGCTCCCTCCTCCCGTCGGACTGGGACCGCCCCTCCGAGGCGCAGTACCTGCCCTACACCGGGTAGCGGGGCGGCCGCCCGGGAGCGGGAACGGGGGCCGGGAAGCGGAGAACGGCGTCGGGGAGCCCGTCGGAACGGCCGGGAAAAGTCGCCGGAACGAGTGAACCCGCTGGTCAAAGCCGATTGTCGGTGGCGGGTCCTACGCTGGCCGTCATGACTCTCCTGCCGTCGCCTGAGCTCACCCTGTCCGCCGACGAAGCCCGCAGGATCGCCCTTCGGGCGCAGGGCTTCCTGGGCGCGCCGGACCGGCGGGCAGGTACCCGGGGCGTGCTCCGGTCGCTCGGCGCGGTCCAGCTCGACACCATCTCGGTGCTCGCCAGGTCGCACGAGCTGATCCCCTACGCCCGCCTGGGCGCGGTCGGCCGCGCGGGGGTGGAGGAGGCGTACTGGTCCGGCGGCCACGCCTTCGAGTACTGGTCGCACGCCGCCTGCATCCTGCCGATCGAGGAGTGGCCGCACTTCGCCTTCCGGCGCCGGGCCCGCCGTGCGCGCGGGCACCGCTGGCACATCCTGGAGGATGCCGAGCGCTCCTGCGCCGCCGTACTGGACCGCCTGAAGGTCGACGGCCCGCTCACCTCCACCGAACTGGGCGGCGCGAAGAACGGCGGCCCCTGGTGGGACTGGTCCGAGACGAAGATCGCGGTGGAGTGGCTGCTGGACACCGGCGAGGTGGTCTGCACCCAGCGCCGCGGCTGGAAGCGCGTCTACGACCTCGCCGAGCGCGCCGTCCCCGACGCCCTGCTGCACGACCGCCTCGACGACACCGAGTGCGTCAGGCGCCTGGTCGCGCAGGCCGGCGCGGCCATGGGCGTGGCCACCCGGGCGGACCTGGCCGACTACCACCGGCTCAAGGGCGAGCAGGTCGCGGCGGTGCTGGATGCCACGGGGCTGGTGCCCGTCGAGGTCGAGGGCTGGGGCAAGCCGGCGTGGGCCGACCCGGCCGCGCTCGCCGCCCCGCCGCGCGGGAGACACCGCACCACACTGCTGTCGCCCTTCGACTCCCTGGTCTGGGACCGTCCGCGCACCGAGCGCATCTTCGGCTTCACCCACCGCCTGGAGGCGTACACCCCCAAGCCGAAGCGGGTGCACGGATACTTCGCGATGCCGCTGCTGTCCGGTGGCCGGCTCATCGGCCGGGTGGACCCCGCGCGGGAGGGCAGGACCCTGGTCGCGCGGCAGGTCACCCTCGACGGTCCCAAGGCCGTGCAGCCCGCGGCCGACGCCCTCGCCGAGGCCGCGACCTGGGTGGGCTGCACCCAGGTCCGGGCCGAACGCGTCCTGCCCGAATCCCTGCGCGCCCCGCTGACCGCCGCCCTCACCCGCAGCCGAGCCGACGGCTAAGGGCCGTCCCGCAATCCCCGACGGGCGTGCGACGACAGCTACGGCGCCTCGCTTCGTTGTCGGGCGCATCCACAGACGACCCGGTATGAGGACGACCCTCCGCCTTGCGATCCACCGCATCTGACGCCGCACGCTGATCCGCCGGGGATGACGGGACAGCCCTTAGCGGATCTCCAGGATCTTCTCCCGCATCGCGTAGACCACGGCCTCCATGCGGGAGTGGAGCTGGAGCTTCTCC
Organism: Streptomyces sp. SN-593; assembly: GCF_016756395.1. Lineage (NCBI taxonomy): Bacteria > Bacillati > Actinomycetota > Actinomycetes > Kitasatosporales > Streptomycetaceae > Actinacidiphila > Actinacidiphila reveromycinica. The sequence goes on from NZ_AP018365.1 coordinate 3,057,925, forward strand.
AGGATGTTGCGGACGTGGTTCTTCACCGTGTTCTCGCTGATGAACAGTTCCTTGGCGATGTCGCGGTTGTTCAGGCCGGTGGCCACCAGCTTGAGCACCTCCAACTCGCGGTCGGTGAGTTTGGGCGCCGGGAGCAGCCGCTTCTCGTCCGTGCGCTGGATCATCGACTTGAACTCGGTCAGCAGCTTCGACGCCATCGACGGACTGATCTGCGACTGCCCGTCCGCGACCGCCCGGATCGCGGTCGCCACCTCGTCGGTGGAGATCTCCTTGAGCAGGTAGCCCGTCGCGCCGGCCTTGATCGCCTCGTAGAGGTCGGCTTCCTCGTCGCTTATCGTCAACATGATGATCTTGGCGCTGGGCGCGACCTCCTTGATCGAGGTGCACGCCTCGATCCCCCCGCGCCGCGGCATCCTGACGTCCATCAGCACGATGTCCGGCAGCAGGTCCGCGGCCTTCTCCACCGCCTCGGCACCGTCGCCCGCCTCACCGATGACCTGGATGTCCTCCTCCTGCGCGAGGACGATCTCCAGGCCCCGCCGGAACAGCGCGTGGTCGTCGACGACGAGCACCCGAATCGGCTCCGCGCGCGGCGGCCCGGACTGTTCGCCGTACTGCTCCGGGCTCCCCTCGCCGGGCGCCCCGCGCTCGAAGTCCGGCATCAATTCCTCCCCCTCAGACCAGAGTTGACCACTGGCCCAGCATTTCACGTCCTGGCGCGCCGACGCCCCCGGCACCGGACCGGGGGCATGCGGCGCTCCTGCTTCCCGCGGACCCTCCCGGGCCCTGCCGAAGGTCAGGCGCCGTGGTGCAGCGCGTCACCGGCTCCCGCCGGCGGCGCGGAACCCGACTGGTCCGCGTTGAGGTGGATCACGCCGTAGTCGTAGCCCTGCCGCCGGTAGACCACGCTCGGCTGCTTGGACTCGCTGTCGACGAACAGGTAGAAGTCGTGCCCGACCAGCTCCATCTCGTACAGCGCCTGGTCCAGGGCCATCGGCGCCGCGGCATGGGTCTTCTCCCGGACCACGAGCGGGCCCTCCCCGCGGACTTCCAGCGGCCCGATCCTGGTCGTGGGCACCTCACCGTCCGCCGACGGGTCGGCGACGAGGGTGCCGTCCCCGTTGATCCGGGCGACGCCGGGAACGCTGTCGGCCACCTCCGCGGCCGGAATACGGCCGTTGCCCCGACGGGTGTGCCGCTTGCTCGCGGCCTTCCGCAGCCGGGCCTCCAGCTTCGTCACCGCCACGTCCAGGGCCGCGTACGGGTCCGCCGCGGCGGCCTCCGCCCGCACCACGGGCCCACGGGTGTTCAGCGTGATCTCCACCCGGTCGCTGTGCTCGGCCTGCCGGGGATTGAGCTCCTTGGACACCTCGACGTCGAGGCTGATCACCTTGCCGTCGAGCTTCTGGATCTTGTCCAGCTTCTCGGCCACGTGCTTCCGGAACCTCTCGGGCACCTCGGTCTTGCGGCCTTTGACGACGATGTCCACGCAGAACTCCGTTCCGGACCACCCCCGTGACCAGGGGCAATCCCTTTCATGAGGCCGACGAGGGTGCCAGTCCCTGCCGGCGCTGCGTTAGCTGCCGCTCCGCCACCCGGGCTGCTCCGGATACCGCGAAGCTGCGACTTTCACCTCCTTCTGCCCCACAGGGAAGATCAACACCCCCGGTGTTCGCTTCCCTATCCCCCGAACATAGTCCCGGAGTGTGCCTCTCGGCATCCTCAGCGCGGGCATACCTCCGTTCCGGTGAATGTCAGCTCCCATCACCTGCGACGATGCGTAAATCAGCCGATCCCGGAATCGTGCGGACCGGCCACCACCGCGGCGCCGATGACCCTGCCGCCGGCCGCGGCCAGAGCGGCTGCGGCCACCGCGAGCGACGCGCCGGTCGTCATGAGGTCGTCGACCAGCACCACCGGGGCCGCGGCCAGCAGCGCGACGCCGCCGCTCCCGACTTCCATCGCGTCGAAGAGGTTCGCCAACCTCCCTTCCGCGCCCAGTTCGGCCTGGTCGCAGACCTGCCGCCGCTGCCGCAGCACCGCCGCCGAGCGGGCGGGGACACCCCGCCGCCGCAGGTCCCGGGCCGCCGCGCGGGCGATGCGGGCGGTGGCGTCGTGTCCCCGCTGGGCGACCGCGCGGCGGGCCGAGGGCACGGGCACCAGGAGCAGCCACGGGCGGGGCCACGGCGCCGGCCGCGGCACGGGCGGTACCGGTGGCCCGGAAGCGCCTCGCAGGGCGGTGCGGGGCGTCTCCAGGCCGCGGTGGACCGGCCACAGGTCGGAGCGGGGCCCGTGGTCGGCGCCGGCTGCCGCTGGAGCCCGTCCGGGCGGGTTCCAGCGGTGGCCGACCGCATGCGGGGTGGCCGTGCCGGGCGGGGCGCCGAGGGGAGCGGTCGCCCGGACGACCGCTCCCGCCAGTGCCTCGCCCAGCGGCCGAGCGAGGCCCAGGGCGCCCCGCTCCTTGTGGGCGAGGACGACGGCCCGCACCTCGTCCCCGTACCGGCCGGCCGCGTAGACCGGCGGCAGCCCTGGCGGCTCGGGGGACGGACGCACGCGCCGTGCCGTGGCCGCTCCGCCCAGCAGCCCGCGGCACCGCTCGCACAACTCCGTCCGCGGGCTCCCGCAGCCCGCGCAGTCCACCGGGAGGAACAACCCGGCGATCTCCCGCCACCAACCCCGCATGACTCAACTCTGCGCCCTGCGGCAAGCCCGCTGCCAGTCACTCTTTCGTGTCTGTGGACAACATCATCCCCGCAGGTCAGCCCGGGTAGATCGGAGCGCTGCCCTTCGGGGAGACCTGCTTCCAGTTCGCGTCCGTCGGCAGTTCGTAGACCCTGCCGTTGTACGAGGCGAGCAGCGGGGCGGCCGTGTTCTCCGAGGAGGCGACGGAGGTGGCCTCACTGACCCCCTGCAACGCCGAACCGGCCGAGCCGTCCGAGCTGATGTACTCGATCTGCTGGGCCCCGCCCGGTTCGGTGTCGAGCACCACGAGCCTGCTGGCACCGGCCCAGGACACGGACGTCATGTTCTCTCCGGCCGGCGTCAGCGGGCGCAGGCTGTTGACCGCGAACTGGGGGTGCTGGGTGGTGCCCTCCCGGACGATCCGGCCGAGCATCAACCGGGTCTCGCTGCCCTGCTGCACCACCAGGGCGATCCGCACCCCGTCCGAGGCCACCCGCAGCGACTGGATGCGCCCGTCGAGGTCGGGCACGGGCACCTCGATCGGGGCGCCGGTCCCCTTCGGCAGCACCAGCAGCTTCGGGGAGTCGGGGTCGCGGTCGGCCACCCACAGGTCGTCGAACCCGTCCCAGCTCGGCGCGCTCAGCCCGTCCTTGACGTTGCTGCTCGCGACCGTCTTGCCGAAGGTCTGCCCGGTGACCAGCGACCCGACCACCAGATCGCGCCCGTCGGCGCGCACGCCCGCGGCCACCTCCTGGTCCCTGCGCACCGCCACCGAGTCCAGGTACGCCTTGCTGGAGCCGAACGGTCCCGGCACCGCGGTCGCCTTCGGCGTGCTGCCCTTGCCGTCGTCGGTCAGCTCCAGCAACCGGTGCTGGCTGTCCGCCTCGATGAAGTAGGGCCGCGGGGTGGCGCCGGCCAGGTTCTCCGGGCCGTATCCGACCGCGTCGTTGCTGTGCAGCACGCACGCGGTGGAGCCGTCCGCGTGCTCCACCTGGGCGGACACCAGCTGGGCGGACGCCTGCGCCTGGACGGTCGCGAAGAGCTGCGCGGCCAGTTGCGTGCAGCGCTGCCCCTTCAGCTTGTCGGCGGCGCTGTCCAGGCGGACCTGGAGCCGTTGCGAGTCGTCCACCGACACCCCGTGGTCGGGCCCCTTGTCCTCCAGCCGCGTCCCCGCGGGCGTCGCGGTCGTGACCACGTGGGACAGCCAGTCGGTGGGCCCGCCCAGCAACGCCGAGACCGTCGACACCAGCGGGTCGTTCTGGATGCGCAGGTACACCGGATCGGCGACCAGCGTCGCGTTGCTGCTGCCGCCGGCCGGGTGCTCGTCAGGCCCGAGCCGCGCGAAGTAGTACATGTTCACGGAGTGGTATATCCGCTGGAAGTCCAGGTCGGACAGCACCAGGCCGTTCGCGAGGCCGTCGATCCGCCACTGGTTGTCCTCCTTCACCAGGTGGAACGAGGTGCTGAAGGCGCCGTGGTCCGGCTCGTAGGCGTGCTTGGCGTCCACCACCGCCGACTTCGTGGCCGACAGCGTGACCGTGGTGTAACCCTCCTTGCGTCCGCTGCCGCCCACCTCGCGCGGAGCCAGCTCACCGGAGAAGACGGTGATCCCCGTGTCCGGCTTCCAGCGGTCCTTCTCCTGCTTCGACAGGTAGCTCTTCGCCGTCACGAAGTCCGACTCGCTGCTGGTGGTCGCCTCCAGGAAGCCGTTGACGATGTCGGACGCGCTCTCCCCCGGGCTCGGCCCGATGCCGAAGACGCGCACCTGCGAGTCGGAGTCCGCCCGCTGGCCCTCACTGACCTTGCGGACCTCCCCACTGCTGGGCATCGAGGCGCAACCGGCCAGCAGCAGCGCGGCGAACAACGGCAGCAGCGCGTGCCGCAGCAGCCGGAGCCGGCCGCCCCCCATCGCACCCATCAGACGTCGTCCTCCCGCGTGTTTTCCCTACGCTCCACGACCCGCGCGCCGCTGCCCGGAAGGGCCGCGGGGTCCGCCGTCGGCGGCCGGGTCGGCGCCTTGGGCACCAGTGGCATGGACGGCAGCTGCGGCCCGCGGGCGGTGGCCTGCCGCGCCGCCGGGCCGTCACCGGCAGCACCTCCCGGCCCGCCTGCCCTGGGCACGGGAACCGACGGCCCGGGCCTGGCCTGGAGCCCCGCGGAGCTCAGCCCCCGGTTGCGGCGCGAGTCGTCGGGCTCCAACGGGATCGGCGAACCGCGCAGGCTGTCCCCGGCGGTGCGCGGAAGTGTCATACGGAACTGCGACCCGCCGCCCGGCTCGCCCCACGCCTGCAGCCAGCCGCCGTGCAACCGGGCGTCCTCCACCGCGATGGACAGGCCGAGCCCGGTACCGCCGGTGGTGCGCGCACGTGCCGGGTCGGCCCGCCAGAAGCGGTTGAACACGCGGGTTGCCTCGCCCGGCTTCAGACCGACGCCGTAGTCCCGGACCGCGACCGCGACCGCGCCGTCGGCCGTGGCCAGCCGCACCACCACGTCACGGCCCTCGCCGTGCTCGATCGCGTTGACCACCAGGTTGCGCAGCACGCGCTCCACCCGGCGGGCGTCGGCCTCCGCTATCACCGGCTGCGCGTCGCCGCGGATGACCACGCGGGTCCCCTTGCGCTCGGCAAGCGGCTCCGCGGCGTCCACCACCTGGCGCACCACGTCCCGCAGGTCTATCGGCTCGGCGGCCAGGTCGGCGGCCCCGGCGTCGAACCGGCTGATCTCCAGCAGGTCCGACAGCAGCGACTCGAAACGGTCCAACTGGTTCTGCAGGAGTTCTGCCGAGCGCGCGGTGACCGGGTCGAAGTCCGTCCGCGCGTCGTGGATGACGTCGGCCGCCATCCGGACCGTCGTCAGCGGGGTGCGCAGCTCGTGCGACACGTCGGAGACGAAACGGCGCTGGATCCGCGACAGGTCCTCCAACTGCTGGATCTTGACCTGGAGGTTCTGCGCCATCTTGTTGAACGACTCGCCGAGCCGGGCGATGTCGTCCTCCCCGGTGACCTGCATCCGCTCCTGGAGCCGCCCGGCCGCCAGCCGCTCGGCGATCCCGGCCGCCATCCGCACCGGCGTGACGACCTGCCGCGTCACCAGCCAGGCGATCGCGCCGAGCAGGACCACCACGAATATCCCCGCGGTGGCCAGGGTCCCCTTGACCAGCCCGAGGGTCTTCTCCTCCTGGTCAAAGGGGAACAGGTAGTACAGCTGGTAGGTGTTCCCGTTGATGTCCGTCAGCCGCTTGCCCACGGCGAGCGCAGGCCGCGGCTTGTGACCGTCGTCGGTCTTCACCATCGTGTACTGCTTGAGCGCCCCAGGATGGCTCTGCACAGCGTCGCTGAGCGACTTCGGAATGCTCTCCTCGGGCAGGACGGTGCCCGAGCCGCGCGGCCCGCGCACGCTGCCGGCGTTCCCGCCGGCGAACGGCGGGTCGTCGCCCCGCCCGGGGCTGAGCGCGACGATCCAGTACACGCCCTTGCCGCCGCTGGCGAACTGCTCGACCAGGCTGTTCAGCCACGTCCCGGAGTCGACCCGGCCCTGCGCGGCACCCGAGCCGGACGCCTGCTGGGTCTGGCTGCCCTTGTCCGCCATGTCCTGCGCGATGGAGAAGCCACCGGTCGCCTGGTTGGTGGCGGCCTTCTCCTTCGCGTCCAGCAGCCCGTTCTGCACCTGGCCGATGACCACGAAGCCGAGCAGCAGCACCACGCCCACCGACATCAGCAGCGTGAAGGCGACCACCCGCAGCTGAAGGTTGCGCCGCCAGAGCCGCACCGCCGGCTGCAGCGGACGCCGCGCCCAGCGCACGAACGAGCGGATCACCGGCAGCAGTCCCTGCATCGGGTCCGCCAGCCGGCTCTCCAGGCGCTCACGCTCGTACGACGCCCACATCTCAGCCCGGTCCCGCCTTGTAGCCGACACCGCGGACGGTCACGACGATCTCCGGGCGCTCGGGGTCCTGCTCCACCTTCGACCGCAGCCGCTGCACGTGCACGTTCACCAGCCGGGTGTCGGCGGCGTGGCGATAGCCCCAGACCTGCTCCAGCAGCACCTCGCGCGTGAACACCTGCCACGGCTTGCGGGCGAGCGCGACCAGCAGGTCGAACTCCAACGGCGTCAGCGCGATCGGCTGGCCGCCACGCTTCACCGAGTGCCCGGCGACGTCGATCAGCAGGTCCCCGATCGCCAACTGCTCGGGAGTCGGCTCCTCCGCACGCCGCAACCGCGCCCGTACCCGTGCCACCAGCTCCTTGGGCTTGAACGGCTTGATCACGTAGTCGTCCGCCCCGGACTCCAGGCCGACCACCACGTCCACGGTGTCGCTCTTCGCCGTGAGCATCACGATCGGCACGCCGGACTCCGCGCGGATCTGCCGGCACACATCGATGCCGTCCCTCCCGGGCAGCATCAGGTCCAGGAGCACCAGATCCGGCTTGGCCTCCCGGAAAGCAGCGAGAGCCTTGTCGCCGTCAGCGCAGAACGACGGCTCGAAACCCTCTCCGCGCAGCACGATGCCGAGCATCTCTGACAGCGCGGTGTCGTCATCGACGACCAGGACTCGTCCCTTCATACCGACCATCATCCCATTTACGTATCGATACCGGTGACCTTTGGTGATCGAGGTCACGCTACGCAACCATTCTCCATGGTTGCGCGCCCTTGCGCTGTCCCCCTGTGACAGCCTGTGGACAACTTGTGCCACGACCGTGCGGCGACCTTACCGGCACACGGCTGCCAGCGTCTCGGCCGTCACCGGCGAGACCACCCCGTTCTCCGTCACGATCGCGGTGATCAGCTCCGGCGGCGTCACGTCGAACGCTGGGTTGTACGCCTGCGTGCCCAGGGGCGACGGGGCGAGATCGGTCACCTCCGCGCCGGACCGCTGCTCGACCTCGATCGACGGGCCGTCCGGCGTCCCCAGGTCGATCGTCGTCGTCGGCGCCACCACGACGAACGGCACGTGGTGGTAGCGCGCGAGCACCGACAGCGGATAGGTGCCCACCTTGTTCGCCGTGGATCCGTCCGCCGCGATCCGGTCAGCGCCCACCAGCACCGCGTCGACCTCGCCCGCGGTGAACAGCGACCCCGCCGCGTTGTCCGTGAGCAGCGTGTACGGCATCCCGGCCCGCGCCGCCTCGTAGGCGGTCAGCCTCGCCCCCTGGAGCAGCGGCCGCGTCTCGTCCACCCACAGGCGCCGCAGCTCGCCGGCCCGGTGCGCGGCCAGCACGACACCGAGTGCGGTGCCCTGCCCTCCCGACACCAAGGCTCCCGTGTTGCAGTGCGTCAGCACCCGATACCCCCCACCGGGCACCAGCTCGGCCAGCAACTGCTTCCCGTGCCCGGCCATCGCCGCGCTCGCCTCCGCGTCCTCAGCGTGCAGCGCCCGCGCTTCGGCGAGCGCGGCAGCCGCCGCGTGCTCCGGCTCGGCCTCGCGGTACGCGCCGAGCGCCCGGTGCACTCCGTAGGCGAGGTTGACCGCGGTCGGTCGGGCCCGCGCGAGGAGCTCGGCCGCTTCTTCCACGTCATATCCGCGCGCCGCCGCCAGCGCGACACCGTACGCACCCGCCAGACCGAGCAGCGGCGCGCCACGCACGGCGAGCGAGCCGATCGCGCCCACGAGCCCCTGCACGTCCGTGCACGCCAACTCCACCTCCTCCTGAGGAAGTCGGGTCTGGTCGAGCAGTACCAGCACCGGCCCCTCGGGCGGCTCCTCCCATCGCAGCGCCGGTATGAAGTCGTTCTCAGGTCGCGTGATGTGATCACCCATATCGCTCAGTCTGCCCTGTCAAGCCGTGACGACGTCAGCCCATGGCACGATGGCGGCTTGAACCAGCCGAGCAACACGAAGAGGGGCAACCTCCGATGACCAACACTCCGGGCTCCACGACGCCCGGGCCCTCCGACTCCCCCGAGCCGGACGGCGGCACCGGTCCCGGCCCTGCCCCGTCGCCCCAACTCCCCGAACAGGACCGGCCGGCCGCACCGTCCGTACCGCCGGAAGCCTCACTGCACCGGCCCGACCCGGGCCCGGGCTGGTCCGCCCAACAGCCACCGGCCGACGCCAACGGCTGGGGCCGCTGGACACCGCCGCCGGGGAGCCGTTCGCCGCTACCCCCGTCGCAGGGCGGCCCCCGTTGGGGCGGTCCCCCCGCGCCCAACGGATGGCAGCAGCAGGGCCCTTGGAGCCGGCCCGCAGCTCCCCAGCCCGGGGTCGTCCCGCTGCGCCCCCTCGATGTCGGCGAGATCCTCGGCGGTTCCGTCGCCACCCTCCGACGCCACTGGCGCGCCATCCTCGGCGTGACCGCGACGGTCGCCCTCGTCACACAGGCGATCGCTGTCGTCGTCCAGGGCTCCTACACCGACGACGGCAGCCTCGAGAAGCTGGAGGACACCGACCACCCGAGCGCGCACGACCTCCTTCACGGCCTCCGCGACGCCTACGCGGGCCTTGGGCTCACGGTCGTGGTCGCCGCTCTCGGCGTCCTGACCGCCACGGCGATACTGGCCCTGGTCACCAGCCGCGCCGTCCTGGGCCGTACGGTCGCGGTCGGCGAGGTCTGGCGCGAGGCCCGCGGCAGGTTCGGGCGGCTGGTCGGCCTCGCGCTCCTGCTCGTCGGCCTCTACGTCGCGGTCCTGGGCATCGGTGTGCTGCCGGGCGTCCTCGTCGCCGCGGCGGGGGTGTCGGACGGCGGGGCGGCCCTGGCCGTGCTCGGAGCCTGTGCCGGCCTGGTCGTGATGGTCTGGCTGTGGATTCTGCTGAGCCTCTCCCCGCCGGCGCTCATGCTCGAGAACCAGAGCGTCGTCGGCGCGATGAAGCGGTCGGCCAAACTCGTCCGGGGTGCCTGGTGGCGTGTCCTCGGGGTCGAGCTGTTGACCGTGCTCGTCACGTACATCGCTTCGGCCATCATCGAGCTGCCGTTCACGATCCTGTCCTCGGCCGTCACCAACGAGTCCTTCTCGTCCTTCTACAACTCCGACAGCTCTCCCGGCTGGACGTTCCTCGTCGTCAACGGCATCGGGGCCGTCGTGGGCTCGATGGTGACCCTTCCGGTCAGCTCCGGCACGGTCACGCTGCTCTACATCGACCAGCGCATCCGCCGCGAGTCGCTGGACATCGAGCTGCACCAGGCCGCCGAGCAGAAGTGAGCGGTCGAGCCCAGCCGCAAGGCTGGGCTCGACCGGAGGAGTCGGCGGCGGAACAGGGTGAGGAACGCAAAAAAGCCTCGGCCCCCGGTCGAAACCGGGGGCCGAGGCTGAATGATTGTTCGGCGGTGTCCTACTCTCCCACAGGGTCCCCCCTGCAGTACCATCGGCGCTGAAAGGCTTAGCTTCCGGGTTCGGAATGTAACCGGGCGTTTCCCTAACGCTATGACCACCGAAACACTATGAAACTCTCCACACACCACACACCCCACCCGGTTCTCACCAGGCAATGGCATGTGGGTAGCTGGTTGTTTCAGAACCACACAGTGGACGCGAGCACACATGGACAAGCCCTCGGCCTATTAGTACCGGTCAGCTCCACCCCTCACGAGGCTTCCACATCCGGCCTATCAACCCAGTCGTCTACTGGGAGCCTTACCCCATCAAGTGGGTGGGAGCCCTCATCTCGAAGCAGGCTTCCCGCTTAGATGCTTTCAGCGGTTATCCCTCCCGAACGTAGCCAACCAGCCATGCCCTTGGCAGAACAACTGGCACACCAGAGGTTCGTCCGTCCCGGTCCTCTCGTACTAGGGACAGCCCTTCTCAAGACTCCAACGCGCGCAGCGGATAGGGACCGAACTGTCTCACGACGTTCTAAACCCAGCTCGCGTACCGCTTTAATGGGCGAACAGCCCAACCCTTGGGACCGACTCCAGCCCCAGGATGCGACGAGCCGACATCGAGGTGCCAAACCATCCCGTCGATATGGACTCTTGGGGAAGATCAGCCTGTTATCCCCGGGGTACCTTTTATCCGTTGAGCGACGGCGCTTCCACAAGCCACCGCCGGATCACTAGTCCCTACTTTCGTACCTGCTCGACCCGTCAGTCTCACAGTCAAGCTCCCTTGTGCACTTACACTCAACACCTGATTGCCAACCAGGCTGAGGGAACCTTTGGGCGCCTCCGTTACCCTTTAGGAGGCAACCGCCCCAGTTAAACTACCCACCAGACACTGTCCCTGATCCGGATCACGGACCGAGGTTAGACATCCAGCACGACCAGAGTGGTATTTCAACGACGACTCCCATCAAGCTGGCGCTCGATGATCAAAGTCTCCCACCTATCCTACACAAGCCGAACCGAACACCAATATCAAGCTATAGTAAAGGTCCCGGGGTCTTTCCGTCCTGCTGCGCGAAACGAGCATCTTTACTCGTAGTGCAATTTCACCGGGCCTATGGTTGAGACAGTCGAGAAGTCGTTACGCCATTCGTGCAGGTCGGAACTTACCCGACAAGGAATTTCGCTACCTTAGGATGGTTATAGTTACCACCGCCGTTTACTGGCGCTTAAGTTCTCAGCTTCGCCACACCGAAATGTGACTAACCGGTCCCCTTAACGTTCCAGCACCGGGCAGGCGTCAGTCCGTATACATCGCCTTACGGCTTCGCACGGACCTGTGTTTTTAGTAAACAGTCGCTTCTCGCTGGTCTCTGCGGCCACCCCCAGCTCACACCGTAAAGATGATCACCAGAAGTGGCCCCCCTTCTCCCGAAGTTACGGGGGCATTTTGCCGAGTTCCTTAACCATAGTTCACCCGAACGCCTCGGTATTCTCTACCAGACCACCTGAGTCGGTTTAGGGTACGGGCCGCCTTGAAACTCGCTAGAGGCTTTTCTCGACAGCATAGGATCATCCACTTCACCACAATCGGCTCGGCATCAGGTCTCAGACTTAAAGCTGCCCGGATTTACCTGGACAACGTCCTACACCCTTACCCCGGGACAACCACCGCCCGGGCTGGACTACCTTCCTGCGTCACCCCATCACTTACCTACTACAAGTCCGGTTCAGCGGCTCCACCACTCCCCCTCACTCCGAAGAGATCAGAGGCGGCTTCACGGCCTTAGCATCGCTCGGTTCAGTACTGGGCGCTTCAAAGCGGGTACCGGAATATCAACCGGTTGTCCATCGACTACGCCTGTCGGCCTCGCCTTAGGTCCCGACTTACCCTGGGCAGATCAGCTTGACCCAGGAACCCTTAGTCAATCGGCGCAAGAGTTTCCCACTCTTGTATCGCTACTCATGCCTGCATTCTCACTCGTGAACCATCCACCACTCGCTTACACGGCGGCTTCACCCGGCACACGACGCTCCCCTACCCATCCGTACGGGCGTTGGCCCTCATGTACGAATGACACGACTTCGGCGGTACGCTTGAGCCCCGCTACATTGTCGGCGCGGAATCACTTGAC